>JAILIE010000014.1 GCA_024695415.1 Clostridiales bacterium | reverse complement strand
CCAGTCATACAGCCCCTGGTTGTAGGTGGCGGCCAGGTGGTCCGGCTTCGTCTCCAGCGCTTTGTCCCAGTATTCCTCCGCTTTTTCGGGCATGCCCAGGTCCAGGTAGGTCAGGGCCATATTGTTCAGGGAATCCGCGGTGTCCGGCGCCGCTTCCGGTTCCGGCCTGGAATAGTCCCCGCCGAACGCTGCCTTCCAGATCTTCTTCAGTTCTTCCTCGATCACGCCGAAGTCGTGCGGACGGTCGTCCGCGTTCAGCTCCATACATTGCGCCAGCAGCTCCCGCAGCGCGTCCGGAATCCGGACCCGGCAGTCCGGATGCGCCATATATTCCCGGCAGCTTCCCCCGGCTACAACACCGTTGACCCAGGGCCGGCGGCCGTAATACATTTCCATCATGGAAACCGCCCAGCTGTAGATGTCTGTCCGCCGGGTCAGCGTTTTCCCGTCCATCTGCTCCATGGAACAGTAGGCCGGGGTATAGCCGCCCGCCGCGGCATTCATGCTCTGTCCCGGATCCTGCCGCGTCACGTCGCCCTCCAGGACCGTGAGCTGCGTCCGGGCGTTCGCCAGGCCGAAGTCCGCGGCCTTCGCCTGCCAGTCGTTCGTCAGGAGCAGGTTTGCCGGTTTCACGTCCTGGTGAATCAGCCCGGCGTCATGGGCGTAACGCAGCCCGCGGGCGTACTGGATCGCGATATCCAGCAGCCGCTTCTGTACTTCTTCCTCTTCCCCGTCATACAGGGTTCCTCTCTGGATATGGCGTTCCAGGTCCCCGTTCTCCATCCATTCCGAGAAGATGGTCGGAACGCCGTCGATTTCACGGACGTAGTAACAGGAAACGATGTTCGGATGCAGGCCGAGGTTGATCCAGTTCCGGCATTCGTCGATGAACCCCTGCTTGGACGACTCGTTCGCGAACATCTTCGCCTGCGGCCGCTTCATCGCCAGGTCCATGTCCCATCCGGTGTGCCGGACGCGCCAGACGTCGCCCATGCCGCCGTGCATGGGTTCACTTTCAATCCGGTATGTGCCCAGCAGCATGGAGCCTTTCGCAAACCGTTTCCCCGGTTCGGAGGCGCGGTTTTCCCGCTCCTCTTCCTGCCCGGAAATGTGTTCCTGCGCCGCGCTGAGCAGCTGGGCCCAGGGATCCCCGGGTTCCGGATCCGCCTCCGGCGTATTCGTGTTTTCCTCTGTTGCCGACCTCGCCGCGCCCAGCAGCTGGGCCCAGAGGTCGTCGTCCCGCTTTTTCTGTTCGTCCGCCATATATATTCCCCTTTATTTCCGGATGCAGGAACAGGCCGGTCTTTTTCTCCCGGCCAATTACACATCAGCCGGATGTCCAGGGCGCGCAGTTCAGCGCTGCCAGTGGCAGCATTGTGCTGAACAAGCGACGACTAAGGAAAGCCCTGGTCGCGACCGCAGTCGCGAAATCTCTTTTTCCGGATGCAGGAACAGGCCGGCGAGGATACTCCTCCCGGCCTGTTTCCGCTCAGGCGATTACAGCATGTTCTTCAGCTTGTCAAGAGCCATGGCCATGGACACTTCAACGACCTGCTGCTGCTGGAGCTGCGAGGAACGTTCCGGATCGTCGCCGCTCTTGATGGCAGCCAGGGAAGCGATCAGGCACGCGATGACCGCCGCCATGTCTTCCTTGGAGAGCTTGCCCTTGTCAAAGTCGTTCAGCGCGGTCTGCAGCTTTTTCTTCACCGAGCTGTCGCTGCCAACCATCAGGCCGACTTTCAGGGCCGTCCGGACCGCGGCTCTTTCCGCGATGTTCAGCGAGTCCATGCTGTAGGGTTTCGGTGTAAACAGTCCCATAGGTTACCTCCTTATTATCTCATACGCTGACGCGTATCGGATCTTATTCCGGGGACGAATCAGTCGTCCTTCAGCAGCGCTTCCATTTCCTCGCCGCTCAGTTTGTTCTGCTTCATCAGGGCGTCCACCATCCGGTCGATCTTCGCCTTGTTTTCCCGGATGATACTCACGGTATTGCCCATCTCTTCGCTGAGCATTTCGTTGACCTTTTCACGAACCTTCCCGTCCTTCATCGCGTCGCGCATATCCATCGACGCCAGGCCGAAGCCCTCGTCCATGCCGTAGGCGCACAGCATCGCCACAGCCGTCCGGGTCGCCTGTTCCAGGTCGCCGGAGGCGCCGGTCGAAATGCCGGCTTCCTCGCCGTAGTAGGCAATTTCCGCCGCGCGGCCGCCCAGCGAGGTACGGATGCGGTGGATCATTTCTTCGCGGGTCTGCAGCGGACCCATATCCTTGGAGGAATGCTCCATGTATCCGCCATGGTCCCCGCGGGCCACAATCGTCAGGTAGGCCGGCGTGTTTCCGCCCATCCAGCACAGGAAGGCGTGGCCGCTTTCGTGGCGGGCCACCCGCTCCAGGTACTCATATCCCCAGTCCTTCTTCGCGCCGTGGCGGGCCAGCTCGTAGGCCTCGTCCAGCATGGAGTCGTCCATCGGCTTGCCGGCCTTGCTGGCCATGCGGTTCGCGGATTCCACGATGCCGGTCAGCGCGGCGGGGCTCAGGCCGGTGGCGCGCTCAGCGGTGCGGTGGATCATCTCGTCGGTGATCTCATGATCCGGATGCTTCTTCAGAAGCAGGCGCAGCAGCTGCTCCCGCTCCTCGGCGTTCGGCAGATCCACCAGCACGCGGCGGTCGAAGCGGCGGGCCAGCGCCGGGTCAATCACGCCCATGCCGCCCTTGCCCTCTTCGACGTCGAAGTTGGTCGCCGCCATGACGAACACCGGCCGGCGCGGATCGACGGCAAAGCCGTCCATCTCAGTCAGCAGGGCGTTCAGCGCCATTTCCTCACCGTGGGCGGCGTTGCTTTCCCCGCGCTTGCGGCCGATGGCGTCGATCTCGTCAATGAAGATGATCGCCGGCGCGTAGCGGCGCGCGCGCTTGAACAGGTTGCGCACGGCCTCGGGGCCGCTGCCCTGCCACTTGGTGACGAAGGAGCTGGCAACCGTCGGCAGGAAGGCGACGTCGGATTCTCCGGCGAGCGCCTTCGCCAGCATGGTCTTGCCGGTTCCGGGCGGTCCGTAGAGCAGGATGCCCTTCGGGGGCTTCAGGCCCCTCGCGCAGAATTTCTTCGGGTTCTTCAGGTAGTCGATAAAGAACTTCAGCTCCGCCTTGGCGTCGGCGGCGCCGACCACGTCGTCGAAATGGATGTCCGGCTTCTCGACGTCATCCAGCACGGCGCCGGTATCCTCCGCCGCCGCGGCGCGTTTCAGGCTGAAGTCCCGCAGGCGGATCGTCACCTTGTCCTGGCCGTCGGACAGTGCCGGCGCGGTCTCGAAGAACAGCACCCGCCGCTCGGAACCCAGGCGCCTGGCGACGCCCTGCAGGTACAGCTGGCGGGAAATCTCGCTCACCGTATCCTCAAACACGTCCAGGTCGCCGTCCGGCGCGGTGATCTTCCCCCGGGCGCCCGCCCGGATGAAGCTCATGGTCAGCTCCTCGTCAATTTCAAAATTCGGGGTCTCCAGCAGGTACACCGGAATCTCCGGCAGGCGTTCCCGCAGCATGCCCAGCAGGCGGCTGCCGTCCCGCAGCGCCCGCGCGGCCATCGGGGCAAAGTTGAATCCGCCGCTGGACTGGAACAGTCCGCTCTGCATGCCCTCGGCCACCGTCGCCATCCACTCCTCGGGCGTGACGCTCTTTTCGGTCACGTCCAGCAGCACCATGGTGATGTCTTTTTCACCGGCGATCTCCAGCGCTTCCTCCACATTCCGGGTATCGTAGATTTCGTAATCCGTCAGCTTGTCCCGGCAGCGCTTCGCGAAGAGCTCGTCGCCGTAGATCAGCAGGCGCGGTTTCTCGTCGCAGTAGAACAGCGGATGGATATCGGGAGACAGGCCTTCCGTCTCCGTCACGATGCGGATCTCCTTCAGTTTTTCCAGCGCGTCCATGAAATGGTCCTGGTCCCACAGGCGGCAGATCTTGAAGATCTCGTTCTTGAAGAACTGCTCGGTCTGCGCGCGCACGGTACGCGCGTCCACCGCGCCTTCCCGGAACAGGATCGACGTGGGCACCAGGTCGTCGAAGTACACATCGATGCCGTACTGCTTTTTGAACAGTCCGCAGAACCGTTCCAGCTCGCGGCTGCTGATCTTCTCCAGGTCGTGCGCCTGCAGGTGGTTGAACAGAAGCGGCCATCCGGTCGCCAGGCGGCTGGCGATCGCGCCGGGGAAGAAGGGTTCGCCCGTGCGGGGATCCTTTTCCGTCTGCAAGGCGCTGATCAGGGTCTGGCGCGGAACGCCCGCGGCGTTCTGGCGCACGTCGCCTTCGTACAGGGACTTGCCGGCGTTCGTCGTCAGGATGATGATCGTATCCTTGAAGGAGATGTCCTCGCCGTGGTAGCGGTCCTTCAGCCGTCCGGCATCCAGCACCTGCAGGAACAGCTGGATCGTATTCAGGTGGGCTTTCTCCACCTCGTCGAACAGAAGCAGGCAGTGGGGATTGTTCTTCACGAATCCCGTCAGGTCGCCTTCCTTGGCGCCGCTGTAGCTTTTTTCAAAGCCGACCAGCCCCATATAGGACTGATGATCGGCATACAGGGACATGTCAAAACGCTTGAAGGGCAGGTCAATGGCTTCCGCCGCCTGCTCCGCCAGGAAGGTTTTGCCGACACCGGGCGGTCCCGCGAAGACGAAGATCGCCCTCGGCCGTTTCCGCTTCTCGTCGCTGGCGGACAAAACCTCCGCGGCGAACATGCCTTCCGTGAAGGCGTGTACCACGTGGTCCTGGCCCTGCACGGTGCTCAGCAGGCGCGCGCGCATACCGCGGATCTTTTTGGTCAGCTCCGGCAGGAAGGCCGGCGTCATTTCCTTCGCCTTCTGCTCTTCCTCCGCGGCCTCCTGCTGCTTCTTCTGCTCTTCCTTTTCGTTCTTCAGGGGGCAGACCTGCAGGATTGTATCCGACGGATCCCGCAGGATCGCGTGCAGCATATCCTGCGCGTAGATATCGTCCTTGCCGCGGCCCTGGGCCAGGCTCAGCGCCTCGCGCAGGTATCCCTCCATCTTGTCGGGATCGCTCTTCCCGCCGTGCTTCAGCGCGTGGCGCAGCTGCGGCCGCACGTTGTGCGTGTCCACATCCTGCGCCGCGAAGATCGACTTGACCTCAGCGATATCCTCGTCGATTTCCTTCAGGTCTTTTTCAGGCAGGTTGAACGCGTCCTTCGCCCGGATTTCCGCCAGTTTCAAAAGGCCCAGGAAGAAGAACTCCACACCGGGCTTGCTGCATTTTGCGCTGTTCGCTTCGGACTGTGCCCGAAGGACTACGAATTTCATACCGTAGGATAAATCCATGTCTTTTCCCTCGTTTTCTGTTAAAGAAGAATATTGCGCTTGGAATTTATATAACTATATCACTTTTTTCGGTATTTTGGCAATCTTTTTCACGTTTTTGGCGGCAAAAAGGCGCCCGGCCGATCGGGCCGGGCGCCGGAAACGCGGGAATCTGAATCAGATGGTGTTCTCGTCGCTGAGCAGGTCGCCCAGGATCTTTTCCCGGACCTTCGATACGTCCGTTTCGCGGATCTTCTGGCGCAGCGGCAGGACGGAGCGCGGGGAGACGGAAAGCTCGTCGATTCCGATGGAGAGGAAGGTCTCCGTCAGTGTCACGTCCGCGCCGAGTTCGCCGCAGATACCGACCCACACGCCGTTTTTATGCGCGTTGTCGCAGACCATCTTCAGGGCGCGCAGCACCGCGGGATGATGTGGGTTGAAGAAGCGTCCCAGGTCCGCGTTCTGCCGGTCGCAGGCCAGCGTATACTGCGTCAGGTCGTTGGTGCCGCAGGAGAAGAAGTCCACCACCTTCGCCAGCCGGTCGCTCATCAGGACAGCCGCGGGGGTCTCGATCATGATGCCGATCTCCACATCCTCGCTGAACGGAATTCCTTCCTTCGTCAGTTCACTGCGTACCTGGTCGCACATCTTCCTGGCTTCCTTGACCTCCCACACGCTGGTAACCATCGGGAACATGATGCCCAGCTTGCCGAAGGCGGACGCGCGGAACAGCGCGCGGAGCTGGGTATGGAAGATTTCCGGGCGGTTCAGGCAGATGCGCAGCGCGCGGTTGCCCAGGGCGGGGTTCTCTTCATGCGGCATGTTGAAATAGCCGATCTGCTTGTCCGCGCCGATATCCAGCGTACGGATGACCACTTCCCGGCCGCCCATGTCGGACAGGACCTTCTTGTACGCTTCGAACTGCACTTCCTCCGAGGGAAAATCGTCGCAGTTCAGGTACAGGAATTCGCTGCGGAACAAACCTACGCCGCCGGCGTCGTTCGCCAGTACCGCCGGCACGTCGTCCGGACCGCCGATGTTGCAGTATACGCGGATTCGGTGGCCGTCGAGCGTCTCGTTGGGCTGGCCCTTCAGCTGCTCGAGCATCTCGCGCATCTTCTTCTGCTCTTCCATTTTCTTCAGCAGATGCGCTTTCGCGTCCTCGTCCGCGTCGATGGTCACGTTGCCGGTGCTTCCGTCAATGATGATTTCCTTGCCCTCGTACTCCGGCTTCAGCTGGTCGCCAACGCCGATAATCGCGGGAATCCCCATCGTGCGCGCCAGGATCGCGGTATGGCTGGATCCGGAACCGCCTTCCGTCACGAAGCCGAGGATCTTGCTCTTGTCCAGCTGGACGGTTTCGCTCGGAGCCAGGTCGTCCGCCGCCAGGATCACGGGCACCGGAGAATCAATCCCGCCCTGCACCACGCCGGTCAGCGCGGCGATAATCCGGGAGGAGACGTCCTTCACGTCCGCGGAGCGAGCCTGGAAATAGGGATCCTCCATGGAAGCGAACATCTCCGCGAACTGCGCGGCGGTATCCGTGACCGCGGCTTCCGCGTTCAGTCGGGTGTCCTGGATGGCGGACTGGATCGCCTCTTCGTATTCCATGTCCTCCGCCATCATCTGATGGGTCTCAAACAGCAGCGCGGCCTCGTCGCCGGCTTCCGCGCGGGCCTTTTCGGCCAGCTCGCCCAACTGCTCGATCGCCTTTCCCTGGGCGGCCTTGAAGCGTGCCCATTCCGCGTCCGTGTCCTCCACCTCGTACCTTGTGATGGTGGACTTTGCCCGCTGGTAGAAATACAGGGGACCGATCGCCACGCCGGTGGATACGCCTTTTCCTTGAATCAGAATCATCGGTTTTTCCTCCAAATTCGTTCAGGTGAGAAAAACAAACGGCTGTCACGCGGCAGCCGTTTGTCCGGATACGGATTACAGATTGGCCTTGAAGAATTCCTCGATGGCGGCGGCCGCGGCGTCTTCGTCCGCGCCTTCAATCGTCACCTTCACAGTGTCGCCCTGCTTGATGCCCATACCCATCAGGGCCATCAGCTTCAGCGCGTTCACGGACTTTTCGCCCTTGATCACGGTGACGGTGGAGGTGTACTTTTTGATCTCCTTGACGAGAACGCCGGCAGGACGGGCATGGATGCCCACGGGATCGGTAATCGTGTACTCAAAAGACTTCATGGATGGTTCCTCCTTCTATTGTTCCGCTCCGCGGATTATTCCGGTTCCTTCGCGCCGCACTCGACGCCCTCGATATCGTCGGAGTTGGTCAGCAGCACCACGACGGTGTCGCTGTATCCGGCCGCCTTGATCTTTTCCCGACTGAACCGGACCAGGGGCTGGCCGGCCTTGACTTCGTCGCCTTCCTTCACCAGGCAGGTGAAGCCGTCGCCCGCCATCTTGACGGTATCCACGCCGATGTGGATCAGCAGTTCCATTCCGTTGCTCTCAATGCCCACGGCGTGCTGGGTTTCAGCCACCGAGGAGATCGTGCCGTCGAACGGGGCGACCACCAGGTCCTCCTCCGGTTCGATTCCGATGCCGTCGCCGAGCGTACCGGCCGCAAACAGTTCGTCCGGAATCTCCTCCCGGCTGATCACCTTGCCCTTGACCGGCTGGAGCACGCTGCCCGCCGCGCAGCGGATGACGCTGACCGTGGGAACTTCCAGCGCGGCAGGAGCCGCTTCCTCCACAGCCGGCGCAGCGCCGCCGTCCACGGCCGCGTGGGTGGTTGCGGGTTGTTCTTCCTTCCAGATAATCGTCGTAATCGTGAATGCCACGCCCGCGGCAATCACCAGTTCAATGAGGTACATCAGGGTATTGTTCACGGCAGGAATGCCGGGAATACCGGTCACGCCGTAGGTCGTGGCGCCGAAGGCCACGGTTTCGCCGGCCGCGTTGGTCGCTGTCGGGACCACCGCCGCGAACCACGCGCCGACCGCGCCGCCGATCATGCCCGCGATGAAGGGCTTCATGAAGCGGAAGTTGATACCGAAGATGGCCGGCTCCGTGATGCCCAGCGATGCGGACAGCGAGGAGGGCAGCGCCACGGACTTCGTCTTCTGGTTATGCACCTTCAGGGCGACCGCGAGACAGGCGCCGAACTGCGCGAAGTTCGCGGCGGACGCAATGGGCATCCAGGTATTGACCCCGGTCTGGGCAATCATGCCGGCTTCGATGACGTTGTACATGTGGTGCAGGCCCATGACCACCGTCCAGGGATAGATCGCGCCCATGATGGCCGCGCCGACCCCGTATCCGACAGTGATCAGCCATTTGGCTCCGGCGAGCACCCAGTTCTCAAACACGGCGAATACCGGGCCGATGACCAGGAATGCCGCGAACGCCGTGACCAGAACGGTCACCAGCGGGGTCACGAACAGGTCGATCATCTCCGGTACGACCTTGTGCAGCTTCTTCTCCAGCAGGCACATGAAGAATACCGCCAGGATCACGGGGATCACGTGTCCCTGGTAGCCGACCCGGGATATCCCGAGGCTGCCGATCAGGGACCATTGCTCAATTCCGCCAATATCACTCACCGTCAGCGTCGTATTGACGTACTCCCATACCTTGTCGGAGATGCTGACATCCTTTCCGTCCGCTCCCTTGTAGGACGGCAGGTTGTTCAGCAGGGAGGGGCTGATGCCGTTCGAGGTGTCATACAGCGTGCCCAGGCTGGCGATATACTCGTCCTTTGCCACAGGCAGGTGCAGCAGGTCCTCGTCCGATAAGCTGTCCAGCGCTCCCTGTACCGTCTCTATGGGGATCGGTTTGTCGAATTGTAAGGCAACTTGTTTCACGCTTCCTGAGTTCCATGCGTTCAGCAGCGCCGGGTGAACCAGCATCAGGCCGATTACAATACCCAGGAACAGGTTTCCGCCGAACACGCGGGCCGCGGACGCGGCCACCAGTACCGGCAGCAGGGCGAAGGCCGTGTTGGCCACCAGGTCCAGGAACGAGAACCATCCGGTATCGGCAAATGCCGGCCAGAATTTCGGGATGGCTTCCACCAGGCCCATCATCAGACCGGAGGCCACGATGGCAGGCAGGATCGGAACAAAGATGTCGCCGGGTACCTTCAGGATTTTTTTCCACCAGGGCATCTTGGATACGGCTGCCGCTTTGGCGTCTTCCTTGCTGGACGCGGATACACCGGTAACGGCCAGGAATTCGTCATAGACCTTGTTGACGGTGCCTGTGCCGATAATCAGCTGCAGCTGGCCGTTCGATTCGAACATGCCTTTGACGCCGTCCACATTTTCCAGGGCTTCCTTGTTGACCTTACCGTTGTCCGCGATGACCAAACGGAGCCGGGTGGCGCAGTGCGCCGCGCTGATGACGTTGGAGCCGCCGCCGATATTCGCCGCGATCTCCTCCGCGCATTTCCGGTAGTCGAGAGCCATGTGGGTGTTTCCTCCTCACTTTTTCAGTTGTCCTGTTTGGTTGTAAAAGGGGTTGTATCCGCCATGTATCTGATTGGATTATACATGAACAGCCAAATAATGTAAAGAAAGAAAAACGCCATGCGCGTCAATCCATCAGGCCGAGTTCATCGAACGCCTGATACAGGCCGTCGTCCTCCACCGCCGGGCACACCATGTCGCTTTTTTCCTTCAGCGCCGGGCTCCCGTTGTCCATGCACACGGAATACCCAACCGTCTCGATCATCTCCAGGTCATTCATGCTGTCGCCGAAACCGTAGGTGTCCTTCAGTTCCACCCCGTAATAGTCCGCCACGATACGGACGCCCCGCCCCTTGTCAAACTTGCGGTTGATCAGTTCCCCGTTCAGGCAGTTGTGGGCAGCCACATCCTGCACCACAAAGTTGTATTCCTTCTCCAGCGCTTTCCGGGCGGGCTCCAGCTGTTTCGCTTCCCGGCACATGAAGACGATCTTGTAGATCGGGCTGCCGTCGTACTCGCTCATGGGGCGGATGTTCAGCTGCTCCGCCAGCGCTTTCCGCCAGCGTACCAGTTCGCTGTTGCCTTCCCCGGCCTGGGCCAGGAAGTCGCCCAGGTCCTCGTCGCCCCATGTCGCGTCCCGCGCCTCGATGGTCCGGAACACGCCGTTTTCCCGCAGCAGGCGCATGCCCGCTTCCAGCTCTTCCGGCTTCATCGGGCAGTCGAACAGCACCTTTTCGCCGGCGAAGACATATCCGCCGGCGCCGGCTACGGCGCCGTCAAATCCCAGCGCGAGTACCGGGGCAAGCATCGCCGGATTGCGCCCGGTGCACAGGAATACCTTGTGTCCTTTCTCCTGTGCCTTCCGTACGGCCTTCATGGCGCTTTCAGGCGGATAATTACTGCCGGCAGGGGTCAGGGTACCGTCGATATCCAGGAAAATCAGTTTCATGCCGCGTCTCCTTCGTTCGTTCTTCGTTTCTGTCAGCCTTCCTGCACTTCCCGCAGCGTCGGCATCGCCGGGATCGCGCCGGGGCGGCTGGTGGTAATGGACGCCGCCTTGTTGGCAAACCGGACATAGTCGTTGATCTCTTCCGTCGTCACCCCGTCCAGGCCGCCGCGCAGGGCGATCCGGCTCAGGAAAGCGCCGAAGAAGGTGTCGCCGGCGCCGTTTGTATCCGCCACCTTTACCGCGCAGCCCGGCACCCGGCCTTCCATCCCGCCGCAGCGCCACATGGCGCCCTTCGCGCCCAGCGTAACCACCGCCAGCCGGACGCCCAGGCCCATCAGCTTCTCCAGCGTTTCCCCGGGATCCGCTGTGCCGCAGAGCAGCCGGGTTTCCTCATCGCTGATTTTGACAATATCGCACAGGGGCAGGACCGCCCGCATCTGCGTGATGGCAGCGTCCTCGCTCTCCCACAGGGCAGCGCGGTAGTTTGGATCATAGGTGATCAGCGTCCCCGCGGCCTTTGCCGCCCGCACCGTAGAGACCACCGCCTCCCGGCATGCCGGATCCGTCAGGCTGACGCTGCCGAAATGCAGGATGCCCGCGCCTTCCGCCGCCCGGATCGCGCGCGCCGCGTCAATCCGGGTATCCGCGCCGGGTTTGCGGTAGAAGGAAAAGCTCCGCTCCCCCTTCGTGTCCACCGTTACGATCGCCAGGGTCGTGCTGGCTTCTGCCGTCACCTGCAGCCCGTCGACGTTCACGCCGAAGCGGACCAGGGTATCCCGCAGCAGCTTTCCGTAGGAATCGTCCCCCACGCAGCCGATGAACGCGGTCGATACGCCGAGCTTCGCCGCGGCCACTGCCACATTGGCGGGCGCGCCGCCAGGATTGGCGGCGAAATGCGGTATGCCGTTGTCGTCAATATGCGTCTGCGTCATATCAACCAGGATTTCCCCAATGGTTGTAATCTTCACGTATCCACCTTCTATTCATTTGTCGCTCATTTGACCTTCCACCCACATTATAACGGCCCGCGGAGAAAAACACAACCTTCTCCGCGGGCCGCCATTCATTGTTATTCAGTTCCGCCCGGAACCCCGGATTTATTCACCAAACGCATCCGTGTCAAACGTATACGGATTAAACCCGTTCACCGCCATCACAAACCACGCCGTCGGCGCGATATGCGGCGCGGACCCGTACTCCCACGGATCCCCCGTAAACAGCCAGAATCCCGTCGACAGATTGTCCACCGTCGCCGCCGGGAACTTTCCGTTCTCCAGCTGGATCGATACCAGCGCGTCCAGTGCGGCGGCCGCCTTCTCGTCGTCTCCCAGGATCCGGTACATCAGCGCGGTATATGCCGTGCCTTCCGCCCACCATCCGCCGTTCGCGTTCGACCGGCAGAAGGGATATCCGCCGTCCGTCTTCATCGCTTCCACAGTCTCCAGGGAATCCATGTACGGCGCGAATTCGTCCCCCAGGGACATGCAGCACCATACCTGCGCGTCCAGCACCGTATTGTCCGTGCTCGGGGTGACCCCGTCGCTTTCCGTGCCGGTGTAGAAACGCTTCTCGTCCGCGTTGTACATGGAGCGGATGAACTCCAGCGCGCTGTTCGCCGCCAGTTTGTACTTGGCGTTTCCGGTGATTTTGTACAGCCGGATAAACGCGGCGTACGCGTCGATATTGTGCTCGATGGACTTGTAGGTATCCACATAGGTCACCGCCTCGCCCGCTTCCGGCCATCCCTGATATCCCGAGGTGAATCCGAATCCTTCATCGGGCGTGCATTCGTCGATGACCCATTCCATCAGGGCCTTCGCGGCCTCCCGGTATTTCGGGCTGTTGTACAGGTTGTCGTACTGCAGCAGGGCCAGCGCGGCATAGGAAGTGTTCCCCACGTTGGACCCGGTCTGGTACTGGTCCTCGTACCAGGCGTTGGCTTCCGTATCATACCAGCCGGGCAGCCGGGCTTTCTTCTGCTCTGCCCATCCGGTGAAGGAGGAGATATTCCCCGCCACATACGCGTTGCGGATCCGTCCCTGCATCCAGCGGTCATTCTCGATGGCGAACACGAAGGAGTCCAGGATCTTCTCCGCTTCCTCCGTCCGTCCGGCGGAAAGGAATGCCATCGCCGCCAGCGCATTGTCATAGGTGAACGCCGCGTTGTAAATATACTGGTTGTCCGTGGTGTAGGACCGCAGCAGGTAATACCCGCCCGAGATCACTTCCGGCTTTCCGGTAAAGCGGATATCGTCCAGGTAGAATACCTTGTCCCCGGCGCCGCCCGAACCGGCCAGCACGAATCCGAACCCCAGCGCGATATAGCTCATATCCTCGCCGCTGACGTCAATTACGTATTCCTCCCATTCCGGCGTCAGCTCCACCATGCCCAGCGAGCACTTTTCCGCGCTGTCCGGATACGGAACATTCTGTCCCTGGAAGAAACCGCAGGTGAAGAATTCCACCTTCTCCCCGCCGTTCTCACCGCGGGCCCAGAAGCGCAGCTCCTGCGCGCCGCTCAGGTTCAGCCCCTGGTCCGGCGTCATGCCGTTGTTCAGCACTGGCTGGGTGCTTCCCTCCGGCAGCATGCCGTTCACGAAGGCCCATCCGCCCCAGTCGTCCGCGACCACCGTCTGTTCGCACCGGATGCAGGTGAATCCGCTGTGCGGGTTCTCCCGCCAGTTCTCGTTCATGTCGTGGACCAGCGATTCGTTGTACCCCCACATCTTCATCTTCTGGGTATAGTGGTTCTCCGAATCCGCGAAGTCCTTGTACACGTACAGCTGCTGCTGTTCCGCCCACAGGGCGTCCGCCAGGGCGTTCTCCGCCTTTTCCGCCGCCGCGCGGTAGGCGTCATATACGCCCTCTCCCGCCGCCATTCCCGGCAGCACCATCAGCAGTACCATCAGCAACGCCAACATCTTTTTCATGTCGATCGCCTCCTTGTGTCATGAGTATATCAGACTAAAAATGCCGGAAGGGATGCATCCTGCACACTTCCGGCATTTCTCTCAAAACTTTTTATTTCTGTTCAGGAAGAATCCTGATATACACCGCCGAGATATTATCCCTCCCGCCGTGCGCGTTCGCCGCGTCAATCAGCGCCTTGCAGATCTCCTCCGGCGTCTTTCCGCTCTGCAGGATCTCAAT
>JAILIE010000143.1 GCA_024695415.1 Clostridiales bacterium | reverse complement strand
AAATGGTGATGCCCGGTGACAACATCGACATGGAAATCACCCTGATCACCCCCATCGCCATGGAGCAGGGACTGCGCTTCGCTATCCGTGAAGGCGGCCGTACCGTGGGCTCCGGCGTTGTGGCCAAGGTCATCGAGTAATCAGATCACCCATCCGGAACGCTCCCCAGATCGGGAGCGTTCCTTTTATTAAGAGTGTTGGAGGTCCCATTATGTTCACCTATCAGTGCAAAGGCACCTGTTCCACCTCCATCGACCTGGAGATCCGGGACGGGATCATTACCTACTGCAAGATCAACAACGGCTGCCGGGGCAATACCCAGGGCGTGGCGAAGCTCGCCACCGGGCGGAACGCCGAGGAAATCGCGGCGATGCTGGAAGGCATTCCCTGCCGCGGGAATACGTCATGCCCTGATCAGCTCAGTAAAGCGATCCGGGCGTATCATGATTAATCAAAGGGCTTTCCCTATTCGCCGCTTGTTCAGCACATTGCTGCCACCGGCAGCGCTGAACCGCGCGCCCTTTGGAATCCTTCGGTGATTCAGCTTTTACCAATCTATCCGGGTATTTCACGATAAACCCCGAAAGGAGATTCCCTTTGTCACAGGAAACAGAAACACCGGTCACATTTGAAACCATGGACCTGTCCCCTGAGATCCTGAAGGCCGTCCGCGAGATGGGCTTCAAGGAGCCTTCCACCGTACAGGCCCGCACCATCCCCCTGATGATGTCCGGCACGGACATCAACGCCATCGCCCCGACGGGTACCGGCAAAACCTGCGCCTTCGGCATTCCGATGCTGGAATATGTCCAGCTGAAGGACAGCCGGATCCAGGAGGTCGTGCTCGCGCCGACCCGGGAACTGGCGCTGCAGATCGGCGAGGAACTGACCCGGCTGGCGAAGTTCATTCCCGGCGTCCGCATCGCCGTGATCTACGGCGGCCAGTCGATCTCCAAGCAGATCAGCGCCCTGAAGCGGAAGCCCCAGATCGTCATCGCGACCCCCGGGCGGATGCTGGACCATATGCAGCGGGGCAATATCCGGCTGGACGCCGTGCACACCATGGTGCTGGACGAGGCGGACGAGATGCTGAACATGGGCTTCGTCAAGGATGTGACGAAGATTATCGAAGCGACGCCGGTCGAGCGCCAGCTGGTTCTCTTCTCCGCCACCACGAACCAGGACGTGCTGACCATCGCCTGGAAGTACCAGCACGACCCGGTGGAGATCACCGTCGAGGCCACCAAGGCGGACCGGCCCCAGATCACCCAGTACGTGATCGCCGCCGACCAGGAAAAGAAGACGGATCACCTGCTCTACCTGCTGGACGCGGACGTCTACCACCGGATCATGATCTTTTGCAACACGAAGTTCATGACGGACAAGCTGACCCGGCAGCTGTGCCGGGAGGGCTATGACGCCCAGTGCCTGCACGGGGACATTCCCCAGGCGAAGCGCAACGTCGTCATGAGCGACTTCAAGCGCGGCAAGTTCCCGATCCTCGTTTCCACCGACGTCGCCGCCCGCGGCATCGACGTGGACGACGTGGAGGCGGTCATCAACTATGACCTGCCCAACGAAAACGAGTATTACCTGCATCGGATCGGCCGCACCGGCCGGGCCCACAAGCACGGGGTCAGCTTCTCGCTGGTCACGTTCCGGGAGAGTGTGCGGATGGACGAGATCCTGAAGTATATGCTGACGGTGCCGACGCCGCTGAAGTTCGTGGACGACGTGCTGTGCCGGGAGGACGGCGCCCCGTTCTTCGACAACATCTGACCGGCGGAAATGGAAAGACCCCCGGAGAGGCATCTCTCCGGGGGTCTTTGTGCGGAATCCGATTATCCGCGGCGGGCGGCGAAGCACTCGCTGCAGTACACGGGCCGATCCTCACGAGGCTCGAAAGGAACCTGGGTGGGCTTTCCGCATTCAGCGCAGATGGCGTCATGCATCTCACGCGGAGCGCCGGCAGCACGGCTGGCCTTGCGGGCCTGGCGGCACGCCTTGCAGCGGGTGGGCTCGTTCTGGAATCCCTTTTCGGCATAGAATTCCTGTTCACCAGCGGTGAAAACGAACTCAGCGCCACAGTCTTTGCATACCAGCGTTTTGTCTTCGTACATGGTTAGGTAACCCCCAATAATATGATAGGTGACTCCCCCGGCTGACCTGGTTTTTGACCCCACACACGCCGTCCGGACGGTTGCTCTGCGCTGTCCGCGCCCTCACTCGCGCCTCTCGGGGCCATGCCCCGGACGGACTTACATCTAGACCGCACCATGCTCCCCGCCGCTTTGGGCGGATTACGTGGACCGTTTTGCCTGCGACTGGCATCGGCTTGCAACCACAGACCCGAAGGAATACAACCGGCGACATTATATCGATTTGATTCTTATAATTCAAGCGATTTTTTCCAGAACATACCAAATACAGAAAAAAATCTCAGAAAATTTGTCAAAATCAATGCTTTCCCTGTCCATAATAGGCATTCGGGCCGTGTTTGCGCATGAAATGCTTCTCTTTCACGTAGTCCGGCAGGCATTCCCGCGTCTGCTCCATCGGCAGCGCCTCGGTGTGCCAGGCCATCATCGCGACCTCCTCGAGCACCACCGCGTTATGCACCGCGTCCCGGGCGTCCTTCCCCCAGGCGAAGGGGCCGTGGTGCCGGGCGAGCACGCAGGGCACATGGCTCGGGTTCAGGCCGTTGGCTTCGAAGTGGGAGGCGATCACCTTTCCGGTGTTCAGCTCATAGGCTTCCTCCACCTCTTCCTTCGTCAGGTCCCGGCAGCAGGGAATGTTTCCGTAGATATAGTCCGCGTGGGTCGTGCCGTAGGCGGGGATATCCCGGCCGCTCTGGGCCCAGATGGTCGCCCAGCGGGAATGGGTGTGCACCACGCCGCCGATATCCGCGAAGCGGCGGTACAGCTCCGCGTGGGTCGGGGTGTCGGAGGAAGGATTCAGTTTGCCCTCCACTTTCTTCCCTTCCAGGTCGATGACCACCATGTCCTCCGGCTTCAGTTCCTCATAGGGAACGCCGCTGGGTTTGATGACGAAAAGTCCCTTCTCCCGGTCGATCCCGGATACGTTGCCCCAGGTGAAGGTTACCAGGTGGAACGCCGGCAGCATCATGTTCGCTTCGTATACCTGTTCTTTCAAGTCTTTCAGCATCGTGTTTCCCTCCCGCATGATTTTTTGTTTGAGTGCATCCTGAACGAATGTGAAGGATCTCCTCCGTAACCTGTTTATTCCGCCTGGCCGGGGACGGAAACCATTTCGTTTTCCCCGTCCTCCGCGAGCGCGATTTCCCCGTCCTTCACGGTCAGTTCGACCGCCTTGCCCAGCTGGATGTGCCCCTGCAGCAGCTCCTCGCTGAGCGTGTCCTCCACCGTGCGCTGGATCAGCCGGCGGAGCGGCCGCGCGCCGTACTTCGGGTCGTACCCGTCCGCGGCCAGCTTGCTGACCGCCTCCTCCGTCCAGGTCAGGGTGATCTCCTGCTCCTTCAGGCGCTTCGCTACCTGATCGAGCATCAGGGCGGTGATCCGGCGGATATCCTCCTCGGTCAGCGCGTGGAACACGATCATCTCGTCCACCCGGTTAATGAACTCCGGCCGGAAAACGTCCTTGACTTCCTTCATGACGTTTTCCTTCATGGTTTCATAGTCCGCGTCCGCCTGTTTCCGGGACGCGCCGAAGCCCATGGCCCGGCCGGTGCCGGCGGCGTGCGCCCCGGCGTTGGACGTCATGACCAGGATCGTGTTCTTGAAGGATACCGTGCGGCCGGTGTTGTCCGTCAGCCGCCCGTCCTCCATGATCTGCAGCAGCATGTTGAACACGTCCGGGTGCGCCTTTTCCACCTCGTCCAGCAGCACCACGCTGTAGGGCTTGCGGCGGACGGCCTCCGTCAGCTGGCCGCCTTCCTCGTATCCCACGTAGCCGGGCGGCGAGCCGACCAGCCGGGATACGGTATGCTTCTCCATGTATTCGCTCATGTCCAGGCGGATCACGGCGTCCTCGTCCCCGAACATCGCCTCGCCCAGGGCGCGGCACAGCTCGGTCTTGCCGACGCCGGTCGGCCCGAGGAAGATGAAGCTGCCGATCGGGCGCTTCGGATCCTTGAGCCCGGCCCGGGCCCGGCGGATGGCGCGGGCGACCGCGCTGACCGCCTCCTCCTGGCCGATGATCCGCTGGTGCAGCGTTTCCTCCAGTCGGATCAGCCGCTGGGCCTCCTGTTCCGTCATCCGGCTGACGGGAATGCCCGTCCACAGGGAGACCACCTGGGCGATGTCCTCCTCGGTCACCACGTCCCGGGCGGTCGTCTGGGAGCGGCTCCACTCCGCGCGCTTCTCCTCGATCTCCCGGTGCAGTTTCAGCTCCTGATCCCGCAGGGACGCCGCCTTCTCAAAGTCCTGGTGGGAGATCGCTTCCTTCTTTTCAATCACGACGGCTTCCAGCCGCTTCTCCTGCTCACGCACGTCCAGCGGCGCGGTGCAGGCCTGGATCCGGACCCGGCTGGCCGCCTCGTCCATCAGGTCGATGGCCTTGTCCGGCAAATAGCGGTCCGGGATATAGCGGTCGGACAGCTTCACCGCGGCGTTCAGCGCCTCGTCGGTGATGCGGACCTTGTGGTGCGCCTCGTACCGGTCCCGCAGGCCGAAGAGGATGCACAGGGTTTCCTCCGCCGTCGGTTCCCCGACGACCACCGGCTGGAAACGGCGCTCCAGGGCGGCGTCCTTCTCGATATGCTTGCGGTACTCGTCCAGCGTGGTCGCGCCGATGCACTGGATCTCGCCCCGGCTCAGGGCGGGCTTCAGGATGTTCGCGGCGTCCAGGCTTCCCTCGGTCGCGCCGGCGCCGATGATCGTATGGATCTCGTCGATGAACAGAAGCACGTTGCCGGCCTTGTGCAGCTCGTCCATCACGTTCTTCAGGCGTTCCTCAAACTCGCCGCGGTACTTGGTGCCCGCGACCATGCTGCCCATGTCCAGGCTCAGCACCCGCTTGCCGATCAGCAGTTCCGGCACGTTGCCCTGCACGATCCGCTGGGCCAGGCCTTCCGCCACGGCGCTCTTGCCGACGCCGGGCTCGCCGATCAGGACGGGGTTGTTCTTCGTCCGCCGGATCAGGATCTGGATGATCCGCTGGATTTCCTTTTCCCGGCCGATGACCGGATCCAGCTCGTTCTTCTCCGCCGCGGCGGTCAGGTCCCGGCTGAAGCGCTCCAGCAGGGACTTCTCGTCGTCCCCGGCGCCGCCCTGCCTGCCGCGGGCCGGCGCGAAGGGCTGTCCGCCCGGGAACATCCGGGCCGGGCCCTCGTTGCCCGCGTTCTCCCGCATCTGGCGCAGGATCTCCTCCCGCGCGGCGGACAGGTCCACGCCCGCGCGGCGGAGCAGGCCGCCGGCCACGCCGTCGTCGTTGCCGAGCAGCGCCAGCCAGAAGTGCTCCACGGTCACATAGTTCTGGCCCAGCTTATGGGATTCCAGCACGCTGGTCTCAAGGGTCTTCTTCGCCCGGGGGCTCAGCTCGATCCGCCCGCCGGCCGGTTTCTCCCCTTCGGTGTCCGCCAGGGCGGCGATCTCCTTTTTCAGTTCCTCGGCCACGGATTCAAAGCTCATCCGGGCGGATACCGCCTTCGGCACGGAGGCGTTGCTCTTGAGCAGCGCCAGCAGCAGGTGCTCCGTGCCCACATAGGGCTGCTGGAGCTCCGCGGCAATCTTCTGGGCCAGCAGCAGGGTCTGCTGCGCCCGCTGGGTAAAGCGTCCGAAAATGGGCATGGAAAATTCCTTTCTGCTCTCCGGCTCCGCCGTGGCCTTGATCACGTTCAGCACGGTGTTCAGCAGGCTGCGGACGTTGCCTTTCATAATATCCGAGTTCATCCGGCTCATGCAGTCGGCGCAGAGGTGGCGGACCGTCGTCTCCTCCCCCGCGACCACTGACACGGTGAAACTCGCTTCATTCACCCGGCATTCTTCGCAAAGCATTGATTCACTTCCTTAATATACCGAAGGTGCAGGGCGATCGGAAAGCCCTGCCCGCACCCGCAGGCGCGAAATCCTCTTTTGTTCCCTGGCAGAAACAGTTTTAAGATCTGTTTCTTGCCGCGATCGTCATCAGCATGGACTTCATCATCCTCGCGCGCATCGCGTTCTTCAGCGCGTCCGGAATCGGCACCGCCATCGCCCGGGCGCTGAGCGCCGAAGCCATCAGCCCCGCCTCATCGGCGGTGACGATCTGCTGCTCCCGCAGCTGGCTGATCAGGCGGGCGCATTCCTCCTCGGTCAGCGAATCCCCGATCCGCTCGTTCGCCAGGTACATCAGGCGCTGGGAACCGGTCTGCACAATCCGCACGATCCGGATATATCCCCCGCCGCCCCGGCGGCTCTCGATCAGGTATCCGTGATCCGGGGAAAACCGGGTCGCCAGGACATAGTTGATCTGGCTCGGGGCGCAGCCGAAGTATTCCGCCAGCTCGTTGCGCTTCAGCTCCACCTCGGCCGATTCCTCATCCAGCATGGTCTTGATAAAACTCTCGATCGAATCGCTCAGCCGCATTTCAGATCCCCCCTCGGACAAACCGCGTACGATCGCTGCTTGACTTTCTTTGACCTATACAGTATACCACAGCTTCCCGGCTTTGACAACAAAGAAAAGCTTGACAACGCAGGCAAACAAGCTGACAATACAGGAAAGAAACATCCTGAGGAGGGAAATCATGCGCAGGATTCTGTCTCTCGTGCTGGTCCTGGTGCTGCTGGTCCCGGCTGCCGCCCTGGCGGGAACCGCGGTTTCCGGCACCCTGCCGGCCAACTCTTCCGATATCGTGGATCGTCTTTTGAACGCCTT
>JAILIE010000095.1 GCA_024695415.1 Clostridiales bacterium | reverse complement strand
TATATTCGCGGAAGGAGGGCAGGGCGCCCATGATGGATAAACGATACGGGGCCGGATGGATCCGGCGCGCGGCGGGGCTGATACTGGCCGCGGCGATGCTCTGTACCCTGACGGTTTCCGCCCTGGGGGACGACGCGGCGGAGGAACTGCTGATCGCCGTCCAGGAGGACATTACCGGAAAAGCGGAGATGACGCTGGCGGAGCAGATGATCGCGAAGCTGGATCTCCGACTGGACGATGGAAGAGAGATTACAGTCCGCCGGGACGGGCGGGTGCTCGGCCGCGGCAAGCCGGACGACCGGGAAGGATCGGAACCGTATTACGCGGGAATGGTCGGATACGCCGTGGTGGCGAACGACGAAAGCCTGATGACGGACGGGGAGATCGCCAGCCTGCCCTGGACGATTCCCGCGTGGGAGCCGGGAGAGGACGGCTGGAAACAGACCGGAACGATCGCGCACAAAACCGCGGTGCTGGTGCTGGGACAACGGCTGGAGAAAACCTCGGAGAGGCAGTATGACGGCTACATCCACGTACAGCCCCTGAACGGGGGGCCGGACTGCTGGATCGGCGTACGGTCCTTCGCGACGACGCCCTACTGGCTGTACAACCCGGAAAGATCCGCGAAATACGGCGCGAGCATGGCGGTATACCAGCCGCAGAGCGGCCACTTGCCGGTGACGGCGGAAGGCGAAGGCACGGAAGAACCGGTAAGCGGGTCCGCGGTGCTGATTCCTGGAAAGGACGCCTGGAACCCGGAACTGGCGGATAAGAACAATACCGTAACGGGAATCACGATGGTTTCCCCGGACGGAGAGGGAGCCTCCGAAGAGCTGATCTTCAATGAAGACGACCTGGCACTGATCTACTGACGGAAGGACTGAACGACATGAAAGCGAGACGCCTGATTCCCGCGGTACTGATCCTCCTGCTGCTTTGCCTGGCGGCAGCCGCCGCGTCGGCGGAGAAGCGGGAAGCAAAACCATATTTCTATGAAATCCTGGACGAGGAAACCAAAACCGCGCAGATTGTCGGCTACAAACCGCTGAATAAAGAGTATGTCGACCTGGTGATTCCGGACGAGCTGGGAGGATACAAAATCGTCGGGATCGGCGAGGCGGCTTTCCGGTACAAGCAGAGGCTGACCAGCGTCACCATACCGGAAGGCGTGACCTATATCGCTGCGCGGGCGTTTTCCGACTGCAGCGCAATCACTGAAATCACCTTTCCTTCCACGCTGCAGAGCATCGGAAACCGGGCGTTTTCCGGCTGCGTAGGCCTGACCAGTGTGACGCTGCCGGATTCCGTGGCTTCCCTGGGGGAGAATCCGTTCACGAGATGTACCAACCTGACGGAGATCATATTTGAAACAGATAACTATACGGTCCGGGATGGGATCCTGATCAGCAAGCAGGACCATAAGCTGGTTTCCTACCTGCATCCCTCCCGGGACGGAACCTATGTGATTCCGGAGGATATCGAGATCGTCGGCGAAAGCGCGTTTTACGACTGCCAGGAACTGACACAGATCACCCTGCAGGAAGGCCTGGTCCGCATCGAGGCGAGCGCGTTCAAGGGCTGCGCGGAAATCCTGGAGGTGACGCTTCCCTCGACGGTCATCTACCTGGGCAACCGCGCCTACGCGGACTGCGGGGAGCTGACGAGCATCACGATCCCGGACAGCCTGATCAAGGTGGACGGGAACCCGTTCATGGGGGACCGGGACCTGGTGGTGATCAACGTCAGCCCGAGCCATCCGACGCTGGAAATCGTCAACGGAACGCTGATGGACAAAGAGCTGAAGCGCCTGCTTTGCTATCCCTGCGTGCTGACCCGGAAGGAGTTCACCGTACCGGACGGAACGAAATCCATCGGGCCGAGCGCGTTCGAGTTTAACAGCTCGCTGGAGAAGATTACCATTCCGGACAGCGTAACCACGATTGAGGAATACGCGTTCAGCGCGAGCACGATCCGGGAGATCGTCCTGCCCGGACACCTGGACTCCATTGGCTTGTGGGCGTTTGAAAACTGCAGCAACCTGGAAAGCATTGTCTTCCCGGAAGGCGTCGGCAAAATCGAATCGAGGGTCTTTGCCTACTGCAAATCCCTGCAAAGCGTAACCCTGCCGGAGGATATTACCGTGATCGGGGACCTGGCGTTCGCCGGATGCGAAAAACTGGAGGAAATCCATCTTCCGGAAAACCTGACGACGCTTGGGGATTCCGTGTTCAGCGGATGTGTCACGCTGCAGAAGCTGGAGGTGCCGGAAACGGTTACTGCCATCGGATCCCAGCTGGTCTACGGCTGTAGCGAGGTCAAGGACGTGACGCTGCCGTCCTCCCTGGATATCCTTCCGGAAGAAACCTTCGGATACTGCACGGCACTCGAAACCGTACAGCTGCCGGAAGGAATGACCGGTATCGGCAATTCCGCGTTCGAAGGCTGCAGCGCGCTGAAGGATATCGTGATTCCCAGCGGGGTTACCAGCATCGGCGATAAAGCTTTCAGCGGATGCACGGCGCTGACCGAGCTGAAGCTTCCCTCCCGCCTGGAGACGATCAGCTACTACGCGTTCAGCAACTGCACCGGAATCGAGACGATCATCATTCCCGTCGGAACCACGACCATCCGGGATCACGCGTTCGAGGGAGACGAGAGCCTGATGAACGCGGTGATTCCGTCCTCGGTGACCAAGATGGGCGTCCGGGTTTTCTTCCACTGCCCGCTGGATATCGTGGTATGGGTGGAAAAGGGGAGCTACGCGGAACGCTGGTGCGAAGGGGAAGTCATCACACCGACCTACTGGGACGGCTCCTCCCCGCAACACAGTGAAGACGAATGAGGAAAAACGCAATGAAAGACCGGAAACACCTCAAGCACGAGGTGCTTGAGGTGATGGAGGGCGGACTGCGGGGAAACGCGGCCGCCCGCGCTTTTGCCCGGGTTGTGATCGTACTGATCCTGGCAAGCATCGGCATGTACGCCATCGAAGGCCGGATGGAGGAACATACCTGGTTCCATCCTCTCTACATCGTGGTGGAATCGATCACGGTCGGCGTGTTCACCCTGGAGGTCATCCTGGGTTTCTGGACGGCGGACGTCCGCTTTCCGGACAGCGAACATCCCCGGCTCCGCTTCCTGCGGGAGCCGATGACCATCATCGAGATCCTGGCGATCCTGCCGTTCCACCTGTCCCTGGTATTCCGGGACCCGGTATACGAGGGGATGCTGGAGATCCTGGAACTGCTGAAGCTTCTGCACCTGCTGAAGGTCGGGGAGCTGATATACAAAAAGGTCCGGAGCAAGTAACTCCGGACCTTTTTCAACGGTATTCCTTACGCGAGGGCCTGCGCCAGATCGGCGATCAGGTCCTCCTTGCTTTCCAGGCCGACGCTGAGGCGGACCAGGTCGGGCGATACGCCCGCGGCGATCAGCTCGTCGTCGTTCATCTGGCGGTGGGTCGCGCTGGCCGGGTGCAGGCAGCAGGTCCGCGCGTCCGCCACGTGGGTTTCGATGGCGGCGATCTTCAGCTTCTTCATGAAGGCTTCCGCCGCCTTGCGGCCGCCCTTCACGCCGAAGGAAACCACGCCGCAGGAACCGTTCGGAAGGTACTTCTGCGCGCGCTCATGGTACTTGTCCCCCGGCAGGCCGCAGTAGCTGACCCAGGCGACGTTTTCATGGCCGGAAAGGAATTCCGCTACAGCCTGGGCGTTTTCACAGTGGCGCTGCATCCGGACATGGAGGCTTTCCAGGCCCAGGTTCAGCAGGAACGCGCTCTGCGGGCTCTGGATGGAGCCAAAGTCACGCATCAGCTGGCTGGTGGCCTTGGTAATGAAGGCGCCCGCCAGGCCGAACTTCTCGGCGTAGACGATGCCGTGATAGCTTTCGTCCGGCGTGGTCAGGCCCGGGAACTTTTCCGCGTGCGCGAGCCAGTCAAACTTTCCGCTGTCCACGATGCAGCCGCCGACGGCGCTGCCGTGGCCGTCCATGTATTTGGTGGTGGAATGGGTGACGATATCGGCGCCCCATTCGATCGGACGGCAGTTGACCGGCGTGGCGAAGGTATTGTCCACAATCAGCGGAACGCCATGGCGGTGCGCCGCGTCCGCAAACAGTTCGATATCCAGCACGCACAGGGCGGGGTTGGCGATGGTTTCGCCGAAGACAGCCTTCGTGTTGGGCCGGAAGGCGGCGTTCAGTTCCTCCTTCGTGCAGTCGGGGGAGACGAAGGTGAAATCGATGCCCATCTTCTTCATCGTGACGGCGAAGAGGTTATAGGTGCCGCCGTAGATGGCGGAGCAGGCGACCACATGATCCCCGGCGTTGGCGATGTTGAATACAGCGTAGAAGTTGGCCGCCTGGCCGGAGGAGGTCAGCATGGCCGCGGTGCCGCCTTCGAGGGAGCAGATCTTGGCGGCGACCATATCGCAGGTCGGGTTCTGGAGCCGGGAATAGAAATAGCCGGAGGCTTCCAGATCGAAGAGCTTGCCCATGTCCTCGCTGGTGTTGTATTTGAAGGTTGTGGACTGGATGATCGGGACCTGGCGGGGTTCACCGTTACCGGGGGTATAGCCGGCCTGGACACAGCGGGTTTCGATGGCGGACATAGGGCACTCCTCTTTTCATTCAGAATAAAAAGCCAAAGCAATTTTAGCATGGTGGGGTGGGGAGGACAAGGGAGTGGGGAGAGGAATACAGGGAAAGGACAAGGGGAACCACACTTGGTGCGTGGGGCTGCGCTTCCGCAAGCGCAATGGTCGCAACTCCCCACTGGGGAGCTTGCTCCCTTTTGCTTGACCTCAGCTCTGACGAAACTCCCGCCACTGGCGGTCGTCAGAGCTTCGCCCACGGCCTGCTTAGGATCCCGGCGGGCTTTTAACCTCTTCCCCTGCACCCCTTCTCCGTTCAGAAAGTTCGTTTAAGCTGTTGATTGGTCGGAACGGAGACGGGGATAGTTAGTGGGTGGGGCTTCGCCCCACGGCCTGCTTTGTGGGCCCGGGACGGGCTTTGTATCATGTATCCGGGTTGCTTTGCAGGTGATTTTTGGGTAGGAAAAACCGGAGTGAGTCCGCGAATAGGAGGAATGGAATTCTTGATTCCGGGTAGGGATTATGTTAGAATCCTTTCGTGCTTTTATATAGAAAGGATCGGTTTTATGATCAGAAAACTGACTGCGCGGGTGCGGCAGTACAAGAAACAGGCCATCGCGACGCCGCTGTTCATGATCGGCGAAGTGGCGATGGAAGCGGCGATCCCCCTGATCATGAGCTGGATGATCGACCGGGGAATTGAAAAGGGCAGTATGCCCGACATCCTGCTCTACGGCGGACTGCTTCTTGTGACGGCGCTGATCTCGCTGATTTCGGGCGTGATGAGCGGCCGGATGGCGGCGGTATCGTCGGCGGGATTTGCCCGGAACCTGCGCCATGACATGTATTACCGGATTCAGGACTTCTCCTTCTCGAACATCGACAAATTCAGTACGTCGTCGATTATCACCCGGCTGACGACGGACGTGACGAACGTGCAGAACAGCTTCCAGATGATCCTGCGCATGGCGGTGCGCGCGCCGCTGACCCTGATCTTTTCCATGATCATGGCGCTGACGATCAACGCAAGGCTCTCGCTGGTGTTCGTGTTTACGCTGCCGGTGCTGGGGCTGGGCATCTTCCTGATCATGAGCCGGACGCATCCGGTGTTCCGCCGCGTATTTCAGACATACGACAAGCTGAACAACGTGGTGCAGGAAAACCTGCGCGGCGTCCGCGTGGTCAAGAGCTTCGTGCGGGAGGACTACGAGGTTCAGAAGTTCAACGGCATTTCCGGATCCATCTATAAGGATTTCGTGCATGCCGAGCGGAACATCGCCTTCATGTCCCCCCTGATGATGACCTGCATCTATACCTGCACGCTGGTGATTTCCTGGCTCGGCGCGAAGGCGGTCGTCAATCCCGCAGACGGGATGACCACCGGTCAGCTGATGAGCCTGATCACCTACGTGATCCAGATCCTGTCCAGCCTGATGATGGTGTCCTTCACCTTCCTGATGATCACGATGAGCCGCGCGTCCGCGCAGCGCATCGTGGAAGTGCTCGACGAGGAGACGGACATCGTTTCCCCGGCGGACGCGGAGACGATGATTCCGGACGGATCCATCGACTTTGACCATGTGAACTTCAGCTACGCCTCCCGCAGCGAGCGGGACACGCTGAGCGATATCGACATCCACATCCCTTCGGGGTCGGTGGTCGGCGTCCTCGGCGGAACCGGCAGCGGCAAGTCCTCCCTGGTCCAGCTGATCCCGCGGCTGTATGACGTCAAGGACGGCGCGGTGCGGGTCGGCGGGATCGATACCCGGAAGTACGACCTGACCTCCCTGCGCGACGGAGTGGCGATGGTGCTGCAGAAGAACGAGCTGTTCAGCGGGACTATCAAGGACAACCTGCGCTGGGGCAACGAGGAGGCGACCGACGAGGAAATCGAGGAAGCCTGCAAGCTGGCCCAGGCGGACAGCTTTATCCAGGACTTCCCGGACAAGTACGACACCTGGATCGAACAGGGCGGCACCAACGTGTCCGGCGGGCAGAAGCAGAGGCTGTGCATCGCCCGTGCGCTGCTGAAGAAGCCGAAGATCCTGATCCTGGACGACAGCACGAGCGCGGTGGACACCAAGACGGACGCTCTGATCCGCGCCGGCTTCCACAGCTATATTCCGGACACCACCAAGGTGATTATCGCCCAGCGCGTTTCCTCCGTGATGGACGCGGACCAGATCATTGTGCTGGACAACGGCCGGGTGGTCGATATCGGCACCCACGAGGAACTGCTGAAACGCTGCGAAATCTACCGTGAGGTCCACGATTCCCAGACGAAGGGAGGCGAGGATCATGAGTAACCGTAAACCTTCCGACCAGAAGGCACCGACGACGCCCATGGGCGGCGGCCCCCGCGGACCGCGCGGCATGGGTCCCCGCCATCCCCTGGACAAGCAGGCGCTGAAGCGGCTGCTGGGATACCTGAAGCCCTACCGGCTCCGGCTGGCCGCGGTGCTTCTGTGCGTCATCCTGAACGCGGTGGCCACGGCCCGGGCGGCGACTTTCCTGGGCACGGTGATCGACGATTACATCACGCCCCTGCTGGGCACCGCGAACCCGGATTTCAGCGGACTGCTGAGCGCAATCCTCCGGATGGCGGCGCTGTACGGCCTGGCCATCGTGGCGACCTATACGCAGGCGCGGATCATGGCGGTTATCAGCCAGAGCGTGCTGCGCAAGGTGCGGGACGAGATGTTCGACCACATGCAGACGCTGCCGATCCGCTATTTTGACACGCATACCCACGGCGAGGTCATGAGCCACTATACCAACGACACGGACACGCTGCGGCAGATGGTGAGCCAGGTGCTGCCCCAGAGCGTATCCTCCTTCATCACGCTGGCGGTGGTGTTCCACTCCATGATGGGCTGCAGCGTATGGCTGACCCTGCTGCTGATGGTCGGCACCTTCTTCATGCTGAAGGCCACGATGAAGATCGGCAAGGGCAGCGCGAAGTACTTCGTCAGGCAGCAGACCTCCCTGGCTTCCCTGAACGGCTATGTGGAGGAGATGGTGAACGGCCAGAAGGTCGTCAAGGTATTTAACCACGAGCCGGAAGCGAAGGAAGAGTTCGACCGGCGGAACGACGAGCTGACCGAGAACGCCACGGAAGCGAACAAGCTGGGCAATATCCTCGGCCCGGTGAACAACAATATGGGCCACCTGCTGTACGTGGTCCTGGCCATCGCGGGCGGCGCGCTGGCGATCGGCGGACTGACGAACCTCAGCTTCAAGCTGATCGACGTGTTCAGCGCGGGGCAGGGTATGATCATCCGGTTCTTCCAGGTATCGCTGAGCCCGCTGACGCTGGGCAGCATCGTCGCTTTCCTGACGCTGACCCGCAGCTTCATGATGCCGATCAACCAGATGGCGCAGCAGATCAATTTCATCGCGATGGCGGTCGCCGGCGCGGGACGGATCTTCGCCCTGATGGACGAGAAGCCCGAGGAGGACCAGGGCTATGTGCGCCTGGTGAACGCGAAGGAAGAGAACGGCCAGCTGACGGAAACGGACGAGCACACCGGCATCTGGGCGTGGAAGCATCCCCACAGCGCGGACGGCAGCGTGACCTATACGAAGCTTGCCGGCGACGTGGTGATGGAACACGTGGACTTCGCCTACGATCCGGAGAAGCCCGTGCTGCATGATATTACGCTGTACGCGCGGCCCGGCCAGAAGGTGGCCTTCGTCGGCGCGACCGGCGCGGGCAAGACCACGATCACGAACCTGATCAACCGGTTCTACGACATCGCGGACGGCAAGATCCGCTATGACGGGATCAACATCAACAAGATCCACAAGCCGGACCTGCGCCGCAGCCTGGGTGTGGTGCTGCAGGACGTGAACCTGTTCACCGGCACCGTGATGGACAATATCCGCTACGGCAAGCTGGACGCCACGGACGAGGAATGCATCGCGGCGGCGAAGCTGGCGAACGCGGACGACTTCATTACCCGCCTGCCGGACGGATACAACACGATGCTCAAGGGTGACGGCAGCGGCCTGAGCCAGGGCCAGCGCCAGCTGATCTCCATCGCCCGCGCGGCGGTGGCGGACCCGCCGGTCATGATCCTGGACGAGGCGACCTCTTCCATCGATACCCGTACGGAAGCGCTGGTGCAGCGCGGCATGGACAAGCTGATGGAAGGCCGGACGGTATTCGTCATCGCGCACCGCCTGTCCACGGTCCAGAACAGCGACGTGATCATGGTGCTGGACCACGGCCGGATCATCGAGCGCGGCAGCCACGACCAGCTGATCGCCGAGAAGGGCCAGTACTACCAGCTGTACACCGGCGCGTTCGAACTGGAATAAGCCGGGAAAGGAAAACAAGAGAAACACCGCGCGGGCCCGGATCCTTTATTGACACCCGGACAGGGGCGGCGTACAATAATTCAGTGAAAGAAGAACGTCTTTCCGGGATATGGCAGACGTTTTTCTTATGTCAACCGGGAGGAGAAAAATCAATGGCTTGTACCTCGATAGTCGGAATCAACTGGGGAGACGAAGGCAAGGGCCGGATGGTCGACCTGCTGACCGAGGAGTACGATATTGTCGTCCGGTTCCAGGGCGGCGGCAACGCCGGGCATACCGTGATCAACGAGTTCGGCAAGTTCGCGCTGCACCTGCTGCCCTCCGGCGTTTTCCGCAAGGGTGTGGTGAACATCCTCGGGAACGGCGTGGCGATGGATCCGGAGAACCTGCTGGCGGAGATCCGCGACCTGAAGGAAAAGGGCGTGGACGTGACGCCGGAGAACCTGAAAATCAGCGACCGCGCGTCGCTGCTGCTTCCCTGGCACCGGATGCAGGACGAGCTGGAGGAGAACCGACTGAAGGACAAGAAGTACGGCTCCACCAAGCAGGGGATCGCCCCGTTCTATTCCGACAAGTACCAGAAGAAGACGATCCTGGCGGGCGAACTGTTCTATCCGGCGAAGCTGAAGAACCACCTGAAGGACCTGGCCGAGTGGAAGAACCTGATTTTCAGCGGCGTGTACGGCGCGGCCCCGGTGACGGAAGCGGACCTGGAAGCCTGGCTGGAAAACTGCTGCAAGCCGATCATGCCCTATATCGCCGACACCGGGGATATCCTGCGGGAGGCCCAGGCAAACGGCAAGCGGATCCTGTTTGAGGCGCAGCTGGGTTCCCTGCGGGACCTGGATTACGGTATCGTGCCCTACACGACCTCGTCGAATACCCTGTCCGCCTACGCACCGGTCGGTTCCGGCCTGCCGGGCGCGGACATCAACCGGGTCATCGGCGTGGTGAAGGCGTATTCCACCTGCGTGGGCGAGGGCCCGTTCGTCTGCGAGATGTTCGGGGACGAGGCGGAGCGCCTGCGGAAGGCGGGCGCGGAATACGGCGCCAAGACCGGCCGGCCGCGCCGGGTCGGACCGATCGACCTGGTGGCGACCCGCTACGGCGTCCAGGTGCAGGCGGCGACGGAGATCGCCCTGACCAAGCTGGACGTGCTCAGCGACATGGACGAGATCCCGGTCTGCACGCGGTACCTGCTGGACGGGAAGGAGACGGACAAGTTCCCGTTCCCCTCCGCGCTGGACGACTGCGCACCGGTGATCGAGAAGGTTCCCGGATGGAAGAAGGACATCAGCGGAATCCGGACGTGGGAGGACCTGCCGGAAGAAGCGAAGAGCTATGTGGCCATGATCGAAAAGGCCGTCGGATGCCCGATCCGGTGGATCTCCGTGGGTCCGGAGCGGGAAAGCATCATCAAAAGGGCTTGATTTCAGAAGGGAGAACAGGACATGACGGATCGGTATGAAACGCCCCTGGGATCCAGATACGCCTCAGCGGAAATGCTGGGGCTGTTTTCGCAGGATACCCGTTACCGGACCTGGCGGCGGCTGTGGGTGGCCCTGGCGAAGGCTGAGTCGGAACTGGGCCTGCCGGTGACCGCGGAGCAGGTGGCGGAGCTGGCGGCGCATATTGAGGACATCGACTACGAATGCGTCCGCGAGCGCGAAAAGGAAGTCCGCCACGACGTGATGGCGCACGTGTACGCCTACGGAAAGGCGGCGCCCGGCGCGGCGGGAATTATCCACCTGGGCGCCACGAGCTGCTATGTGACGGACAACGCGGACCTGATTATCTACCGCGACGCGCTGCAACTGATCCGCAAGGGCCTGCTGGGCGTGATGCGGAACCTGTGTGATTTCGCGGAAAAGACGAAGGATATCCCGACGCTGGGATACACGCACTACCAGCCGGCCCAGCCGGTGACGGTGGGGAAGCGGGCGAGCCTGTGGCTGCAGGACTTCCGCAGCGACCTGGAGGAACTGGACTTCGTGATCGCGCACCTGCCCTTCCTGGGCTGCCGGGGAACCACCGGCACGGAAGCCAGCTTCATGGACCTTTTCGAGGGCGACACCGCGAAGATTGACGAGATGAACCGGCGGATCGCCGCGGAGTTCGGGTTCGACAAGCGGTTTACCGTGTGCGGCCAGACCTATCCGCGGAAGGCGGACAGCCGGATCCTGAACGTGCTGAGCGCCATCGGCCAGAGCGCCTACCGCATGGCGAACGACATGCGCCTCCTGCAGCACGACCGCCAGCTGGAGGAGCCCTTCGAGAAGAACCAGATCGGGTCTTCCGCGATGGCGTACAAGCGGAACCCCATGCGGAGCGAGCGGGTATGCTCCCTGAGCCGCTATCTGATGACCCTGCCGCAGAACGCGGCCATGACCGCCTCCACCCAGTGGATGGAGCGGACGCTGGACGACTCCGCCAACCGCCGGATCTCCCTGCCGGAAGGCTTCCTGTGCGCGGACGCGGTGCTCCGCCTGATCCGGAACATTTCCGACGGCATCCGCGTAAACGAAAAGGTCATCGAGGCGACGCTGAACGAATATATGCCGTTTATCGCGACGGAGAACCTTTTGATGGAAGCGGTGAAACGCGGCGGAAACCGGCAGCAGCTGCACGAGGTGATCCGTTCCTGCTCCATGGCCGCCACGGAGCGGATGAAGCAGGGCGAAAGCTGCGACCTGCTGGAGCGGCTGGAGAAGGAACCCGCTTTCGGCATGACCGCCGCGGAGATGCGCGAGGTGCTGGATCCGAAGAAGTATGTCGGGCGCTGCCCGGAACAGACCGAAACCCTGATCCGGGAAACCCGCCCCCTGCTGGAGGACGCGCCGGACGAAGCGGTCAGTATCGATGTGTAAACCGGTACCGGGGAGAAGGCCTCCCCGGTATTTTCACGCGGTTTGCTTTTTTTTCCGGTTCATGAGATAATACTGCCCGGAGGGAAAAGACATGTTAAGAATCGGACAGTTTACCGACACCTTTCTGCCGATTGTGGACGGTGTGGGCCGGGTGGTCCAGGCATATGCCGAAAACCTCAGCCGGATGGGGCATCAGGTAACGGTGGTCGCACCCATGTACGATACGGGCTACCAGGGCGGCTTTCCCTTTGAACTCGTAGACTTCATGGGCGCCGGCGTTCCGGGCATGAAGCAGTACAAGGTCGGCGAGGCCGTCTGGGACGCGCACTACCGGAAGCGGATGCGAATGATTACGCTGGACCTGATCCACGCGCACAGCCCCTTTACCGCCGGTTCCGAGGCGATCCGCCTGGCGGCCCTGCGGAAGCTGCCCATGGTGGCGACCTTTCATTCGAAATATTACGACGATTTCCTGAAGGCGACGAAGTCCGAGTCCATCGCGAAGATGGGTACGAAGTTCGTGGTCAACTTCTACAACCGCTGTGACGAGGTATGGGCGGTCGGGAAGAACACCGCGGACGTGCTGCGCGGCTACGGCTATGAAGGAGAGATCCAGGTCATGCCCAACGGCGCGACGATGCGCGCCGCCACCGAATCCGATATCCGCGAAGTGACCCGGCGCTGGAACCTGGGTGAGGATCCCATGATCCTGTTCGTCGGCCAGATGGACCGGAAAAAGAATATCCTGACGGTGCTGGAGGCCTGCGCGGAGCTGAAGCAGGCCGGGCGGAAATACCGCCTGCTGCTGGCCGGGCAGGGGATCGACATGAACGCGATCGGCCAGAAGATCAAAGACCTGAACATCCAGGACCGGGCGGAGATGCTCGGGCATATCACCGACGCCTCGCTGCTGGACGGACTGTACGCCCGGGCGACCGTGTTCGCGTTTCCTTCCCTGTACGACGCGGCGCCGATGGTGGTCCGCGAGGCGGCGGTCATGGGGACGCCTTCGGTCATGGTTCGCGGAAGCACCGCGGCGGAGATCATCCGTGACCGGGAGAACGGCTTCCTGTGCGAAAACGACCCGAAGGACCTGGCCCGCGTGCTCGGGGAGGTCATTAACGACCCGGAACTCATCCGGGAAACCGGAGAAAAAGCACGGGAAACCATTCCCGTGCCGTGGCAGATCGTGCTGGAGACCGCCGTGGAACGCTATACCCGGCTGGTGGCCCTCGGAAAGGAAGGCAAGCTGAAGGACAAGCGGATCCGCGTGATCTGATTCATCTGAAAAGAAAAACCATCAGAAGTTTTCGACCAGGGTGATCTGCACCCGGTCTGGACCCGTGAACCGGAGCTGACGGAATCCGGTGAACGGGTCCTCTTCATATGTTTCGACCTCAATGCCCGAGGATTCCAGCTTTTCACAGATCCGGGGGAGCTTTTCCGCGAACAGGGTCAGGTACTGTTCCCCCAGTTCCTCCTCCCGGTTGGAGCAGAGGAACTCCACCTGCGCCCCGCCGGCTTCAAACAGGAAGCCCGTCCAGACGGAATCCTCCGAACCGAGGCGGCAGACCGGGCGGAAGCCCAGCTTTTCCACATAGAAATCCCAGACGGCCTGGCCGTCCGTCGCCCGGAGGACAATCCGGCCGGGGCCGAGGTTCTTCCGGAACGGATAGAGGATCCGCCGGCGGGATTTGCGCCGCCAGGAACGGGTCAGGCGCAGGTCCTTCCGCCAGTCCGGATGCGTGACCACATAGGCGACGGAGATATAGAGCAGCTGGCCGATCAGCCCGCCCAGCGTGTTGGAGAAAAGATCGTCCAGGTCATACAGGCCGCGGCGGAACAGCAGCTGGAGGTTCTCCACGGCGAAGGACAGAAGGAAGCAGACGCCGACCGGCCGGATGGACACATGCGCCCGGAACCAGCGGAACACGTAGGGCAGCAGGTAACCCAGCGGGACGAAGAGCATCATATTCAGGTAGAACTGGACCAGGTCCTCCGGGCGGACGAGCCTGACGTTGGCGAAGGCGGAGGCGAAGCCCTCCGTAAAGATCCGGCGGAGCACATCGGAAAAGCCGCGGTCCGTGGAGAAAGCGTCCCGCAGGTCCGTCAGGAAGGAGACGTGCACCGTATAGTTGGCGGACACGGAACGGGAAAAGAAGACCAGGTACGCGAAGACGCCCAGGTAGACCAGGAAGCCGAAGGTCAGCAGGACCTGCCGGACGCGCAGCAGACGGTCCGCGTCCGGGTTTTCCGACATGCCGCCGTGGAGGTTGATGCCCAGCTTCCGGCTGATCCGCCGGTCCGCCCAGGGCAGCAGGAACACCATCACCGTGACGATGCCGGTGATCCACAGGACCGTGGACAGGCTGGTGGTTTGCAGGTTCATACGATCTCCTTGATTTACGGCCGGGTGGCTTTTTCCGGGGGCAGGAGCGAGGCGACCTTCATATTCCGGGGATCGTCCGCAGGCAGGCCGCTGAGATAGGAACGATTGCCGATGACCGCCGCCAGGTCCTCCCGGGTGCCCTCGGACAGGAAAACATACCGGTAGGCGGCGGAGATGAGCTCCAGCGCCATGTCCTTCGCCTGCGCGCGAAGTTCGTCAAACCCGGCGGAGGAACGGAGGGACGGGTCATGGCTGTGCAGCCATTCGGCGCCCGCGGCGTTTTCGACGTCCATATCGTTGAAATGGGATTCGGAATAGGCCAGGGAGCGGAGCACGGGCTTTCCGGTCTTCCGGGCGAGGCGGGAGAACATGCCCTTCGGGTTCTCGATCACCCGGTAACACAGGCGGTAGCGCTTCCAGGAATGGTTCAGCGCCTTCCAGCAGTGCTTCCAGCCGTATACCTGCTCAAACACGGCGTCCAGGTCATCGCGCATGCTTTCCGGCAGGGCGATGACGGGGAAACTGCTATCGGTGACCGCGTGCTTTCCGGCCCATTTCCCGGCGCGGCGAAGCTCCAGGATGTCCAGGCTGTGCTCAAAGCTCATATGGGAACGGGGGAGGGGATGCCGCTCCTCCGTCAGGTGGATGATGTAGGGATGGGTGGTGGAATCCAGGGCGTAGTGGCAGAGGAAACCGGCCAGGTAGGAGAACATCTCCGGGGAGGGCGGATCGCCCTTTGCCCGGTCCGCCAGGGCCATCAGGAATTCGCCGGGCCTGGTGGTATGCATGTGGCGCCCGCGGCCCTCCCGGCGCTTCCAGGGCTGATACATGAACCAGATATCCGGGCCGAACTGCGCGAAAGTGTAGGGAACATCCGCCAGCACGCCGCGGATTTCCTCCGGCAGCGCGGCGCGGACCTCCCGCCCGAAAGCCGCGTGAAGAGCCACATCCGGCATATGACCGCCCCCTTCTGGAATTCATGGCCAGTATACCATTCTTTCCCCTTTTCAACAACCTGTGATATAATAGTCCGGTTGTGAAAAGGAAAGGAGGCGGCAGGCTTGCGCGGATGGATGAAACAGGCGGCGGCGTTCGTGGCGCTGCTGGTATTGCTGCTGTTGGCGGCGTCCGCTCCGGCGGAGACGGAAGCGGTGGACGTGCTGGATTCGGACCTGCCGCTGCTGGTCAACAAGGACAACCCGGTGAGCGAGGACTTCATGCCGGCGGACCTGGTGGTGCTGAACGACGTGATGGACAGCAAGCTGGTGAAAATCAAGTACAAAAACACGCAGGCGAACCGGACGGCCGCAGAGGCGCTGACCGCGATGCTGGAGGCAGCCCGGGCGGACGGCGTGACCAAATGGCAGGTCAGCGCGGCGTACCGGAGCTTCCAGGACCAGGAGAAAATGCTGGAAAAGAAGATCAGTTACTACCGGAACAAGAACAGCGGATGGAGCCGGAGCCGGGCGCGCAGCGCCGCCCTGCGGACCGTGGCGGAGCCGGGGTGCAGCGAGCACCACACGGGCCTGGCGATCGACATCAACGTTCCGGGAGCGTCCGCTTTCAAGGGAACGAAACAGTGCAAGTGGCTGCACAAACACTGCTGGGAATACGGCTTCATCCTCCGCTATCCGGAGGGGAAGGAAGCGATTACCGGATACTCGGCGGAGGCCTGGCACATCCGGTATGTGGGCGTGGAGCACGCCCTGATCATGCGGGACACAGGCCTGTGCCTGGAGGAATACCTGCAGGGAATCGAGGACGGAACCATCGATCCGCCGGATATGATCCTGGTGGAGGAAGTGCCGGAAGATGGCGGAGAAAAGAACTGACGGAGGATGAAAACCATGATGCGCTATCTGGCCGCGAGAAAAAAAGAAATCGCCCAGGCTTACATACAGATCCTGCTGGGCTCTGTGATCGCCGCGGCGGCCTATCCGGCCTTCCTGGTTCCCAACAATATCGCGCCCGGCGGGCTGACCGGCGTCGCGACGATCCTGAACTATGTGGCGGGCTGGCCCGTCGGTGCCGTATCCCTGATCCTGAACATTCCCCTGTTCCTGATCGGGTACCGGTCCATGGGCAAGATCTTCGCCTTCCGGAGCCTGGTGGCCACGCTGCTGTTCTCCGTGCTGATTGACGTGCTGCCGCTCAGGCCGGTCAGCGAGGACCCGCTGCTGGGCACGCTGTTCGGCGGCGTGGTGCTGGGAATCGGCCTGGGACTGATCCTTCGCGGCGGGGCGACGACCGGCGGAACGGATATGATCGCGCGGATGGTGCACCGGCGGTTTTCGTTTATCACGGTCGGCATGTTCCTGTTCGCGCTGGACTGCGCGGTGGTGCTCGCGGCCGCGGTATTCATCGGCGGAACCCAGGCGCTGTACGCCCTGATCAATATCTATGTCTGCTCCCGGGTGATCGACGCCGTGATGGTCGGCTTCGGCGGAAACAAGGCCTGCTTCGTGATGACCGCCCGCTGGGAAAAGGTGACGGACCGGATCATGGACGAGATCGGCCGCGGCGTGACCTGGCTGGAGGCGAAGGGCGCCTATACCGGCAAGACCCAGCCGGTCGTGATGTGCGTCGCTTCCCGGCAGGAGGTGACCGCCCTCAAACGCATCGTGCAGGAAGAGGACGAAAAGGCGTTCATGTTCATCACCGAGGCGCATGAGGCGCTCGGGGAAGGCTTCTCCCGGCTGGACGGGAAGGATTAAGCCTTCCGGTCCCGGCGGCGGATCCGGTTGATATGGCGCTCGAAATCCCCGCTGTCGATCAGCTCCGCCAGCACATACTGCTCAAAGGCCGGCACGGAGCAGGAATAGAAGCCGACCCGGAGATCGAAGACCGGCACCAGCTTTTCCGGCAGCACCATATAGCCGACGCGGAACGAAGGCGACACGGTGCGGGAAAACGTATTCAGGTAAATGACGTCCTGCAGCGGCGTGGCGGCGAAAACCGTTTCCTCGGCCTTGCGCAGCAGGGAAAACTCGGACTCGTAATCGTCTTCTACGATATAACGGTCCGGGTCGGACACCACCCAGCGCAGGTATTCCCGGCGCTTGGACGCGGAGGCGGTAATGCCGCTGGGAAAACTGCGGAACGGCGTGATGTGCAGCACGGAGGCGGAGGTGGCCTGCAGCGCGCCGGTCAGGATCCCGTCCTGCCCCAGGGGCAGGAAATCGCACTCAACTCCCTTCGAGCGGTATACCCGCTCGATTTTTTCATAGGAAGGGGATTCCAGGCCGTATACACGGTCCCGCCCCAGCATCTCCACCACCAGGCCGTACAGGTATTCCGCGCCGGAACCGATGACGATCTGCTCCGGTTCCACCCGGATGCCGCGGCTGCGGGCCAGGTAGCGGCTCAGCGCGGCGCGGAGCTCCATACATCCCGTGTTCGGCGGCTTGACGAGGATCGCCTCGCCGCAGTCGGAAAGGACCCGCCGCATGACGCGGGCCAGCGCGGGAAAGGGATAGCTGTCCCGGGTTTCCGACGGGTGGACGGGGTCCGGGCGGAGCACCGGCGCGGGGGAGGGCCGGGAAAAGCTGTCCGCGTCCCGGTAGCTGACGTAATAGCCGCTCTTCGGCCGGGATTCGGCGTAACCCTCTTCGCACAGAAGCTCATAGCAGTGATCCACGGTGACCGGGCTGACGCCCCGGTCCCGCGAGAGGGAACGGCGGGAGGGCAGGCGGCTCCCGGTCGCCCGGGCGCCGGACAGGATTTCCCCCCGGATGGCTTCATACAGGGCCAGGTAGGCCGGCTTTTTCTTCTGCTCCATCTGGTATTATAAAAATCTCCTTTTCTGGCACTTTTCATATGACCAAATGAAGCATATACTTCATGGCAATCAAAGTCAAGGGGTTTGCGGAGGAGGGAAGCGGATGAGCTCGGAAATCGCGGCGAACCTGGAGGCGGTCCGGCGGAATATCCGCGCGGCCTGTGAACGCTCCGGCCGGGATCCCGCGGACGTCACCCTGATCGCCGTCAGCAAGACCAAGCCGGCTGCCGCCATTGAGGAAGCGCTGGAAGCGGGCGCCGCTGACTTCGGGGAGAACTACGTTCAGGAACTCACCGCGAAGATCCCGTACTTTGAGGAGCGCGGCGCGTCCGTCCGGTGGCACATGATCGGCCACCTGCAGAAGAACAAGGTGAAGTACCTGGCCGGCAGGACCGCGCTGATCCACTCGGTGGACTCCGTGGCGCTGGCGGAACAGATTGAGAAGGAAGCCGCGAAGAAAGAAACGGAGACGGACATCCTCCTGGAGGTCAACGTGGCCGGGGAGGAGAGCAAATGGGGGTTCACCGCCGCGGATGTTTCCGGCGCGGCGGCCGAAATCCGGGCGCTGCCGCATGTGCACGTGCTCGGCCTGATGACGTCCGCCCCCTATACGGAGGATCCGGAGACCAACCGCGCGCACTTCCGGGCGCTCAGCCGCCTGGCGCGGGAAATGGCGGACGCCGGGCTGATCGAACCGCCCCGGGACGGTTTCCGGACGCCGGTCCTGTCCATGGGTATGTCCGGCGACTATACGGTCGCGGTGGAGGAAGGCGCCACCATTGTGCGCGTCGGTACCAGCATATTCGGCCACAGAGACTATTCCGACAAGGAGAGATGAGAGTATGAGCAACACAACGTATTCGGTCCGCCGCGGCAGCATCATCTGGCTGACGATCACCGCCCTTTTCATGGCGATGAATATCCTTTTGTCCATGAGTGTCTTCAGCCTTCCGGTTCCCGGGGGACACCTGTATTTCAATGACGTGATCATCGATACCGCGGCCATCCTGCTGGATCCGGTCGGCGCGTTCATCGTCGGCGGTATCGGCGCCTTCCTCGGCGACGCCTTCTTCTATCCGGCGCCGATGTTCGTGTCGCTGGTCACCCACGGCCTGCAGGCGATCGTGGTGTCGCTGATCGCCCACCGCGTCCTGCAGAAGAAGCCGTTCTTATCCTCCCTGATCGCCGTGACGGTCGGCGCCCTGATCATGGTGGCCGGCTATACGCTGGGCCGGGCGTTTGTGTATTCTACGCCGGAATACGCGATCATCAAGCTCCCGTTCCAGTTTCTGCAGGCGGGAGTCGGCGCGGTGGTGTCCCTGCTGCTGCTGTATCCCATGCGCCTGAGGTCCACATTCGACCGGGTGATCCGCCAGCCGTAAGGCGGCCCGATCCGAAATAAAAACCGCTTCACCGGGGCAACGCGCCCGCCGGTGAAGCGGTTTTTTCATGGAAGGATTACAGCGCGTACAGCGCGGAGAACTTCTCCTTCAGGTATCCGGTGTATACGGCGGGATCCAGGGGGCCGCCCATGGCGCCGGAAAGCAGGTCGCCCGGCTTCTTCAGGTTTCCGTACTGGTGGATCCGGTTTTGCAGCCAGGCGGTGACCGGCGCGAGGTCGCCCTTTTCCACCGTTCCCCAGACGTCCAGGTCCTTTTCCATCTGCCGGAGCATCTGGACGCCGTAGGCGCTGCCCAGGGCATAGCTCGGGAAATAGCCCTGGCCTCCGAAGGACCAGTGGCTGTCCTGCAGGGCGCCGCGCCGGTCGTCCGGCACGTTCACGCCGAGCACTTCCTTATACAGCCGGTTCCACTCCCCGGG
>JAILIE010000091.1 GCA_024695415.1 Clostridiales bacterium | reverse complement strand
GAGCGAATGCGCTCACCTGCTGGATACCTGACACCCTTTTTGCATCCATCGGAACCTGCCGCCTGCGCCATGTGCACAGGTGGCGTTTTACTATGTTTTACGCCAAAAAGGATAAAGAAAATGCTTGACGGAGCTAACTTTTTGCGATATATTATTCGTTGGCATCAAAAGCTCCGCTAGCCCCGGTAGCTCTTGACACTGGTCCGAACATGCGACCATCATGGGAGGACAACGTACTACCACAACACAGGAGGAAGTTCCCTTGAAGACTTTTATTCCGAAAACAGCTGACATCGACCGCAAATGGTACGTTGTCGACGCTGATGGAGTGGTGCTTGGCCGCCTGGCCAGCCAGGTCGCGAACATTCTTCGCGGCAAGAACAAGCCCATTTATACCCCCAACATGGACACCGGCGACTTCGTGATTATCGTTAACGCCTCCAAGGCTGTGCTGACCGGCAAAAAGCTGGATCAGAAAGTTTACTATCATCACAGCGGTTATGCCGGCGGCCTGAAAGAGACCAAATACCGGAAGCTGATGGCCGAGAAGCCTGAGTTTGCTGTCCGCCGCGCGGTGGTCGGCATGCTGCCCAAGGGCCCCCTGGGCCGCCAGATGGCGAAGAAGCTGAAAGTTTACGCCGGTCCCGAGCATGAACAGGCTGCTCAGAAGCCTGAAGTGCTGGACCTGAAGTGACGCGGAAAGGAGTAACAGAAAATGGCTAAGATTGAATACAATGCTGTTGGCCGCCGCAAGAAGGCCGTTGCCCGCGTCCGTCTGGTTGCCGGTGATGGAAAAATCGTGATCAACAAGCGTGATATCGATGATTACTTCGGGCTGGAAACCCTGAAGATGACCGTTCGTCAGCCCCTGTCCCTGACCAATGTCGGAAACTTCGACGTGATGGTCAACGTGAAGGGCGGCGGACTGAGCGGACAGGCCGGCGCGATCCGTCACGGAATCAGCCGTGCCCTGTGCAAGTCTGATCCCGAACTGCGCGGCACCCTGAAGAAGGCCGGCCTGCTGACCCGTGACCCTCGTATGAAGGAACGGAAAAAGTACGGCCTCAAAGCTGCCCGCCGGGCTCCCCAGTTCAGCAAGCGCTGATTTATATCCGGTTTACAGACCCGCACATTGCTGTGCGGGTTTTTTCATGCCGGAAAATATTGTTTGGTCCCGGACAGACAGATTCCGCTTGTCACCCGTCAGGGAGGCGGGTATAATACTTCTGTAAACTTTATTCCGGACGGAGGAAGTATTCTATGAAGTGGAACAACCTGGACACCCTGGAAGCCTACCGGAACCTCGCGTCTGATTCCCACCACGCGGACCTGAAAAAGGAGCTCGGTGGCGCTGACGGGGCGCAGCGCGTGGCCAAGTATCAGGTGAATATGGCCGCGGGCCTTTCGTACAATTACGCCGCGAAGGCCGTGGACGACACGATCCTGAAAGACCTTTGCGCGCTGGCTGAAGAGGCGGAGCTCGCGGATAAATTTGCCGAACTGTATAACGGCGCGGTCATCAATACCGGTGAAAAGCGCCTGGTCCTGCATCAGCTGACCCGCGGCCAGCTGGGCGGTCCCGTCACGGCGGACGGAACTGACAAGCGCGCGTTTTACGCGGAGCAGCAGAGAAAGATCGCGGAGTTTGCTGCGAAGGTGCATAACGGTGCGATCGTCAACGAAAAAGGAGAGAAATTCACCACCGCGGTCCAGATCGGCATCGGCGGCAGCGACCTGGGTCCCCGGGCCATGTACCTGGCGCTGGAGAACTGGGCGCGGAAGAACGGATGCTTCAGGATGGAAGCCCGTTTCATCAGCAATGTGGACCCGGACGACGTGGCATCCGTGCTCGGAACGATCGATCCTTCCCGGTCCATCTTTATCCTGGTTTCCAAATCCGGCACCACGCTGGAAACACTGACCAATGAATCCTTTGTCAAGGACGCGCTGAAGAACGACGGCCTGGATCCGTCGAAGCATATGATCGCCGTGACCAGCGAGACGTCCCCCCTGGCAAAGAGCAGCGATTACCTGGCCGCGTTTTTCATGGACGATTATATCGGCGGCCGGTATTCCTCCACTTCCGCTGTGGGCGGCGCGGTCCTGTCCCTCGCCTTCGGACCGGAAGTTTTCGCCCGCTTCCTGGAGGGCGCGGCGGAAGAAGACCGCCTCAGCACCGAAAAGGATCCGCTCCGCAACCCGGCTATGCTGGACGCGCTGATTGGCGTGTATGAGCGCAATATCCTCGGCTGGCCCTGCACCGCGGTGCTGCCGTACTCCCAGGCGCTGAGCCGCTTCCCGGCCCATCTGCAGCAGCTGGACATGGAATCCAACGGCAAATCCGTCAACCGTTTCGGCGAACCGGTCCATTATCCGACAGGCCCCGTCATTTTCGGCGAACCCGGTACGAACGGACAGCATTCCTTCTACCAGCTTCTCCACCAGGGAACGGATATCATCCCGCTGCAGTTCATCGGATTCCGCAGCAACCAGGCGGGAATGGACGTGGTCATTCAGGGAAGTACCAGCCAGCAGAAGCTGTGCGCGAATGTCGCCGCCCAGATCATGGCTTTCGCCTGCGGCAAGGACGACGAGAACCGGAACAAGTATTTCGCCGGATGCCGGCCGTCCAGTATCATCGTCGGCGATCAGCTGACGCCTGAAGCGCTGGGCGCCCTGCTGTCCCATTTTGAGAACAAGGTCATGTTCCAGGGCTTCATCTGGAACCTGAACAGCTTCGACCAGGAAGGCGTCCAGCTGGGCAAGGTGCTGGCGAAGAAAGTCCTGGCCCATGAAACGGACGGCGCGCTGAAGGCCTTCAGCGACCTGCTGAACATCTGATATCGTATTATACAGAAACCAGCCGGCTGACAGGAGCCGGCTGGTTTTATATCCGGATGGTTTTGAAGGAAGCGGCGCGGCCCAGGCGGTTCATCACCGCCAGGCCCACCTCTTCCGGGGGCAAGACCTCGCTGTAAACCGTTTCCATGCCTTCCTGGTCAAGGGCACGCAGGATATCGAACAGGCGGTGGGCCACTTCCTTTTCATCCCGCCTGGATCCCATGTCATGGGGGAAACAGCCGGACAGTTGGTCCACATGTTCGGAGAAGCAGAGCACACAGGATTTCTTTCCGCCGGAAAGGTCCTTCAGGCAAAGGGAGCGCATGGTTTCGACCACACGTTTGTCGTCTCCCTCCACCAGGGTGACGGTTCCCTTCGGCGCGTAGTGCCGGTAGCGCATACCGGGGGACAGGGCTTTTTCGTCCGGTTTCAGGGGACGCAGGATACTGCCGGCCAGTTCAACCTCTTCACCGAGGACTTCCTCCAGCATGCCCTTCGTGACGCCGCCGGGACGCAGGATCACCGGCCGGCCGTGGCACAGGTCCAGCACCGTGGATTCCAGGCCGACGTCACAGGGACCGCCGTCCAGAATCAGAGGGATTTTGCCGCTCATATCCTCCATGACGTGCGCGGCGGTGGTCGGACTGGGCCGTCCGGACAGATTGGCGGACGGAGCGGCAATCGGCAGCCTGCAGGCCTCCAGCATGGCCGCGGCGACCGGATGGGACGGCATGCGGATCGCGACGGTCGGCAGGCCCGCAGTCACGATATCCGGGATGGTGCTTTTCCGGGGGAACAGCATCGTCAGGGGACCGGGCCAGAAAGCGTCCATCAGCAGGGGAGCCCGCTCCGGAACAGTACACAGCGGTTCAAGCTGCGCGCGGTCATAGATATGGACAATCAGGGGATTGTCCGCGGGGCGGCCCTTGGCCTCAAAGATGGAGCGGACAGCGTCCGGGTTCAGGGCGTTCGCGCCGAGGCCGTACACGGTTTCCGTCGGAAAGGCCACGAGCGCGCCGTCGTTCAGAAGCCGGGCCGCGAGCGCGAGGGCGTCCGGTCCGGGGGAAAGCAGCCGGGTTTGCAATGAAATTCACTTCCGTTCAGAATCATGGAGCCGTTCTGTCTTATCCGCCAGACGCAGCGCTTCCGTCAGGACGGAAAGATCGCCGTTGAGCACGTTGGCTGTGCGGTTGACGGTCATGCCGATCCGGTGATCGACGACATAATCATGGTTGAAATAATAGGTGCGGATTTTCTCGCTCCGGTCGCCGTTTTTGATCAGGGAGCGGCGGCTGGCGGCCTGCTGCTTTTCCTGTTCCGCGAGACTGCGGTCATAGAGCCGGGAACGGAGGACCTTCAGGGCTTTGTTTTTGTTTTCCAGCTGGCTTCTCTCATCCTGGCAGGTGACCACCGTGCCGGTGGGCAGGTGCGTGATCCGGACCGCGCTGTCCGTGGTGTTCACGCCCTGGCCGCCGTGGCCGGACGCGTGATACACGTCGATCCGCAGGTCGGAGGGATTGATCTCCACTTCCACCTCTTCCGCTTCCGGAAGCACCGCGACGGTCGCGGTGGACGTATGGATCCTTCCGCCGCTTTCCGTGACCGGCACGCGCTTGACACAGTGGGTGCCGCTTTCGTACTTCAGCAGGGCGTACGCGTTTTCCCCACTGACCATCAGGACTGCTTCGCTGATCCCGCCCAGGTCGGTATCGCTCGCGGACAGAAGCTCTGTCCGGAGATGATTCCGGTCGGCGTACTTCAGGTACATCCGCATCAGGTCGGACGCGAAAAGCGCGGCTTCCTCACCGCCGACGCCGGCGCGGATTTCCAGGAAAACGTTTCGGGTGTCCAGGGGGTCCGGCGGAACGAGCAGCAGTTTAAGTTCCTCCTCCAGGGAGGAAGAACGCTCTGTCAGCTCCCGGATTTCCGCCTCCGCCTCGGCGGCCAGATCCGGGTCGCCCAGCAGGAGCCGGGCGTCTTCCATATGTTTGCCCACGGACAGGTATTCGTCGTATTTTCTGACAATCGGCTCCAGGCCGGATATTTCCTTCAGGTAAGCCTGATAGCGCGGGAAATCCTGAATGACTTCCGGCTGGGCGACCGCCTCGCCCAGTTCCATATACCGGTCCCGGATCGCTTCAAGCTTGTCGAACATAATGCCTCCGTTCAGGAATAATACCCGAGAATCATCCGCTCCAGGTCATGGAGATCGCACCGTACCTCAACGCCGGAAAAGCCGGATTCCTTCATGAAACAGCGGACCGGTTCCGCTTCCCGGTCACCCAGCTCCATCAGAAGCATGCCGCCGGGGGAAAGATATTCCGGAGCCTTTCGGGCCAGAACACGGTAAAAGTCCAGCCCGTCGTTCCCTCCGAGCAGAGCTTCCTTCGGCTCCCACATCAGCTCCCGCTGAAGGCCGTCGTACTGCGCGGACGGAATATAGGGCGGATTGGAAACAATCAGGTCGAAACGAAAATCGGAAAGGGGAGAAAACATATCTCCCTGCGCGAAGCGGACGGAAGCGTTCAGGACGCCGGCGTTCTCCCGGGCAAGGGAGAGCGCGTCACCGGAAATGTCGGACAGCGTTACAGAGAGATCCGGACGCAGGAGTTTCAGCGAGATTCCAATGCAGCCGCTGCCGCAGCAAAGATCCAGGACGGAAGCTCCGGCATTTCGGGCAAGAAGCTCCGCGGCCCATTCACACAGAAACTCCGTCTCGGGGCGCGGAATCAGTGCCCGCGGATCCGTCCGGAAGGAAAACCCGCAGAACGGCGTCTCCCCGAGAATATACTGAAGCGGTTCCCGGCGGATCCGGCGCTGTGAAAGCTCCCGGAATTCATCCAGGATCCGGTCATCCAGTTCCGTGGTATCATCCAGGCGAAGCGAGAGGGGAGAACGGGAGCAGAGCGATGCGAGAATCCAGGAGGCGTCTGTCTCCGGATCCGGAACGCCGCTTTCCCGGAAAGCCTCAGCAGCCCGGCGTAACAGCGATCGGGGAGTCATGCCTTCGGTCCTTCGGGAGCGCTTTCATCCTCCGGCTTTTCCGGAACGTTTTCCGCCACAGGAACCTCGGCGGCTTCCGCTTCTTCAGCGCCCTTTTCCTCCGGAAGCACATATCCGGGCTCGGATTCCTTGTAACTGTGGAACACGCCCCAGCCTTCCGGCGATTTCCGGCATCCTTCCGGGAAACCGTTGAGGACGACATTGACGGATACGATCGCGCACTCGAGCATGGATTCGTCCGGCTCCCGGGTGGTCAGGCGCTGCATCTGCATGCCGGGCCAGCGAAGGACGCAGGCCGAGCGGCTTTTGGAATGCGCCAGGCCCATCAGTACTTCATAGCTGAGGCCGGCGACCACCGGCAGCATGGCCAGGCGGATCAGGAAACGCAGCGCGGAATGCATATTTTCCGGCAGCAGATAGTTCTGGACACAGATGGAAAGGATCATACTGATCAGGAAAACGATCAGGAGGAACGCGGTTCCGCAGCGGGGATGCAGCCGGGAGAATTGCTTCGCGTTTTCGGGCGTGAGCGGTTTGCCGGATTCGTTGCAGTGAACGGACTTGTGTTCCGCGCCGTGGTACTGGAAGGTTTTCCGGACATCCGGGATGAAACCGCAGATGATCATATATCCGACCAGCAGCAAAATCCGCAGCGCTCCGCCGGCCAGTTCGGCCCAGAGGTGCGGCACTCCGGCGTTTTTCAGCAGGCTCACGAAAAGATGGGGCGCCAGCATGAAAAGCCCGAGCGCCATCGCGACCGCCAGGACAATCGCGACGCCCATGACGATTTTATCGACGCTTTTCCCGGTCTTTTTCGAAAGCCACTTCTCGAAGCGGGTGGGTTCCTCGTCCAGGATGCCGAGCATGGTAGTGGAATCCTGGAGCGTATTCATTCCGTAATAGAGCATGGTGCCCATATTGATGACGCCGCGGATGAAGGGATAACCCATCCAGGGGTGCTTTTCCTTCAGGGGAGTAAAAGGGGTCAGCTTGGTGACCATCGTTCCGTCGGGACGGCGGACGGTCACGGCGGTCGCGCTCGGGGAGCGCATCATGACGCCTTCCATTACGGCCTGGCCGCCGACATCAAAGGGCTTTGAAACCTGATTCTTCTGACTCATCGGGAAACCTCCAGAAAGAAGTACAAAATACATCAAATTATACCATTTTACACCGCTTTCCGAAACCCTCCCGAAGAAGGAATTTTCTGAATTCGAATAAAAAAAACGGTTGCAATTCAATATCCGTTATGTTAATATATGTTTTGCGGTTATCCGCCATTGCATACGCGAAAGAGGTGAAACAGCAATGAAGGAAAACATTCATCCCCAGTACGGCAAGTGTGTGGTTCGCTGCGTATGCGGTGAAACTTTTGAGACCGGCTCAACCAAGAAAGAGATGAAGGTTGATATCTGCTCCAAATGCCATCCTTTCTATACCGGCAAACAGAAGCTGGTAGACACTGGCGGACGTGTTGATCGCTTCAAGAAGCGTTTCAATATGGAATGAAACCGATGAAAAGAGCGCATGGAAATGCGCTCTTTTTCTGTTCTTCTCTTGTTAAAAACAACATATTGAGATAAAATATAATTTGATGTACAGTCAGTGGAGGTGGTAAAGGAATGAAAAGGTTTTTTTCATTGCTTCTTGCTGTCCTCCTGATGGTTTTGTCCGTTTCCGCCGCTCTGGCGGACCGGATTCCCGAGGTGAAGGGCTACCGGTATATCGGGGCGATGAAGGTCGTCAAGTGCAAGGAATACGTCACATTGCGCGAGCAGCCGTACAAAACCGCGGCGGCACTGACACGGGTTCCGCTGGGCGCCATCGTCTATAACTGCAAAACAATTCCGCAGAAGAAGAGCTTCCTGTACTGTGAATACGAAGGGCAGGCCGGCTATATCCTCGCGACCTACCTGGAAAAGGCGCCCGAATACGAACCGCCTGAATCCAGCGCGCGTACGGTGCTGATGACCCTGGAGGAAGTGCTCGGGTCCGAGGAATCCACCCGCATCCTGGACTGGAAGGACTTCAATATTTCCGTGGTGGCCGCCCACGAGTATGTGACGCAGAACAAAAAGACCTTTGAAGTGATGCGCGTCGGGTGCTTCATCAATTCCGAACCGCTCTGGGGGCATATCGAAACCTGTGAGCAGTTCAGCCAGTACGACATGCTGAAGGTATTCATCGGCGGTACGGCGGACGATCCCCAGGTGATGATCTATGACGGGGGATACGGCCTGACCATGCTGGACCTGCTGAGCGGGCGGGAAGTATGGACCCTGACCACCGGGAACTGCAACCTCGGAAACGCCGCGGCGGTGGCGGTCGGTGACAACGGCAACATGTACATCACCGGCACCGACGGCCCCCGGCCGATCGCGATCAACCAGGACGGCAAAGTCCTCTGGAAATCCTACTTCATCAACGCGGACCTGTATGATCCGTTTGATATCACGCTGCGGACCGACGCGATCGACATCAAGTACCGGAGCGGCCGGGAAGACGGATACATGCTGGTATCGCTGGATTACACCGGGGACATGATCGGACTGAGGGAAATCAATTTAAACTGAATATGACCATATCAAAGAATCAGGCCGCCCTTCGGGGCGGCCTGAACGCTTGTTGCGCGGGTTTTACCGATTCATCAGCGCGAACCATGATTTCATTTTCAAAAGGAGTTCGTCGTTGGTTTCCGCTTTATCCATCATGGACTCCAACTGCGGAATCGCCACCGCGGAAGAGGAATTTCCCAGCAGGGTGCGGATCAGGGTAAGACCTTCCTTCTGCCGGTCGTTCAGCAGCTGGTCGGAATTCTTGGTGTAGCTGTTCTGCAGGTTCAGAGCCGGCCGGATTCCGGCGCGGGCCACGTTCAGGTCCAGCGTCAGCTCCATGTTCGCGGTTCCCTTGAATTCCTCCACCACCGAATCATCCACCTTGGAGCCGGTGAGGATATCCATCGCGGCGATGACGGTCAGGCTTCCGCCTTCCTTGCAGGCGCGGGCGGCGCCGAACATCCTTTTGGCGCGGAACAGGCTGGCGGGATTGACCATGCCGGGCAGGCTGCGGCCCTGCTGGGCGGCGGCCGTTGTGTAGATCTTCGCCAGGCGCGTCAGACTGTCTACCAGGAGCACGACGTCCTTTTTCTGTTCCACCAGGCGCATCGCGCGCTCCAGCACAATCTCCGAAAGCCGGAGATGGACCTCCGGCGCCTGGTCGAAGCTGGAGGACAGGACCGTGCAGGGCACGGAATCCCGCATCAGCGTGGCGTCCTCCGGATTGATATCCACGAGCAGCATCAGGACATGCGCTTCGGGATAATTCTGGCAGATAATCTGGGCAAAATGCTGCATCAGCTCGTTTTTCCCGGTGCCGGGCGGGCAGAGCATGAGTCCGCGCTGGCCGAACCCGATCGGTGCGATCAGGTCGATCAGCCGCATATCCTTCATGGATTTTCCGTCCGCGGATTCCAGGGAAATCTTCCGGGTCGGATACACGGGCGTCAGTTCGTCGAACAGGGGACGGGAGAACGCCTCTTCCTCCGGCACGCCGTTGACGCTGGAGATATAGAGCAGCGCGGCGTATTTATCCCCTTCACGCTGGGGACGGATTTTTCCTTCGATTTTGTCGCCGGTTCGCAGTCCGAAGCGGCGGATCTGGGCCATGGAAACATATACGTCCTTCGTGGACGGGAGGAACCCGGGAGCGCGCAGGAACCCGTATCCGTCCGGATGCAGTTCCAGGACGCCGCCGCCCTCTTCATACTCGCCGGAAGCGAGCAGTTCCTCGAGCGTCAGGGCCGGAGCGGCCGTATCCTGGGCCGGAGGGGCAAAGGATTCCGCGGGCGCGGTATGCGACGGCGCGGTATAGGCCGGCGTATAGACGGCGGAGATACGGTGCGTATAGCCGGAGGATTCCCCGATCCTGCGCTCGGGCAGGGGAGAAGCGGCCGGCGTATGCGGTGTCTCCGCGGGCGCGGCGGATTCCTGGGCAGGAGATGCCGGAGCGGACGCGGCAGGGCCGAAACGGGGCGTAAACGTACCGGGACGGACCGGCTGGACCCGCTGCTGTTCGCGGGACATGGGATTGCCGGCCGGCGTCGTGTTCTGCCACGCGGGGCGGGCCGGAGCCGGGTTATACTGGTAGGCAGGGCGCGAATTATAGCGCGGCGCGTCGGAGTTATGCCACGCAGCCTGGAATTTCGGCTCACTGGACGCGGGTTCCGGCGCCGGGGCCGCGGGCGCGGCAGCGGGCGCGGAAGAAACACCGTGCTCGAGGATCTTGGCGATAATACCTGCCTTATCTATTCCGGCACCGAGAACGACGCCCGCGTCACGGGCGACCTTTCTCAGCTGTACAACCGTCATGCTTTTCAGTTCATTTTCTGTCATTCGGGGTCTTCCTCCTTGCGGAAAGGTTCATTTACGGCAAAAACCACATCTCGGACAACAGCCTGTTCGACCTCGTGGCGAAGATGCGTGCAGCAGTCACGTTCAACCGGGGTAAAATCCGCTTTTTCCAGCTCCCGGACCACGGTGTGGACGGGAAGGGTCAGGGTGTTGAAACTGAGGGCGATGATTCCGCCGGGCAGGAGGGATTTCCTCCAGGCGGGAAGCACCCTTTCCAGCATGCCGGCAAAGGAACCGGGTTTCCGGCCGGTTTGCGGCGCGTGCTGAATGCCGTAAGGCAGGTCGGCGACGATCAGGTGGGCCGGCCGCTTACGGATCAGGGCGGGGGTGAGCGCCGTATCCCCGGTGGCCAGGACCAGGGAACGCGTATCGGAGGCCTGATAGTTTTCTTTCGTGTCGGCGAAGATGAATTCGGAAACGGGAATGGATTCCTTTCCGCAAGTTTCCGATCTGCGCACCAGCCTGTGTTTCAGCTGATGAAACTGAAGAAAACGTTCAAAATAGTCCGCCGCTTCCCGGACCGCCTTCGTATCCTGGTCCATTCCGACGGCGCTGAAACCGTTCTGGAGGGCGCAGAAACAGGTCGTTCCCTTCCCGCACAGAGGATCCAGGACGGTCACAGGCCGGAGGGAAAACGCGAAGGGGGACAGGGAAAGCGCCATGTTCAGCATCAGCTTCGTGAAGGGGACGGCGGTTTTGCCTTTGTATTTCAAAACTTCCGGGAGATCCTCGGTCAGATAGCCGGAGAATGAAACATCCAGGGGTCGCAGGAGATCCCCCTGCTTTTCCGCCATGAACGCGAGGGAACTGTGGCGGGAGAGGAAGGAAAGTTGCGCGGGGGTGAGGGGATCAGATTCAAACGACAGGAAATCCGCGCCGCCGGCGGTTTCCGTACGGATCTCACAATCCAGGGAAAGAGCGGACAGCATGGCGGATAATTCGCAACGGCTCAGACGGCAAAGAGATTCACGGTAACGAATATTCGCATGTTTGACCAGCGCGAAAGTATAAACCATGACTTCCTCTTTTCATCAGATCGTATTGATATGAAAAATTATAGCAAAAGGGAGGAAGTTTTTCAAGCGATTTTGATCCGGAACGATACAGAAAAACCCTTCCCGGAGAGGGAAGGGTGATCAGCGAAATTACCACTTGCGCTTGCGGGCGGCTTCAGCCTTCTTCTTGCGCTTGACACTGGGCTTTTCGTAGTGCTCACGCTTACGAACTTCCTGGAGAACGCCGCTGCGGGCGCACTGCCGCTTAAACCGTTTGAGCGCACTTTCCAGGGACTCATTTTCGCGGATACGAACCTCGGACACTGTTATCCCTCCCCTCGCTCATAAACGTCTTGCCAGCAGCCGGCCACATGGACGGGGGGCAAAACCTGTAGAGATTATACAACCATTCCTCACCTGAGTCAACTTTTTTCACAAAAAGCCTTTTTCGTCAGGCCATCTGGTCGGCCATTTTCCGGCCGCCCAGGATGTGAAAATGCAGATGGGGGACGGACTGGCAGGCATCCGGTCCGCAGTTGGAGATCACCCGGTATCCGCCGGCCAGGTTTTCCTGCGCCGCGATTTCCCGGACAGCGCGCAGGCAGGCGGCCAGGTCGCTGTCGGTCATTTCATTGATCCCGTCGATGGAGGGCACGTGCTGTTTCGGAACGACCAGGACATGGGTCGGGGCCTGCGGATTGATATCCCGGAAGGCGTAGACCTTGTCGTTTTCATAGACTTTCGTGGAGGGAATCTCCCCGCGGACGATTTTGCAGAAGAGGCAGTTATCCATTTTCTTCAGATCCTTTCATTTCGTAATGATATGCTTTTTCAGGGAATGGATTCCCCGATCAGACCCTCTTTGCCGCTTTCCCGGATGATGATCCGGAGCGGTTTTCCGCATTCACAGGCGGAACCGGGAACCATCCGGACCCGGAGGTATTCCCGGGTATAGCCTTCCCAGCATCCGTCCACCTTTTCTTCCGGCAGGAGTTCCGCTTCCCGGCCGATCCACCGGTCCTGGTATAAACGCGCGGAGCACCGGCCGGCCGCGATCAGGATCCGTGCCCTTTCCTGCTTGAGGCTGTCGCTGAGCTGGGACGGATCCTCCGCCGCGGGCGTGCCGGGGCGGGGAGAATAGGGGAAAACGTGGATCCGGGCAAACCCGACCTCGCGGATAAACGCCTCCGTTTCACGGAACTCTTCCTCCGTTTCTCCCGGAAAGCCCGTGAGGATATCGGTGGTCAGGGCGGCCGTCGGAAAGCTTGCGCGGAGATTCCGGACCGCTGAGAGATACTGGGTGGTATTATACCGGCGGCGCATGCGGCGCAGAACGCTGTCGCTGCCGGACTGAAGCGCCAGATGGAACTGGGGGCAGACCTTGTCCAGCGAACAGAGCGATTCGGAAAACTCCTCCGTCGCGATGGTCGGTTCCAGGGATCCGAGGCGGATCCGCCGGATTCCGGGGATATCCTGCAGCATCCGGATCGGATCCAGCAGCGTAGAACCGTCATCAAAATCCTTACCGTAGGAAGAAAGGTGGATACCGGTCAGGACCACTTCGCAGAAACCGGAGGCGGAGAGGCGCAGGGCTTCCTCCCGGATATCCTCCGGCGGCCGGGACCGGATCGGTCCGCGGACCGTGGGGATGATGCAGTAGGAGCAGCGGTTCCGGCAGCCTTCCTGGATTTTCAGGACGGCCCGCGTGTGCTCACTCTGGCGGGTGACGTGCAGGGGCTCGTAGGGAAGCTTCTCCGGAATCGGATCCACCGCGCAGACGGGGCGGCCGGTGGCGATCACCCGGGAAAGCAGCTGTGCGACCTCCTGCCTTCTCTGGGTCCCGATAATCAGGTCTGCGCCGAGGGAAAACAGTTTCTCCCCCTGGAGCTGAGCCATGCAGCCGCACAGGATCAGCAGGGAGCCGGGATGCTCCCGCTTCAGCTTCCGCGCGGTCTGCATGGATTTTTTATCCCCGGTACCGGTCACGGTGCAGGTATTGAGCAGGTATACATCCGCGGGTCCGGGAAAAGGAACCGACTCGTAACCGGCCCGGTTCAGCAGTTCTTCCATGGCCTGCGTATCATACTGATTGACTTTGCAGCCCAGCGTATGGCATGCGATGGTCGGCATATTACTCCATTTCCCCGTACAGCGCGAGGAACGCGCTGACGGCGGCCAGGCCGGCGGTTTCTGTCCGCAGGATCCGGGGACCGAGGGTAATCGGTTCGCAGCCCTGCGTTCTCAGGAAGGCGATCTCATCGTCCGCGATGCCGCCTTCCGGTCCGATCACGATGCCCAGGGAATGGAGTTCCGGATGGGAAACCGCATAGGTCTTCGGACCGGTCCCGATGCAGTTTTCCCAGGGAACCACCGTGTTCCCGGCGGCCGCGATATGATCCGCCAGGCTGTACAGCGGGCAGGGAAGGCAGACTTCCGGAATCATGCACCGGCCGCTCTGCTTGCCGGCTTCCCGGGCGATCCGCTGCCATCTTTCCCTCTTTCTTTCCGCGTCCTTATCGGAAAAGCGGACCACACAGCGGGACATCATGACCGGTACAATCGTGCTGACGCCGAGCTCCACCGCTTTCTGGATAATCAGTTCCATCTTGTCCCCCTTGGGGATCCCCTGGAACAGCGTGATCCGGATTTTCGGCTCGGTGTCGGGAAGAAGGGAATCGAGCACGGCGGAGACCCTGCCGCTGTCCTCCAGGGACAGGCCGGCGTGGTACCGTTCCCCGTTCAGGATCAGTTCGACGGCGTCCCCGTTTTTCAGCCGCAGGACATGCAGGGCATGATGCGCGTCCTCGGGCGACAGGTATACCCGGCCGGATTCAGGGGATTCGCTGTCCGCGTAGAAACGATGCATCCTGTCACCTCCCGGAAACAAACGCCGCCCATTCACCGCGGGTTTCGGCCTTCAGGATTTTGAACCCCGCGGCTTCCAGCGCGGAGCGAACCTCATCCGCCCTTTCCTTCACGATTCCGGAACAGATAAAGAGCCCGTCCGGGCGGATATGGCGGATCAGCGGCGCCGCGAAGGAAATGATCACGTCTGAAATAATGTTCGCGACACAGATATCGCAGGTTTCCTCCACATGATCGAGGAGGTTGCCCTCCCGAACCTCGACGATGTTCTCCACGTGGTTCTTTTCGACGTTTTCGCGGGCCACCCGGACGGCGTCTGGATCAATATCCACCGCAAGCACGCTGCCGGCGCCCAGCAGCGCCGCCGCGATGGCCAGGATACCGCTGCCGGTTCCGACATCAATAATATGTTCTCCGCCGCGGATGGCTTCCTCCAGCAGGGAAATACACATGCCGGTGGTCTCGTGGGTGCCGCTGCCGAAAGCCATGCCGGGGTCCAGCTCGATGATCCGGTCTCCCGGCCGGGGAGTGAACTCCTCCCAGGACGGCTTGACCACCATATGATTCGCGGCATAGAAGGGCTTGTAGTATTTTTTCCAGACTTCGGTCCAGGATTCGTCGGAAACCGTCCGGGTGTCGGTTTCCAGGGTTCCGTATTCCGGGTGCTCCGACCGGGCGAGGGACAGGAATTCCGTATAATCCCTGAGACAGTCCCCAAAGGAATCCCCGGGCTCAAACCAGGCGTGGACCAGCACGTCCTCCGGCATCGCGTCGAGCAGTTTCGGATCGATGATTTCCCAGATGCCGTGGGGTTTCGCAGGATCCGGAATATCGGCGCGGTCTTCGATCATCGTGCCGGAAGCGCCCCGGTCCATCAGGGAATCCGATACGAACTCGGATCCTTCGGATGTGGTGTGGACAATCAGTTCAATCCATTTCATGGCCGTTTTCCTCCATCAGTCGGTAAAGCTTTCAATTCCCCGCAGCAACTCATATTCCCGGACGTCACGGCATGTGGTGTACATGTATTTGGAAATGACGTTTCCCATACGCCAGTACAGGCAGATGAACGGACAGTCCTCATAGAACAGCTGCTGGATCTCCATCAGCTTCTGCCGGTATCCTTCCTGGGTCACCTGGGTCCGGAGGGATTTGCAGAGGGTGTCCATTTTGTCGCTTTTATACCGGAAATAGTTACCGGTATTTCCCTTCATCAGGAGGAAACCGGGATCCGGACAGACATCCATGGCGTAGGAGACCAGGGCGAGGTCAAAGGAGCCCGCTTTGATCTTGGCCTGCACGTTCGCCATGGTCATCGCTTCAATCCGGCAGTTGATCCCCACCTGCGCGAGGGCATCTGAAATGATGTTCGCGGTTTCGGCGCGGACGTCGTTGTCGGGTTCCTCATAATAGTAAAACCGAAGGCTCAGGTTCTGGGGTTCTCCTTTGCTGGTCATCCGGTCCAGAATGCCGTTTTCGTCGGAATCCTCCCATCCTTCCTCGGCAAGGAGCCGTTTGGCCTCCTCGATGTCGCGGGTGAAGGACGCGTCCAGGCTTTCGTTGTACATCCAGGTTCCGGGAAAGAAGGGGAAGTTGGTTTCCACCGCGAGCCCGGAATAGACGCTGGAGATGATCTTCGCCTTGTCAATCAGGTTGCGGATCGCGATCCGGACCTCCCGCGTCAGTTCGTTGGAAGAATTGTTCATCAGCAGGCATTCCAGCTGGTTGGTCCGGTAATCCATGGAAATGGAACTGGTACCGGTCTTGTACTGCGCGCCGGCGATGGATCGGGTAAACGCCGCGTCCACCCGGGCGTATTCATAGCTTTCGATCACGCCCCGGGCGGTGTCGTGAAACATGAAATTGATTTCCTTGACCTGCGGCTGGGCCTTCCACCAGAGCGTGTTCGCTGTCAGCCACATGCGCGAGCCGGCATGGAACTCCCGCACCATATACGGACCGGAGCCGGGAGGGGAGTCCGCGGAAACGCGGTCCGCGGGAACGACCGGGAACGTCATCTCGTAAAGCAGCCCCCAGTACTGGCGCGCCGCCTTGACCGTGACGGTGTAATCGTCCTTGGCGGATATGGAGGAAACGAAATACTTCAGGTTGCTGTAAAAGCCGTGGTCCGTGACGTTTTCATCGTTCGCGCGGTCCAGGATATACTGGGCGGACGCGACGACGTCGTCAGCGGTCAGCGGAGTGCCGTCGGAAAAGACCACATCGTGGCGCAGGTGAAAAGTCCAGACCTTGCCGTTGCTGCTGGTTTCCCAGCTTTCCGCCAGGCAGCCCTGCGGCATATAGTTGTCGTCAATGGTGATCAGGCTCTCATAGATCTCGTTGTATACGGAAAGCATGTCCCGTTCCAGCGGCTCAAATGGCCGGATGATCAGGGTTTTGGAGCTCTGGATTCCGACGATCAGCGTATCGCCGATCGATTCGGCGCAAAGCGCGTTAACCGGGATCAGCACAGCGGCCAGCAAGATCAGGCAGATCCGGCGTAAAGTACTTTTGCTGATAGATTCCATAATCTCTCATCACTCTTTCCGCGTAAGTTCTGGTGGGGCCGTCCGGCAGGCTTTCCAGGGTCAGGACCAGGCCGTCCGGGCTCCGGGACGGATCTGAAAGCCAGATCTTGACCTGTCCCTGTCCCGCGTGATACGCGCTGATCACACAGACCGGATTCCCGCTGAACAGTCCGGACAGGTAGTTCAGGTACCAGCATCCGAAACGGATATTGGATTCTGGATCATACATGCGCGCCGGCGCGAATCCGGAAACCTTCAGCTTTTCCGCGATCCATTCGGCTGTATCCGGCATCAGCTGCATCAGCCCGATGGCGCCGACGGGGGACACGGCATCGGGATTGAAGGAACTCTCGTTCAGAATCACGGACAGCACGAAGGGTTTTTCCAGGTTGTATTCGTCCGCGTATTTCGTGACCAGGGCCATGATCTTGTCGTCCGGCAGCGGATAATGGTCGTCGATCCACTGCTGCTCCCGCGCGTGCTGTTCCGCCTGGCGCCTGAGATATCCGGACATCAGGGAATAGGCGGTCACGGAAAGAATGAGCAGTACGGCGGTGGAAATCAGAAGCGCCATGAGCCAGGCCGGCATCCGCCAGGAGACCTTCCGCACCGGGGCGGACCTTCGGGCAGCCCGGGGTCTTTCCATGGTTTCGAAGGAAGGCGGCTGGGCCGGATCGCTGCGGACCGGGTACTGCGTGTACGCCGGCGGCGGTGCGGGGACAGCCGGCTTCCGGTCCTCGTTCAGGACCGCGTTCAGCAGCGCGGAAACCTGGTCGATCGTATGCTGGACAGAGCCGGAATTGTCGATGACCTGATCGGAACGGGAGGCTTTTTCATCCGAGGACATGACCGCAAGGATCCGGGCCATGGCTTCGGACTCAGTGTATCCGTCGCGGGACATCAGGCGGGAAAGCTGCTCCCGCTGCGGAAGCCATACGGTCCAGACCGTGTCGCAGAGGGAATCATATCCCTTCTCAAACAAAAGCGGCATATCCAGGACGCAAGCCGGGGCGCCCTGACGGCGATGCTCCTCAATCCGCGCGCGGGTCAGGGCCATCAGGTGCGGCGCCATGATGTCGTCCAGGCGCTGCCGGGCCTCGGCGTTCTCAAACACCAGGCGGCCGAGGGCGCGCCGGTTCAGGGAACCGTTGTCGTTCAGGTAGCGGACTCCGAACACATCCCGGATTTCAAGCAGGACCGGGCTGCCGGGGGCGGTCAGCTCACGGGAAAGAAGATCCCCGTCCACCACGGGAATTCCGCAGGAGGAGATATAACGGCTGACAGTCGTTTTCCCGCAGGCGATACCGCCGGTTAATCCGATAATCCGCATAATGCTCCTTTGATTGAAAAGCGGCCCGGCATATGCCTTGTGCCGGGCCGGATAACGAAGAAATTACAGGTTGGTGGAGAGCAGCTTTTTCTTCAGCTCGGCTTCCATATTGTAGAGTGTCTTTTCCGCCTCCATGCGCTTGGCGCGGCCCTGGGACTGGATATCCATCACTTCGTTGATGGTGTCGATCAGGTTCTGGTTGGTCTCGATCAGCGTCTCGATATCGATGATTCCGCGCTCCGCTTCCTTCGCGGTTTCGATGGTTCCGATCTTCAGCGCCTCAGCGTTCTTCTTCAGCAGTTCGTTGGTCATATCGGTGACCGCGGTCTGCGCCTTGAGGGCCTGCTGGGAATGATGCATACCGAGGGCGAGCACCATCTGGCTCTTCCAGAGGGGCAGGGTGTTGGACAGGGTGGACTGGATCCGCTCGACCAGCAGGCTGTCGTTGTTCTGCAAAAGGCGGATCTGGGGCGCCATCTGGATGGAAACCTGGCGGGTCAGCTTCAGGTCGTACAGCTTCTTCTCAAAGCGGTCGCACTGCGCGGCAAGGTCGTTGGCCTTCTGCGCGTCCATCGCGTCCCCGCTGGCTTCCGCTTTCGCACGGAGCTCTTTCAGCTCGGTGTTGCGGACCTGCTCCAGCTTCTTGTCGCCGGCGATGATGTACAGCGTAAGCTGATGGAAATAATCGCTGTTCTGGTCATACAGGCGATCGAACATCGCGATATCCTTCAGGAGCTGGGTCTGGTAGGACTCCAGGGAGGATGCGATGCTCTCCACGTTGGTGGACACCTTCGCGTAGCGCGCTTTCATCCGCTCGATCTTGTCCTCGCCCTTGGAGAAGAGGCGGGCCAGGCCCTTGGGCTCCTCGGAGTCGTGCTGGAAGCCTTTCAGTTCGGCCACCAGGTTTACCAGCATGTTGCCGACTTCACCGGTATCCTGCGTTTTGACGGCGTCCAGGGCGGTCTGGGAGAAATCCGCGATCCGCTTCTGCGCGTCCGCGCCGAAAAGGAGCACATGATCCGGATTGGTCACGTCCACCTTGGCGATAAAATCGTCGATGGCTTTCTTTTCCGCTTCGGTCAGCTGGCTGTCGTCCAGCTTGGGAGCGGCGGCCTCAGGCGCCGGCTTCTCCGCGGGATTCTGCTGAATGCTTTCTGCGGGAGCGGCGGGCGCTTCGGGTTCGGGAGCCGTGGGATTGAGGGAAAGCTGAAGGATCGGACTGGATTCAGACATCGGGGTTTCCTCCTTTACTTGGTTTGTGATTTATGGGCAGCGCCGGGCTGATTCTCATCCCCGGACTGGTCAGGGAAATCCATGACAGGAGCGGAACTGGTTCTCATCTGGGCTTCCGCCGCGGTTCTCGCGCCCATGACGAGGCCTTTGTTCCCGGTAATTTCGTTTTCCGTGTATCCGTCGCGCTTGAGCATCTGCTCCATGACGTCGATATCGGTGGAAATGTCCAGCATGCTGTCCTTGTGCAGGTTGTCAATCAGCTTCTGGCAGGCGGTCAGCACCATGTTCATACCGCGGATCGCGGTTTCCCTCGCCTGGTTCATTTCCTGGAAGGAAACGCCGCTTTCCTGCATCTTGCGGTAGTTGGCGAGCATTTTCAGCGTGGTGGGCAGGTAGTAGTTCATGAACTTGCGGACCTGCGGCGCCTTGGCCGGCGAATCGGAAACGGTGAGGAAAATCTGGCGGCATTTTTCCGCGAGGGTATCCATCTGGGCGGACAGCGTCTCATCGGGGATCAGGGCGTTCTCGGTCCGGATGGTCTTGAGCATTTCCTGTCCCTTGATAATGACGGCGTCGGCAGCTTCGTCGCCCGTCAGCGGGATCTGGGAGGCGGCTTCCTTCCGCTTCTGTTCCTCTTCCTTCATCCGCTGGAGCTCTTCCTGCTTCCTGCGTTCCACATCCTGCTTGTTATGGGTGGTCGTATCCAGCTTGCTGCCCATGATACTGGTCACCAGGCCGACGCCGGCGCCGATGATCGCGCCGACGATCAGGCCGGCCAGGCCGCTTCCGGCGACGCCCTTGAAAAGAAGATAGGCTACACCCAGCGTGATGAAGAAGCCGGCGCCGCCTGATTTTCCGTTAAAGTTGGAATTCTTTCTGGCCACTTTACAATCTCTCCTGACAAATAAGTACCAACAATTAGTATATCACAGGATTAACCGAAAGAAAAGCAGAGCCAGATTAAAGTTCAATGAAAAAAACGGGCGGAAAGGAAAATCAGGTCTCCTTCTGCCAAAGTTCGTAGGGCTCGTGCTGCAGCGCGTGCAGCAGGCGGTCCGGCGCGTCCGGGAACTTCTTTTTCAGCTCCCGCATCAGGTCGTCCATCTCCGCCCGGGCGGTCTTGCCGTCGACGGGGCAAGGGGAGGTCACCACCGGCAGGCTGAGCACCTTCGCCATATGGATGACATGCTTTTCCGGCAGGTAAACCAGCGGGCGGATCACCGTGATTCCGGTCCGGCTCAGCAGCGTTTTCGGATGGAAGGTATGGAACCTTCCCTCATAAAACATAGACATCAAAAGCGTGTTGACGGCATCCTCCCGGTGATGGCCCAGAGCCAGCTTGTTGCAGCCGATTTCGTTGCAGGTATTGGAAAGCACCGCGCGGCGCATCTTCGCGCACAGGGCGCAGGGATTCTTTTCCTTCCGGTACTCAAAGACAATTTCACCGATCTGAGTTTCCACGATATGGTAGGGGACTTCCAGCTCGCCGCACAGCGCCCGGACCGGCGAGAGGTCAAAAGGCTGCAGGCCGGAGGTGACCGTGACGGCGTGCAGCTCAAAATTCTTATGGGTGAATTTCCGGTACAGGGAAAGCGCGTGCAGAAGGAGCAGGGAGTCCTTTCCGCCCGAAATGCCGAGGGCGATCCGGTCGCCGTCTTCGATCAGGCCGAAATCCGTATCCGCCTTCCGGATGCATCCAAGGGTCTTTTTCATGTCTCTTCCTCCAGGATCCGTATGCTGTCGGACTGCGTGTGGGCCAGGAAAACCTTCCCGCTGCTCCGGGACAGATCCGTCCGGGCTTTTTCCGCGGCGCTCCGGTTCCGGTAAACGCCGAAAACCGCGCTTCCGCTGCCCGTCATGGAGGCGAACACCGCGCCGCTGCGGCGCATCTCTTCCGCTGCGGCGGAAATCTTCGGCCGGATGGCCGCGGAAACCGCCTCCAGCACATTGCCGGCGGAGGAGGACAGCAGGGCGAGATCCCCGGCGCACAGGGCCTGAAGCACCTTTTCCGTATCCGGATGGACGACGTTCCGGGATTCATGGTAGGCGCGGAACACGTCTCCGGTACTGAGCCCCCTGCACGGCTGCGTGACCAGGAGCCAGAAATGATGGTCATCCGGATAGTTATCCAGGATTTCCCCGATGCCGCGGGTCCGGGCGAGCCCGCCCCGCAGGCAGAACGGAACATCCGCGCCCAGCGTCAGGCCGATTTCCTCCAGCTCGCTGCCGGACAGGTTCAGGCCCCACAGGCGGTTCAGGCCGAACAGCACCGCGGCGGCGTCCGCGCTTCCGCCGCCCATTCCCGCGCCGACCGGAATCGCTTTCTGTACATGGATGGAAGCCCCGCCGGCGTATCCGGCCGCGTTTTTCAGCGCGAGGGCCGCGCGATATGCCAGGTTGGACCCGTCCGCCCGGACGCGGGGAAAACCGGAAGCGGAAATGGAAAGGCCGCCCGAAGGCGCCAGGGTGATTTCATCCGAAATGGATACCGGCTGCATCACCATGTCCATCAGGTGATAACCGTCCTCCCGGACGCCGGTGATATCCAGCGACCAGTTGATCTTCGCGAACGCAGAAAGCTTCATGCTCTTCCCCCCGTATCCTACGGAAGCATCATACCGCCGTCCGGCGGAAAAGACAAGCGCGTTGGGGAAAGAAAGAATACCGGAAAACTCTGTCCTTCCGGAAAGGAATATGGTAAAATGGACGGGAAGGAAGATTGTCCGGAAGGAGGGCGTTCACATGCAGGACAGGCAGACTCCCGTGCTGATCAATCTCCTGGCCATTGCCAGATATGACAAAATGCCGGATTATCCGATCCAGTTTATGACCCGGGGAACCCTGGTCACCGACGATGAGGGCTCCGCCCGGATCGAATATACGGAATCCATCCGGGACGAGGACAGCGGGGAAGTGACCGAGTCGTTTGTTTCCCTCGCGCTGGAAAAGAACCGGGTGACGATGACCCGGAACGGCGAGTTTTCCAATACCATGGTATTCATTCCCGAACAGCGGTTTGAGGGGGTTTACCATACCCCGTACGGCGAGATGAACATGGGGGTTTTCTCCAAGGGCGTCCAGTGCGACATCGGATCCTCCCGCGGGTCCGTTCACCTTAAATACCAGCTGGATATCCAGGGTTCCTACGCTTCCAGCAACGAACTGCACCTGGAATACACCGCAGAAAAGGAAGGCAGAGTTCAATGAATATCACCGTACTCGGCGCCGGCACATGGGGCATTGCACTGGCGAGGGTCCTGTACCTGAACCGTCATTCCGTGACGGTATGGAGCAAGTTTCCGGAGGAGGCGGCCGCGCTGGACAAAACCCGGACGGCGCCGAACCTGCCGGGGATCATGATTCCGGAGGGGATCCGTTTTACCGCGGACGCGGCGGAGGCGGTCCGGGGGGCCCAGGTGATCCTGACGGTCGTCCCTTCCGTTTTCATGCGCGATACGATCCGCGTTTTCGCCCCGGTCATTCAGGACGAATCCGTCATCTGGGTCAACGCCTCCAAGGGAATTGAATCCGGAACGACGATGATCATGACCGAAGTGATTGAGGACGAGCTGGCAAAGCACGGCGTCCAGGCCCGGAACATCACCGCGGTCAGCGGACCCACCCACGCGGAGGAAGTGGCCCGCGACATGCCGACGCTGATTGTCGCGGCGGGCCGGAAAAAGAACGCGGACACGGTCCAGAAACTCTTTGAGGGCACCTGTATCCGCCCCTATACGAACTCGGACATCCGCGGCGTACAGATCTGCGGCGCGCTGAAGAACGTGGAGGCGCTGGCGGTCGGTATCGCCAAAGGGCTGGGTTACGGGGACAATACCTGCGCGGCCATGATGACGCGCGGCATGGAGGAGATCCGCCGCCTCGGACTGGCCATGGGATGCCGGGAAAGGACGTTCTTCGGCCTGGCCGGGATCGGTGACCTGATCGTCACCGCGACGAGCATGCATTCCCGGAACAACAGGTGCGGGATGCTGATCGGGCAGGGAATGAAGGCGGAGGACGCGGTCCGGGAAGTCGGAATGGTCGTGGAGGGAATCAACGCCCTGCCGGCGGCCGTGAAGCTCTGCGAACAGTATCATATGGAAATGCCGCTGATCAGCGCTGTCCGCGACGTCGTCCAGGACCACGCCGATCCGGGACAGATCGTCCATGACCTGATGAGCCGGAAACTGAAAGAAGAGTCCGTATAACGGACAGAGCCAGGAGGGTACGCGTGAAAAAGCTGATCAACGATCTGTGGGAATATGCCGGGCTTCCCTTCGGAAGCACGATGGAAGACGCTGCAGGATGCGGCCGATGGCAGCGGGTGGACCTGCCGCACGACTGGCTGATCTGGAGGGAGGACCTGTATGAAACCGCCGACGCGTGGTATCGCCGGACGCTTTCCTTCCCGGAAAATCCGCCCCCCACGGTGCTTGTTCGCTTTGACGGCGTGTACATGGACTGTGACGTCCTGTTCAACGGGACGGTCGTATCCGTCCACCGCTACGGATATACCGCCTTTACCGTGGACCTGAGCGGCGCGGTGAGGGGCGGAGACAACGAGCTGATGGTCCATATCCGCCACCGGAGCCCGAATTCCCGGTGGTATTCCGGTTCCGGCATCTTCCGGGACGTCCATCTGATAACCCTGCCGGAGGATTATGTCGTCCCGTACAGCCTGTACCTGACCGGGAAGCCGTGCGGAGAGGACTGGAACGTCCGGATATCCGTTGAAACGAAAGGAAAGGATGGCATTCCCTTCCGGGCGGAGATCCTGGATCCGGACGGCCGTACCGCCGCGGAAACGGAGGCGGCATCCCTGGATGGAAAAGCGGAGGTTACGCTGACCGTTCCGAAGGGGAGAACCTGGTCCGTCCGCAACCCGGAACGCTACACCCTCCGAACCTGTTACCAGGGCGAATCTGGGGAGATCAGATTTGGACTCCGGTCTGTTTGCCTGGATCCGGACCACGGCTTTTTCCTGAATGGGGAGCATATCAAACTGAAAGGCGTATGCCTGCACCACGACCTGGGATGCCTCGGTTCGGCTTTCCATGAAAAGGCGGCCCGCAGGCAGCTGCAATTGATGAAGGACATGGGCGCGAACGCCCTCCGCACCAGCCACAATCCCCCCGCGGAGAAACTGCTCGACCTGTGTGACGAAATGGGCATCCTGGTGATCGACGAAGCCTTTGACATGTGGGAACGGCCGAAAACCGAATTCGACTATGCCCGGTTTTTCCCGGAACAGGCACACGAAGACGTCGCTTCCTGGGTCCGCCGCGACCGCAACCATCCCTCCGTCGTCATGTGGTCCGTCGGGAATGAAATTTATGATATGCACGCGGACGAGCGCGGCACGGAAGTATGCCGGATGCTCATGGAACAGGTGCACCTGCACGACCCGGAGCATAACGGCACCGTGACCTTCGGCTGCAACTATATGCCCTGGGAAGGCGGCCAGCGCTGCGCGGAAGTGGTGAAGGTGCCCGGATACAACTACGGTGAAAAGCTGTACGCGGAGCATCACGCAAAGCATCCGGACTGGGTGATCTACGGCAGTGAAACCGCCAGCGTGCTTTCCAGCCGCGGCGTCTATCATTTCCCGATCGAAAACAGCATCATGAGCGAAGCCGACCAGCAGTGCTCCGCGCTGGGAAACAGCAATACCAGCTGGGGCGCCGAAGACCTGAAATCCATGATCGTGGACGACCTGAAATGCGAATACAGCATGGGCCAGTTTATCTGGTCAGGGATCGACTACATCGGCGAACCGACGCCTTATCATACCCGCTCCTGCTATTTCGGCCAGGCGGACACCGCCTGTTTCCCGAAGGACCCGTATTACCTTTTCCAGTCCCTGTGGTCGGACCGGCAGGTGCTGCACATCGGCGTCAGCTGGGACTGGAACCCGGGACAGATGATTGACGTTCCCGTCATGACGAACTGCGCCTCAGCCGAGCTTTTTGTCAACGGCCGCTCCGCCGGGAAGAAGCAGGTCAGCGGGGATGATCCGGGAAAATGCCTTCCGGTATGGAAAATCCCCTATGAGGCGGGAGAGATCCGCGCGGCCGGCTATGACGCGTCCGGAAAGATCATTGCGGAAGACCGCAGGCTGACCCCCGGCGACACCGCCCGCTTTGGCCTGGAGGCTTCGGACGAAACCATCCTGTCCGACGGCGACGATATCGTTTTTGTGACGGTCACCGCCCTGGATTCCGCGGACCGGCCGGTGGAGAACGCCCGGGACCGGGTCCGGATCACGGTGGAGGGCGGCGGATGCCTGATGGGCACCGACAATGGGGATTCCACGGACCCGGACAGCTATAAATCCGCATGCCGCAGGCTGTTCAACGGGAAGTTGCTCCTGGTGGCCGGATCCACCGGGAGGAAGGAACCGGTGCGGATCCGGGTGGAAAACAGTGAAGGGATCGCTTCCGAAATCTCGATCGGCGTCCGGGATGTACCGGTGAAGGAAGGGTGCTCCCGGATTCAGCGGATTCCGGACGGCCGGATCCCCGGGCAGGAATCCGTCCGGAAAATCGAGCTGGTTCCGCAGGGGGACCTGTACCTGACGAAAGAAAACCCGGAATGCGTCATTCGCTGGAAGGCCTTACCGGAAAACGCGCAGGTCCGCTGCCTGAAATGGCAGGTGACCAACGCCGCCGGCATTGAGACCCCCTTCGCCGAAGCCCGGGAGAAAAACGGAACAGTCCGCGTGTCCGCGGCCGGGGACGGATTCTTCTATCTTCGCGCCCTGGCCGGGGATTCACCGGACCGGGCGGATATCATCAGCCAGATCGAGATCCGGGCGGAAGGAATCGGCAACCCCGCCCTGAATCCCTATGAATCCGTTTCCGCGGGCCTGTATGACCTGCATGAGGGGGACATCGGAACCGGAAACGAAAAGGGAATCGCATTTGCCCGGGACGGGGAAAGTATGGTCGGCTTCTCCCGCGTCGATTTCGGGGCATCCGGTTCCGATACGCTGATTCTTCCGATATTCGCGCTGGACGGAAAACCGTACGAAATCGAACTGTTTGACGGTGACCCGCGCAAAGACGGAAAGCGGATCGACGTCCTTCACTACGAAAAGCCCAGCATATGGAACGTTTACCAGGAGGAAACCTATCATCTGCCGCAGCGTCTGACCGGAATGAAAACCCTTTGCTTCCGCATGCGGCAGAAAGTCCATATGAAATCCTTCCGGTTCGAAAGGCAGAACCGGGCCTTCCTGCAGATATCCGCCGGAAGCGCCGACGAGGTCTACGGGGATTCCTTCCGTGTGGACGGGGACGCCGTGAAGGAAATCGGCAACAACGTGACGCTGACATTCCGCGGAATGGACTTCGGCGGCATCCGCCGCGCGATCCTGCGGATTGAGGGGGCCACGCCGCATGCGGTGAACGCCGTCACGGTCCGGTTCACCGGCGCGGACGGGAAAACCCTGACCGGGATCGCCGACTTCCTGGGAAACGGCGGGGAAGCGCAGGAATTCCCGATGGACGTGCCGGGCGGTCCCTGCACCGTATCCTTTGTGTTTCTTCCCGGAAGCCTGTTTGATTTCAAGGCTTTCCGCTTCATTCCCGCCGCAAACTGAAGATGCGGACCTATCCGGAATGAATGATTTGACATCCCGAAAATAAGACGTTATAATACATTTGTTCAGGATTTTCGGATCCCGCGCAAATACGATAACGGAGGGATAAAATGGGAAAGTATTTCGGAACGGATGGTTTCCGCGGAAAAGCCGGTGTCAACCTGACCGCCGAGCACGCGTTCAGGACCGGGCGTTTCCTGGGATGGTACTACAGCAAAAAGCATCTCGACGACAAAGCCAGAATCGTGATCGGCAAGGATACCCGCCGGTCCTCCTATATGTATGAATCCGCCCTTGCGGCCGGCATCACCTCTTCCGGCGCGGACGCGTACCTTCTCCACGTGACCACCACACCCTGCGTCAGCTACATTACCCGCACGGAGGGCTTTGACTGCGGCGTCATGATTTCCGCGAGCCATAATCCCTATTATGACAACGGAATCAAGCTGATGAACGAGAAGGGCGAAAAGATGGACGACGACCTGCAGGACCAGGTCGAAAAGTACATCGACCATGAGATGGACGAGCTTCCCTTCGCTTCCGGGGACAAAATCGGATGCACCGTCGACTTCTACACCGGCCGCAACCGGTATATCGGCTACCTGACCAACCTGGCCACCCGCCCGTTTGACGACCATAAAGTCGCACTGGACTGCTCCAACGGATCCAGCTGGATGATCGGGCCCGCCGTATTCAACGCGCTGGGCGCCAAGACCTACGTGATCCACGACAAGCCCGACGGACTGAATATCAACAAGGACTGCGGCAGCACGCACATCGGCAGCCTGAAGGAATATGTCCGGGAGAACAAGATGGACGTCGGTTTCGCCTTTGACGGCGACGCCGACCGCTGCCTCGCGGTGGATGAGAACGGCGAGGAAGTGAACGGCGACAAGATCATGTATATCTGCGCCAAGTACCTCAAGAGTAAGGGCCAGCTCCCCAGCAATACCGTGGTCACCACGATCATGAGCAACTTCGGCCTGTACAAGGCCCTGGACGCGGCCGGAATCAACTATGAAAAGACGGCGGTCGGCGACCGGTACGTCTATGAAAACATGAAGGCCTACAACCACCTGATCGGCGGCGAGCAGAGCGGCCACATTATCTTCCGGAAGCATGCCCGGACCGGCGACGGCCTGATCACGGCCATTATGCTGATGGAGGTCATGATCGATACCCAACTGCCGCTCTCCGTGCTGGCGGAAGGCTGCAAGATGTATCCGCAGGTCCTGAAGAACGTCGTCGTGGACGACAAGGACGGCACCCTTTCCGAGCAGAAGGTCATGGACGCGGTAAACGCCTGCACCGAGGCGCTCGGCGATACCGGCCGCGTGCTCCTGCGCAAGAGCGGAACGGAACCCGTGCTCCGCGTTATGTCGGAAGCCGGCTCTTCGGACGAATGCGAAAAGAACGTGGACGCGATCATCGAAGCGATGAAGCAGAGCGGCCACCTGATCGAGGTGAGAAAGTAATGCTGAAGACCAAGGACCTGTATGACCTTTCCCATACGCGGGCCGCGTCCCTGCTGGAGGGGACCGAGTATCCCTGGGAAGCGCTCGGGAAAATCAAAGAATTCATTATTGAGCTCGGGAAAACGCTTCCGGTGGACGAGTTCGACGAGGTCAGCGAAAACGTATGGATCGCGAAGGACGCGGTGATCTATCCGAACAACTATATCGGCGCGCCCGCCATTATCGGGCATAAGACCGAGGTCCGCCCCGGCGCGTTCGTCCGGGGAAGCGCCCTGGTCGGCGACAACTGCGTGGTCGGAAACAGCACCGAGCTGAAGAACGTCATCCTGTTCGACAATGTCCAGGTACCGCATTACAACTACGTGGGCGACAGCATCCTCGGATACAAAAGCCACATGGGCGCCGGCTCGATCACGTCCAACGTGAAGAGCGACAAGCTGCTGGTGACTGTGAAATGCGGGGACGAAAAGATCGAGACCGGCCTGAAGAAGATCGGCGCGATGCTCGGCGACCGCGTGGAAGTCGGCTGCAACAGCGTGCTGAATCCGGGCACCGTGATCGGGCGGGATTCGAACGTCTATCCGACGTCCTGCGTCCGCGGAACCATTCCGGAAAAGAGCATCTGGAAGAACAACGGCAAGATCGTTGCGAAACACGACTGAAGATACGGAGGAAAACACACCATGAAAGTGATCATCGCGAAGGATTACCAGGACGGCGCCCGGAAAGCGGCGGACATCATCGACAAAATCGTGCGGGAAAACCCGGAATGCACGCTCGGCCTTGCGACCGGTTCCAGCCCGGTGGGTATGTACAATGAGCTGGCCCGCCGCTGCCGGGAGGAAGGACTCGACTTCAGCCGCGTCCACAGCGTCAACCTGGACGAATATGTCGGCCTGGACGGAACCCACGACCAGAGCTACCGGTATTTCATGAACGACAACCTCTTCGACCACATCAACATCGACAAGAACAACACCTATGTGGCGAAGGGAACCGGCGACGTGCAGGCGAACCTGAAAGAGTTCAACGAGATCCTGGACAAGACGGAAATCGAGATCCAGGTCCTGGGCGTCGGCCCGGACGGCCACCTCGGTTTCAACGAACCCGGCGAAACGCTCTACGACGGCGCGCATGAGGAAGTCCTGGATGATTCCACCATCGAGGCCAACAAGCGCTTCTTCGCCAGCAAGGAAGATGTTCCCACCCGCGCGGTGACCATGGGCATGGGCAACATCATGCGGGCAAAGCGCCTGCTGATGATCATCTCCGGCAACAAACAGGACGCTGCCACCCGGCTCCTGATCGAAGACAAGATCGATCCGAAGTGCCCCTGCACGTTCATGCGGATGCACCGCGACGCGACGGTCATCATCGAGCAGAAGCTGGCCGACGAGATCGGCTACAAGGGATAAAAAGGAACTTATACGAAAATCCGGCTGCAGCAGCGCAGCCGGATTTTCTGTACCCGAAGGGGCGGGATTACATCCGGGGAAGCCCGTCGAAGCCCTTCTGGAGTTCCTCGTCCGTCGGGATGTAGTCGGTCATCAGGCCGTCATGATACTTCTCATAGGCGACCAGGTCGAAATAGCCGGTGCCGGTCAGGCCGAAGAGAATAGTCTTCTCCTCGCCGGTTTCCTTGCATTTCAGCGCTTCGTCGATCGCGACGCGGATCGCGTGGCTGCTTTCGGGCGCGGGAAGGATGCCCTCCACGCGGGCGAACTGCTCGGCCGCTGCGAAAACGCTGGTCTGTTCGACGCTGCGCGCTTCCATATAGCCGTCATCATACAGCTGGGACAGGATGGAGCTCATGCCGTGATAGCGCAGGCCGCCGGCGTGGTTCGGGGCGGGAATAAATCCGCTGCCGAGCGTGTACATTTTCGCCAGGGGGCAGACCATTCCGGTATCGCAGAAGTCATAGGCGTACTTGCCGCGGGTGAAGCTGGGGCAGGAAGCGGGTTCCACCGCGATAATCCGGTAGTCCTTTTCCCCGCGGAGCTTTTCACCCATGAAGGGCGCGATCAGTCCGCCCAGGTTGCTTCCGCCGCCGGCGCAGCCGATGATGATATCCGGCGTGATGCCGTACTTGTCCATCGCGATCTTGGATTCCACGCCGATCACGCTCTGATGCAACAGGACCTGGTTCAGCACGCTGCCCAGCACGTAGCGGTATCCGGGATTGGAAACGGCCACTTCCACCGCTTCGGAAATCGCGCAGCCGAGGGATCCGGTGGTTCCGGGGAACTGCTCGAGGATCTTCCGGCCGACGTTCGTCGTATCGGAGGGAGAGGGAACGACGGATGCGCCGTATGTCCGCATCACTTCCCGGCGGAAGGGCTTCTGCTCATAGGAAACCTTCACCATGAAGACCTTGCAGTCCAGGCCGAAATAGGAGCAGGCCATGGACAGCGCGGTGCCCCACTGGCCGGCGCCGGTTTCTGTTGTGACGCCCTTCAGGTCCTGCTGCCTGGCGTAATAGGCCTGAGCGATCGCGGAATTCAGCTTATGGCTGCCGGAGGTGTTGTTGCCCTCAAACTTGTAGTAAATCTTCGCGGGGGTGTCCAGCGCCTTTTCCAGGCAGTAAGCCCGGACCAGGGGAGAGGGACGGTACATTTTGTAAAAGTTCCGGATCTCTTCCGGGATCGGATAATAGCGGGTGTCGTTGTCCAGTTCCTGCTTGACCAGCTCGTCGCAGAAGACGCCGGAGAGCTCCTGGGCGGTCATCGGCTCATGGGTGCCGGGATTCAGCAGGGGAGCCGGCTTGTTTTTCATATCCGCTCGGACGTTGTACCAGGTCGTGGGCATTTCGTTTTCTTCGAGATAGATTTTGTAGGGGATGTTCTTTTCAGCTGCCATGGGGATTTCTCCTTTCTTTTTCCGGCGGAATGAACCGCCTGTTCGTTCGGGACAGCGGATCCAAAGAAAAACCCCTGTCCCAGTTCTTTGCTGGGACAGGGATGTAAATCCATTCCTGCGGTGCCACCCGGCTTGGCGCGAATCGCGCCCGCTCTGTACCGTACCATCATACGGCATCCTTTGATCACGGAGGGAACTCCGTCTCACCTTAAGGGTTCAGACCCCTTCAGCTCGCCCTCGGAAGTCCATTCGTCCGGCGGATCGTACCGCGTTTCCAGCGACAGCGGCTCTCTGCAACGACAAAACCGGATTACTTCTCTTCCTCATCAGTTTATCGAAATATAACAGGGAATCCGCCGGCGTGTCAAGCGGTAGAGCGTGAAAAACAGCTGAAAAACAATCCGACCGCGAAAGTTACTGCACGCTGAAGAGCAGGTCGTCATAGGTCGGGAAGGGCCAGTACGTCTTGTCCGTGATCCGTTCCAGGGAATCCGCCGCAGCGCGGACCGCCGCCATCGCGGGAAGGATCCGGTCGTGCATGTAACGGGCAAAAACGGCGGGCTCCGCGGAATCGGGCTTGAACTGTATGCCGGACTCCAGCGCGCCGACGGATTCGCTCAGGCGCTCGGTCTCCCGGCAGAGCTCGTCCAGAATGTCCTGCCCGCAGGCGAGGGTCGAGCCGGCGTTCCGGATGCTGCAGAGCGATGAGGAAAGCCTGCCCGCGTAGCGGAGAACCGCGGGCAGGATCTGGCGGCGCGCCATCATGATCATGGTCTCCGCCTCGATGTTGATGATCTTCGCGTAGGAGTCCAGGCCGATATCCCGGCGGGAACGCAGCTCCGCGGAAGAGAAGACCTTGTGGGTTTCGAAAAGGCGGATATTCTTCTCGTCCGTATAGCAGGGGAGCGCGTCCACAGTGGAATCCAGGCACAGCAGACCGCGGGCCGCGGCCTCCGCCCGCCATTCGTCGGAATAATTGTTGCCGTTAAAGATGATCCGTTTATGTTCCCGGATCGTGCGTACGATCAGGTCATGCAGCGCGGTCCGGAAATCGGCCGCCTGTTCCAGCTCGTCGGCGAAGGCGCGCAGGCTTTCTGCCACGATGGTGTTCAGGACCACGTTGGCGTCGGAAATGGACGCGGAAGATCCGAGGGAACGGAATTCGAACTTGTTGCCGGTAAAGGCGAAGGGCGAGGTCCGGTTACGGTCCGTGGTGTCCTTCGGGAACTTCGGAAGCATATGGACGCCGATGGTCATTTCCAGCTTCTCACGGCCGCTGTAATCTGAGCCGGATTCCAGCGCGTCGAGTATTTCGGTCAGCTCGTCGCCCAGGAAGATGCTGATCACGGCCGGCGGCGCCTCGCAACCGCCAAGGCGGTGATCGTTTCCGGCGGAAGCCACGGAAGCCCGCAGCAGATCCTGGTAATCATCCACTGCCTTGATCACGGCGGTCAGGAAGAGCAGGAACTGCGCGCTTTCATGCGGGCTGTCGCCGGGCTCCAGCAGGTTGTAGCCTGTATTGGTGAACATGGACCAGTTGTTGTGCTTGCCGCTGCCGTTGACGCCCTCGAAGGGCTTTTCGGCGAGCAGGCAGACCAGGTTGTGGCGCCGGGCCACCTTTTTCATCATTTCCATCGTCAGCTGGTTGTGGTCGCAGGCGACATTGACGATGGAATAGATCGGAGCCATTTCATGCTGGGCGGGCGCGGTTTCATTGTGCTCCGTCTTCGCCAGCACGCCGAGCTTCCAGAGCTCCTCGTTCAGGTCGGCCATAAAAGCCTGGACCCGGGTTTGGATGGTCCCGAAGAAATGGTCGCCCAGCTCCTGGCCCTTCGGGGGTTTGGAACCGAACAGCGTCCGCCCGGCGAAAAGCAGATCGCTGCGCCGGTCGAAAAGGTCCTTGTCGACCAGGAAGTATTCCTGCTCCGGGCCGACGGTCGGCGTGACGCGCGTCGCGTCCATCCGGCCGAAGAGGTGAAGGATCCGGACCGCCTGGCGGTTCAGGGCTTCCATGGAACGGAGCAGGGGAGTTTTCAGGTCCAGCGCCTCGCCGCTGTAGGAACAGTAGGCGGTCGGGATGCACAGGACATGATCCTTGATAAAGGCATAGGAGGTCGGGTCCCACGTCGTGTAGCCGCGGGCTTCAAAAGTAGACCGGAGTCCACCACTGGGCAGGGAAGAAGCGTCCGCTTCCCCGCGGACCAGTTCCTTGCCGGAGAATTCCTGGATGACCTTTCCGCCGGGAACCGGGGAAATAAACGCGTCATGCTTTTCAGCCGTGACAGAATTCAACGGCTGGAACCAGTGGGTATAATGCGTCGCGCCGCGCTCGAGGGCCCAGTCCTTCATCGCGTTCGCGACCACGCTGGCGACCTGGGGATCCAGGCGCCGTCCGTCGTCGATCGTTTTATGCAGCGCGCGGTATGTTTCCTTCGGAAGGCGCTGGCGCATCACGGAATCATTGAATACATTCATTCCGAAAAGATCGTCCATCCCGGCCATCAGAATCCCTCCCGTCATTACGAACATTCCAGGACAGTTTAGAAGAAAGATTCGCCTCTGTCAAGGATCCGGAAAACTGTTTCAGGACTGTTGAACAATATTTCTCCGGGTTATTCCATATCCCTGACGTTTTCCGCCACGTCCCACTTCTTCAGGATCCGCATCGACCAGAAATGGGCGGCCGTCAGGAACAGGAACAGAATGCCGGCTGTCATCCAGTAGGGATAAGGCTCCGAAACAAAGAACAACTGCCGGTTATCGTTGCTGAGCCGGGCAACGGTCATCTCCGTAATCC
>JAILIE010000083.1 GCA_024695415.1 Clostridiales bacterium | reverse complement strand
CCCGTCTTGTGGTAGGCAAAGGACTCGAACGCCACGGCGTACCCGTCGTCTTTTTTGCCGATGGCCACCGGCAGGCGGCCCGTGCGGTCCCGCGCGGCGATGATGGTTCCCTTGTCCGTCAGGATCAGGACCGACGCCGTGCCCACGATGGACTTCTGGGCGAAGCGGATGCCCTCGGTAAAGTCGCTCTTCTGGTTAATCAGGGCGCTCAGCAGCTCCGTCTGGTTGATGCGGCCCCCGGTCATGGAATCGAAATGGCCGCCGCTGAAGCTCAGGTACTGGTCGATCAGCTCGTCCGCGTTGTTGATCACGCCGGTCATGCAGATCGCGTAGGTCCCCAGGTTGGACCGGATCAGCAGGGGCTGCGGGTCCGAATCGGAGATGCAGCCGATGGCCGCCGTGCCGCGCATTTCCTCGAAGATGTGCTCAAACTTCGTCCGGAACGGCGCGTTGCAGATATTGTGAATCTTGCGCTGCAGGCCGATCTCCCCGTCCCACGCGGCCATGCCGGCGCGCCGGGTGCCCAGGTGGCTGTGGTAGTCCACCCCGAAGAAAACGTCCACCATGCAGTCGTTTTTGGAAGTTATTCCGAAGAATCCGCCCATATTGATCTTTGCTCCTTATTTCCGAATCTGTGTTACTTCAGCCGCTCCATAATGCCGGCGTCCTTCTCCAGCACGGCTTTCGCGTCCTTTTCCCGCTTCGCGTCCAGCTTCGCGGCCAGTTCCCCGTCCTCCACGGCCAGGATCTGGGCCGCCAGCAGCGCGGCGTTCGCGCCACCGTTCACCGCCACCGTCGCCACCGGAATCCCGCTCGGCATCTGCACCGTGCTCAGCAGCGCGTCCAGCCCTTCCAGGCAGGGCCCCTGGCAGGGGATCCCGATCACCGGCAGGGTCGTGTTCGCCGCGACGGCGCCGGCCAGGTGGGCCGCCATGCCCGCGGCCGCGATCATCACGCCGAAACCGTTTTCCCGCGCGCCGCGCGCGAAGTCCCGCGCCTGGTCCGGCGTCCGGTGCGCGGAATATACATGAACCTCAAAAGGGATGCCCAGGCTGTCCAGCATGTCGGTTGCCTTTTTGATAACCGGCAGGTCGCTGTCGCTGCCCATGATGATCCCGACTTTCTTCATTTGCTCATCCTCCTGCGTTCCTGGCGGTTCCCCGCCGAAGGGCGAAAAACCCGCATCTCATATTATTCCAAAACACGAACATTGTCAATTTGAAAATGTTAAATGTTCATGAATTTTACCATAAAACACGAACGTTCGGAATTGAACGTTCGTGTTTTTGTGAAAAACGGGCAGTTTTCGTTCGGATTGTACAAAAGGGAGTTTCCTCTCTGATTTATCTGCGCCTTGTTCTGTCCCCCACATGGACCGAAGGGTCGTAGGGGGCGCGCCGTTCGTCCGCTGCCAGTGGCAGCAATGAGGACGAACAAGCGGCGAATAGGGAAAGCCCCTACATATCCCCTTTCACTTCGCACCATGCGCAGCGATACTCTTTTTTCTCCCGGTCCGTCAGCTTGAACACCTGCTCCAGTTCCTGCTCGCAGGAGGAGATGCAGCGCGGGTTTTTGCACCGCAGCACGTTCACCAGGGTCTCCGGCATTTCGATCCGCTTCTTCTCCACCAGCTCGCCGTTGCGGATGATGTTCACGGTCGCGCCGGGGTCCACATACCCGATTACGTCAAAGTCCACCGGAATATCCGCGTCGACCTTGATGATATCCTTCCGTCCCCGCTTCGCGGACACCGCGTTGGTGATCATCGCCACCGGCACGTCCAGCGCGTCCAGCCCCAGCAGGCGGTACAGCTTCATTCCGCAGCCCGCGGTAATGTGGTCGATCACCACGCCGTCCCGGATGGAATCCACATTCATGCCCGCTCGCCTCCCTTTTTCAGTTCCAGCAGCATCAGGATCAGCGCCATGCGCATATACTTGCCGTTCAGCACCTGCTTGAAGTAGCAGGCCCGCGGATCGTCGTCCACCGCCACGCTGATCTCGTTCACCCGGGGCAGCGGATGCATCACGCTCAGGTCCGCCCGGGCCTTCTTCAGCTTCTCCGGCGTCAGGATGTAGCTGTCCCGCAGCCGCAGGTAGTCCTCCTCGTTGAAGAACCGCTCCCGCTGGACCCGGGTCATGTAGAGGATGTCCAGGTCCCCGATGACCTCCATCAGGTCGGTCGTCTGGCGGTAGGGAATCCCCTTCTTCTTCAGCGCGTCGTTCTTGACGTAGCTCGGCAGCTTCAGCTCCTCCGGGCTGATCAGCACGAAGTTCAGCCCCTCGTACCGGCTCATGGCGTTGATCAGGGAGTGCACGGTCCGGCCGAACTTCAGGTCGCCGCACAGGCCGACCGTCAGGTTTCCGAGCCGTCCCTTCTCCCGGCGGATCGTCAGCAGGTCCGCCAGCGTCTGGGTCGGATGGCAGTGGCCGCCGTCCCCGGCGTTGATTACCGGAACGGAGGCGCTCCGGGCCGCCACCAGCGCCGCGCCCTCCTTCGGATGGCGCATTGCGATGATGTCCGCGTAGCAGGAAACCGTCTTCGCGGTGTCCGCCACGCTCTCGCCCTTCGCGGCGGAGCTGGTGCCCGCGCCGGTCACGCTCAGCACGTTGCCGCCCAGCTCGTACATCGCGGCCTCGAAGCTCAGGCGGGTGCGGGTGCTGGGCTCAAAGAACAGGGTCGCCAGCTTCTTCCGCCGGCAGGCGTCGCTGTAGTCGTCCGGGTGCGCGATGATGTCCTCCGCGGTGTCCATCAGGGCGTTCAGTTCCTCCGGCGTCAGGTCCGGCACGTCAATAATGCTGCGCTTCATAATACCCTCCAGGATTCGTCACTCGGGTTGTCCCGGAACTTCAGCAGGCGGGACACGTCCTCCGGCCGGATATATCCCTGCTTCGCGGCTTCCTCCGCGATCACGTCGAAGTTGGTCAGCGACACGTTCTTCACCTTCGCCGCGGCCAGCCGGTCGATCCCCTTCTGCATGCCGTAGGTGAAGATGCTGGCGACGCCCAGCACCTCCGCGCCGGCCTGGCGCAGCACGTCCACCACTTCCAGCACGCTGCCGCCGGTGGAGATCAGGTCCTCGACCACGACCACCTTCTGGCTGGGTTCCAGCTTTCCCTCGATCTGGTTCTGCCGGCCGTGGTCCTTCGCGCCGGAGCGCACATAGCCCATCGGCAGCTTCATCAGGTGGGCGGTGATCGCCGCGTGGGCGATGCCCGCGGTGGACGTGCCCATCAGGACCTCGACCTCGGGATATTCCTCCCCGATGATCTTCGCCAGGGAGTTCTCCACGTCGTCGCGGACCTCCGGCGCCGTCAGCGTCAGCCGGTTGTCACAGTACACCGGGCTCTTGATGCCGCTCGCCCAGGTGAAGGGCTCCTCCGGCCGGAAGAATACCGCCTTGATTTTGAGCAGGTCCCGCGCGATCAGTTCGTTGATTTCCTGTCTGGTCATCGTTCCATATCCTTTCTGTTTCATTTGATCTCAGTCCACAAACTCCGCGACGCATCTTTCGTAGGCCGCGACCGGATCCGCGGCGGCGGTAATCGGCCGCCCGACCACGATATAGTCGCTGCCGATCTTTTTCGCCTCCGCCGGCGTCATGACCCTTTTTTGATCACCTGCATCCCCGTCCGCGAACCGGACGCCCGGGGTCACCGTCAGGAAATCCGCGCCGCAGGCCTCGTGCACCTTGCCGGCCTCCAGCGGGGAGCACACCACGCCGTCCAGTCCCGCGTCCCGCGCGTTCCGCGCGTAGTGCATGACCACCTGGTCCATCGGCTTTTCAATCCACAGGTCCTTTTCCAGCGCTTCCTGGTCCGTGCTGGTCAGCTGGGTCACCGCGATCAGCAGCGGCCGGCTGCCGTCCGGCCGGGTCAGGCCCTCCAGCGCCGCCTCCATCATCCGCTTCGTTCCCGCCGCGTGCAGGTTGCAGATGTCCACGTCCAGGTTGCTCAGCACCGCCATGGCCTTCTTCACGGTATTCGGAATGTCATGCAGCTTCAGGTCCAGGAAAATCTTGTGTCCGCGGCGCTTGATCTCCCGGACGATCGCCGGGCCCTCCGCGTAGTACAGCTCCATTCCGATCTTGACGAACGGCTTCCGCCCGGTGAACCGGTCCAGGAACGTAAACGTCTTCTCCGCGCTGTCAAAATCGCAGGCAATAATCACGTCTTTTCCCATGTCACAACCTCCTTGTTTTGAGATCTCAGATTCCCAGTTCCTTCAGTTCCCGGATTCCGTACCGGTCCATGGCCGCCGGCAGGTCGTCGATGATCCTTTTGCAGGCCATCGGATCCACCAGGTTCGCCGCGCCGACCTCGACCGCCTTCGCCCCGGCCATCATCATCTCGATGACGTCCTCCGCGCTGCTGACGCCGCCCATCCCGACCACCGGGATCTTCACCGCGCGCGCGGTCTGGTACACCATCCGCAGGGCGACCGGGAACACCGCCGGGCCGCTGACGCCGCCCATGACGTTCTTCAGCACCGGCCGGCGCGTCTTCAGGTCGATCCGCATCCCCTGCAGGGTGTTGATCAGGCTGACCCCGTCGGCGCCCGCCCCCTCGCAGGCCTTCGCGATCTCCGTGATATCCGTCACGTTCGGGCTCAGCTTCATGATCACGGGCTTCGTCGTCACCCGCTTCACCGCCCGCGTCACCTCCGCCGCGGCCTTCGGGTCCGTACCGAAGCTCATCCCGCCGCCGTGCACGTTCGGGCAGGAAATGTTAACCTCCAGCCAGCCGACCTGTTCCTCCCGGTCCAGCTTCGCGCAGGTTTCGGCGTAGTCCTCCACGCTGAACCCGCTGACGTTCGCCATCACTTTCTTGTGGAAGACTTCCCGCAGCTTCGGCAGCTCCTCCGCGATCACCCGGTCCGCCCCGGGGTTCTGCAGGCCGACCGCGTTGATCATGCCCGCCGGGCATTCCGCGATCCGCGGCGTCGGGTTGCCGAACCGGGGATCCTTCGTCGTTCCCTTGAAGGAGAAGGTGCCCAGGCAGTTGATGTCATACCACTGCGCGAACTCATAGCCGAACCCGAAGGTGCCGCTGGCGGGGATCACCGGGTTGTCCATTTCGATTCCGCACAGATCCGTTGTCAGCCTTCCCACAGGATCTCCTCCTTCTCCAGCACCGGGCCTTCCCGGCAGATCCGCTTGTAGCCCGTGATCGTTTTGCAGCTGCATCCCATGCACGCGCCGAACCCGCAGCCCATCCGCTCCTCGAAGCTGAACTGGCCGGAGGTCTTCGTCGCCCGGTACACCGCCTTCAGCATCGGCTCCGGCCCGCAGGTGTAGAAATAGCTGTAGTCCGCCGGCAAAGCGTCCGTCACGAAGCCCTTCGTGCCATAGCTGCCGTCCGCCGTGGTCACGGTCACCGCGCAGCCCAGGTCCCGGAATTCTGCCTCGCCGAACACCTCGGCCTTCGTGTTGAACCCGAGCACCGCCCGGACGTCCTTTCCCTGCGAGCGCAGCTGCTTCGCCAGCAGGTACAGCGGGGGCACGCCCACGCCGCCGCCCAGCAGCAGCGGTTGATCCCCGGCTTTCGACAGGTCATAGCCGTTGCCCAGCCCGGTCAGCACGTCCAGCGTCTCTCCCGGAAGCATCCGGCTCATCTGCTCCGTGCCCTTCCCGACCACCTTGTACAGGATGGTCAGCCGGCCCGCTTCCGAATCGTAAACGGAGATCGGCCGCCGCAGGTACAGCCCCTCCAGCCGGATGTTCACAAACTGCCCCGGCTTCTGCGCCTCCAGCCCGTTCCCTTCCATCACCATCCGGTACACGCTCGTCGTCACCGGCACATTTTCCACAATGGTCAGAACCTGATCTTTCATGCCTGTTGCTTCCTACCTCCTACCTCCTACTTCCTACCTGTATCAGGCGTCAATCGTGCTGATCGTCAGCGTCGTCTCCTCCAGCACGTCCAGCAGCACGCGGACCGTATCCAGGCTGGTGAAGATCGTCGCGTTGTTCTCCGTCGCGCAGCGCCGGATCTTCAGGCCGTCGCTCTCGCTCTCCGCCTCGCTGATCTCCCGGGTGTTGATGATGTACGCCACATGGCCCTGCCGGATGCTTTCCGGAATCTCGTTGCTGCCCTGGCTGATCTTGCTGACCGCGTGGGTCCGGATCCCGTGCTCCTTCAGGAAACGCGCGGTTCCGCGGGTCGCCTCGATGTTGAAGCCCAGGTTGTAGAAGCGGCGGATCAGCTCCAGCGCCTCCTCCTTGTCGCGGTCGGCGATCGTCGCCAGCACGGTGCCATAGTTCTTCAGCTTCGTGCCCGCCGCCTGCAGCGCCTTGTACAGCGCGCGGTTCAGCTTGTCGTCGTACCCGATCGCCTCGCCGGTGGACTTCATCTCCGGGCTCAGGTAGGCGTCCAGGCCCTTGATTTTGTTGAAGCTGAACACCGGCACCTTCACGTAGTAGCGCTTCTTTTCCTCGGGATACAGGTCGAAGAAGCCCTGCTCCTTCAGGCTCTTGCCCAGGATGACCTCCGTGGCGATATCCGCCAGGGAGTAGCCCGTGGCCTTGCTCAGGAAGGGCACGGTCCGGCTGGAGCGCGGGTTGACTTCAATGATATAGACGTCCTCTTTCTCGTCCACGATGAACTGGATGTTGTACAGGCCGACGATGCCGATGCCCAGGCCCAGCTTCTTCGCGTACTGCAGGATGATTCCCTTCACCCGGTTGCTGATCGAGAAAGCGGGATACACGGAGATGGAGTCGCCGGAGTGGATACCGGTGCGCTCCACCAGCTCCATGATGCCCGGAACGAACACGTCCCTTCCGTCGCAGATCGCGTCGACCTCGACCTCCTTGCCGCGGATGTACTTGTCCACCAGCACCGGCTTGTCCGCGTCGATCTCCACCGCGGTCTTCAGGTAGTGGCGCAGCTGCTGCTCGTCGCCGACGATCTGCATCGCGCGGCCGCCCAGCACGAAGCTCGGGCGCACCAGCACCGGATAGCCGATCTCCGCCGCCGCGCGGACGCCGTCCTCGATCTTCGTGACCGCCTCGCCCTTCGGCTGGGGAATGTTCAGGTCCAGCAGGATCTTCTCGAAGCTGTCCCGGTTCTCCGCCCGCTCGATCGCCGCGCAGTCCGTGCCGATGATCTTCACGCCGCGGTCCATCAGCGGCTGGGCCAGGTTGATCGCCGTCTGGCCGCCCAGGGACGCGATCACGCCCTCCGGCTTCTCAAAGTCGATGATCGCCATCACGTCTTCCGGCGTCAGCGGCTCGAAGTACAGCTTGTCGGCCGTCGTATAGTCCGTGGATACGGTCTCCGGGTTGTTGTTGATGATGATCGCCTCGTATCCCGCGCGGCGGATGGTCTGCACCGCGTGCACGGTCGAGTAGTCGAACTCCACGCCCTGGCCGATGCGGATCGGGCCGGCGCCGAGCACCACGATCTTCTTCTTGTCCGTCAGGATGGAATCGTTCTTTTCGCTGTAGCTGGAGTAGAGGTAGGCGATGTATTTCCCGGTATGCAGGGTGTCCACCATCCGGAACACCGGCACGATGCCCTTCTGCTTCCGCATGGCGTAGATGTCGGTTTCCTTCATGTTCCACAGCCGGGAGATCGTCTTGTCGCCGAAGCCCATCTTCTTGGCCTCGCGCAGCAGCGCCTCGTCCCCGGGCGCCGCCTTCAGCTTCTTCTCCATTTCGGTGATCTTTTTCAGGCTTTCCAGGAACAGCTCCGTGATCATCGTCTTTTCATGGACCGCGGCGATATCCACATCCCGGCGCAGCAGCTCCGTCACGGCGTACAGCGTGTCCGCCCGGAACTCCTCCACATATTCCAGCAGGTCCGCGGTGCTCATGTCGTCGAACTTCGCCAGGTGCAGGTGGCACACGCCGGTCTCCAGGCTGCGCACGCTCTTGAGCATGCACTCCTCCAGCGTGCTGCCGATGCCCATCACCTCGCCGGTGGCCTTCATCTGGGTACCCAGCAGGTTGCTGGCGGAGGTGAACTTGTCGAAGGGGAAGCGCGGGAACTTCGCCACGATGTAGTTCAGGCTCGGCTCCATCGCCGCGTTGCCGCCGGCCACCGGGATCTCCTCCAGCGCCATGCCCAGCGCGATCTTCGCCGTCACCCGGGCGATCGGGTACCCGCTGGCCTTGCTCGCCAGGGCGGAAGACCGGCTCACCCGCGGGTTGACCTCGATCAGGTAGTACTCGCTGCTGGTCGGGTTCAGCGCGAACTGCACGTTGCAGCCGCCCTCGATCTTCAGCTCGCGGATGATTTTGATCGCGCTGTCGTTCAGCATCTTCAGGTCGTGGTCGTTCAGGCTCAGGATCGGGGCCACGACCACGCTGTCGCCGGTATGCACGCCCACGGGGTCCACGTTCTCCATACCGCAGATCGTGATCGCCTTGTCGTTGCTGTCGCGCATGACCTCGAACTCGATCTCCTTGTATCCGCGCACGCTCTTTTCGACCAGCACCTGGTGCACCGGGCTCAGCCGGAAGGCGTTCGTGCCGATCTCGATCAGTTCTTCCTCGTTGTTCGCGAAGCCGCCGCCGGTGCCGCCCAGGGTGAACGCGGGGCGCAGCACCACCGGGTAGCCGATGTCCAGCGCCGCTTTCTTCGCCTCGTCCAGGCTGTAGGTGATCTCGCTGGGGATAACCGGCTCGCCGATGCTCTGGCACATTTCCTTGAACAGTTCGCGGTCCTCCGCCCGCTCGATGCTCGTGCTGGAGGTGCCCAGCAGCTCCACGCCGCACTCCTTCAGCACGCCCTTGCGCTCCAGCTGCATCGCCAGGTTCAGTCCCGTCTGGCCGCCGATGCCGGGCACGATGGCGTCCGGCCGCTCATATCGCAGGATCTTCGCGATGTATTCCAGGGTCAGCGGCTCCATGTACACCTTGTCGGCGATGGAGGTGTCCGTCATGATGGTCGCCGGGTTCGAGTTGCACAGCACGACCTCGTACCCTTCCTCCTTCAGCGCCAGGCAGGCCTGCGTGCCCGCGTAGTCAAACTCCGCCGCCTGGCCGATGACAATGGGGCCGCTGCCGATGATCAGTACCTTTTTTACGTCTGTCCGCTTCGCCATGTTTCTTTCCGCCTTTCTGTCCCTTTCAATACTTTCCTTCAGCGCCCTTGGGAGGCCGGAAGTAACCATACCTCCTGCTTCCTACTTCCTGTTTCCTGCCTGTTCATACACCGTTTTTCCGCCGTGCACGGTCCTCAGGCACCGGCCCGCCACCCGCCATCCGGCAAAGGGCGTCGCCTTGCCCATGGAGAGGAACTCGTCCGGGTTGATCTCGTACTCCCGCTCCAGGTCCCATTCCGTCCAGTCCCCGTCGTCCGGGGGAATCCCGAACCGCTCCCGCGGCGCGACGGCCATCAGCTCAATCAGCCTCTCCAGGCTCAGGATGCCTTCCTTCACCAGCCCGGTGTACAGCACCGGGAATGCGCATTCCAGCCCGACGACCCCGAACGCGCTCCCCGCGAGCCCGCGGCTCTTCTCCTCCGCGCTGTGCGGCGCGTGGTCCGTGGCGATCATGTCGATCGTGCCGTCCATCAGGCCCTCCAGCAGCGCCTCCCGGTCCTCCCGCGCGCGGATCGGCGGGTTCATCCGGAAGCGCCCGTCCTCCCGCAGGTCCCCCTCGTCCATCAGCAGGTAGTGCGGCCCGGTTTCGCAGGTCACGTTCACGCCTTCCCGCTTCGCCTCCCGGATCAGCGCCACGCTTTCCTTCGTGCTGATGTGGCAGATGTGGTAGGCGCACCCGGTTTCCTTCGCCAGCTTCAGGTCCCTCCGGATCGGTCCCCACTCGCTCTCGGAGCAGATGCCTTTGTGCCCGTTCCGCCGGGCGTAGGCCCCGTCGTGGATGTAGCCGCCCCTCAGCAGGCGCTCGTCCTCGCAGTGGGCCGCCAGGATCTTTCCCAGCTTCGCGCAGCGCTCCATCAGGGAGCGCATCATGCTTTCGTCCTGCACGCCTTTCCCGTCGTCCGAGAAGGCGATCACCCGCGGCGCCAGCGCCTCGAGCTCCGCCGCTTCCTTGCCCTTCTCGCCGACGGTCAGCGCCGCGTAGGGGTATACGCGCACGATGTCCCCGGCCTCCCGGATCAGGCGTTCCTCCTCCGCCAGGTGCGCCACGCTGTCCGGCACCGGGTTCAGGTTCGGCATCGCGCATACGGCTGTGTAGCCGCCCCGGGCGGCCGCCCGGCTTCCGGAAACGATCGTTTCCTTATAAGAAAAACCCGGCTCCCTGAAATGTACGTGTACATCACAGAAGCCGGGAAAAGTAAACACGCCGCCGTTTTTCCGGATAATCCGCCCGTCGGCGGATTTCCCCGGGATCGGTGTCGTCATTTGCTTCACGGTCATCTCTCCTCGAAAAAAGACTCTGCCGGAGATTCGGCAGAGTCTGGACCGCATGAAGGAAGCGCCTGCCGCGCCCGCGGCATACGCTGCTTTCGCCCGGATCTTGCCGATATCTCTGTATCGCCTTAAAGATCGGTACCGGTAAGTTTTTATCACATCATTCCCCGGTTGTCAAGGACGGAAATTGTGTTCTTTTACGGATTTTCCGCCGGGCTCATGGTGACCCAGTGGCCGTCGTATTCGTCCCCTTCCTTTTTCCCGCGGACCCGCTCGACCACGTTGCCGAATCCCAGGGAAACCGCCTGCGCGATCAGCCGGTTGAAGATCCGCCGGACCTCCGGATCGACATCCTTCCGCCCGCCGAACATCTTCCACAGCGTCCGGAATTTTTCGTTCAGAAGATCGCTCATCTTCGTGGCCTTCGTCCGGTCCGCCATCTGGAACAGGGCGTCCACGAAGGCGGCGCGCTGCTCCGGCGTGCTGTTCTGCAGCCACTCGTGCAGCGTCTCGCACACCACGCTCGCCGTCCGGTCGATGCTCTCCATCTCCTCGAACTTCCCGCCGTATACCTGCCAGCTCATCGGATCGTGCTGGCTGATGCCGCTGGCGGTTGAGTGCACCACGGTATAGGGCTTGTAATAATCCATCAGGAGCCCGATGATGCTCGTCTGGGGGATGTAGGACCGGATCCGGTCCCGGATCTGCAGGTATCCGTCGGCGCCGGACATTTCCCGGTTCATGCCGGGCCCGTCATAGCTCCAGATGCTCTCGATCCGCGCCTGGATGTTCGGGGCCACCGTCGCCGCGGCGTACACCGCCAGGTTTCCGCCCTTGCTGTGGCCGACCAGCCGCAGCGGCCGGTTGTTCAGCGCCGCCGCGCGCTCGAGGTAGTATCCCGCGGCCTCCTGTCCGGGCACCCGGGTCTGGAAGGACATGTTGAAATCCTCCCGCCAGCCGATCAGCGTGTTGTCCGTTCCCCGGAAGGCCACGACCATCGTGCCGTCCGGCAGGTCCAGGCACATCGCGGAGAACTGCATGCTCAGGTCTTCGTCCGTCAGGGAGATGAAGTGGTGCATCCGGCACCCGGAGAACCGCTCGCTTTCAGCCATCCGCAGGAAAACCTCCTGCCGGAGCGGAAAGCTCGCGTCCGGGGATTTGATCAGCAGGTCGATCCGCTTCGCTTCCTCCAGCGACCAGCCCCGCGCGTCCTGTATCCCGTGGAAGTTCAGGTAGCTCAGCGTCGCCATCAGCAGGCCGTCCACCGCGTTCCACGGGCTGGCCTCCAGGGTGAACTCCCCCCGCCAGGCCATGTAATCCAGCATATTTGCCATTTCTTACGCCATGCCCTCTGTCGATTTCTTCATTTCTTCCCATTCTTCCCGGGTGATCAGGCACTTCCGGGGCTTGCTGCCGTCCTTGGCCGCCACGATGCCCCGCTCCTCCATCTCGTCCGTCAGCCGGCCCGCCCGGGCGTAGCCGATCTTCAGCCGCCGCTGCAGCGTGCTCGTGGAGATCTGGCCGTCCGCGATGGCGAACTCCACCGCCTGCTCGAACAGGTTTCCGTCCCCGCCGCCCATGTCGCCGGCGCCGCCGATCATGTCGGCCCCGCCCAGGTCCGCGGATCCGCCGCTGGCGATTTCCTCCAGCTTCTCCAGGATATCCGGGTCATAGGTGCTCGGGTTCGCGTCGCGGACGTGCTTGACGATCCGGTTGACCTCCTCGTCGCTCAGGAAACAGCCCTGCACGCGTGTCGGCGCGAAGGAGCCCGTGGGCAGGTAGAGCATGTCGCCCCAGCCCAGCAGGGACTCGGATCCGTTCCGGTCCAGGATCGTCCGGCTGTCCACATAGCTCGCGGTCTTGAAGGCGATCCGGCTCGGGATGTTCGCCTTGATCAGGCCGGTGATGACGTCCACCGAAGGCCGCTGGGTCGCGACGATCAGGTGGATGCCCGCCGCCCGCGCCAGCTGCGTCAGGCGGCAGATATATTCCTCGACGTCCTTCTTGCAGACCATCATCAGGTCCGCCAGCTCGTCGATGATGATCACGATCCGGGCCATCGGCTTCTCGTTCGGCCCCAGGTCGGCGTTGTAGCCGTCCAGGTTCCGGACCTTGCGCTCCGCGAACTTGTCGTAGCGCTCCATCATCTCCGCCACGGCCCAGGCCAGGGCCGCCGCGGCCTTGTGCGGATCGTTCACCACCGGGATCAGCAGGTGCGGGATCCCGTTATAGCACTGCAGCTCGACCACCTTCGGGTCCACGAGGATCAGCTTCACCTCGTCGGGGCTCGCCCGGTAGAGCAGGCTGTTGATGATCGCGTTGATGCATACGGATTTACCGCTGCCGGTCTGGCCGGCGATCAGCATATGCGGCATCTTCGCCAGGTCGCAGACGATCGGGGCGCCCGCCAGGTCCTTGCCCAGCGCCACGGTCAGCAGGGACTTGGCGCTCTGCATCTTCTCGCTCTGCAGCACCTCACGCAGGGTGACCGTCGCCACTTTGCGGTTCGGCACCTCCACGCCGACCAGGCTCTTGCCGGGGATCGGCGCCTCGATGCGGATGGAAGTCGCCTCCATGCCGTAGGCGATATCCTTTTCCAGCTTCGCCACGTTGCCGACCTTCGTGCCGGACGCCAGCTCCATCTCGAACCGGGAGATCGCCGGGCCGTGGGTCACGTGCACCACCCGGGCCTGCACCTTGAAGCTGGCCAGGGTTTCCTCCAGCTTGCGGGAGCGCATCTCGTCCTCCGCCGCGGTGTCCTCGTTCGAGGGCTTGGGCATCGCCAGGTCGGTGATCGGGGGATAGTTATAGGGCGTCGGCGCCCAGAATTCCTCTTCCGGTTCGGAATCCCTCGCTTTGGCCGGCAGCTTTACCTTCGGCTGGAAAGCCGCCTCGCCGATCGTCTGCTGCACAGCGGGCACCGGGGTCTTCGCGGGTTCCGCCGCGGGCCGGTCAGGCCGCGCCTGCGGTTTCTCCGGCCGGGCCGGGCGCGCC
>JAILIE010000117.1 GCA_024695415.1 Clostridiales bacterium | reverse complement strand
CAGCACCACCTGGGGCTGGACATCCCGCTTCAGCTCGATAACGATCCGCATGCCCTGGCGGTCGTTGGATTCGTCGCGGATATCGCTGATTCCCTCGATTTTCTTCTCATGCACCAGGTCCGCGATCTTTTTGACCAGGACCGATTTGTTGACCTGGTAAGGAATTTCCGTCACGATGATGCGGCTGCGGCCGCTTCCCATATCCTCGACATTGGTCCGGGCCCGGACGGTGATCCGGCCGTGGCCGGTCTGATAGGCTTCCTTGATACCGCGCCGGCCCATGATCAGGCCGCCGGTGGGGAAATCCGGCCCCTTGATATGCTCCATCAGGTCGTCGACGGTGCAGTCCGGATTGTCGATCATGCAGATGACGCCGTTGATGACCTCCGTCAGGTTGTGCGGCGGAATGTTCGTGGCCATGCCGACGGCAATGCCGTTGGAACCGTTGACCAGCAGGTTCGGGAACCGGGCCGGCAGGACCGACGGCTGCTGCAGCGTTTCGTCGAAGTTCGGGTAGAAGTCCACCGTGTCCTTGTCGATGCCGTCCAGCAGGTACATGGTCAGCTTCTGCAGGCGGGCTTCCGTATAACGCATCGCGGCCGCACCGTCGCCGTCGACGGAGCCGAAGTTGCCCTGGCCTTCGACCAGCGGATAGCGGATGTTGAAGGGCTGGGCCATACGCACCATGGCGTCGTACACGGAGGAATCCCCATGGGGATGGAATTTACCCAGAACATCGCCCACCACGCGGGCGCTCTTGCGGGTCGGCTTATCCGGCGTCATGCCCAGTTCCTCGGACATGTCGTACAGGATTCTCCGGTGGACCGGCTTCAGGCCGTCACGCACGTCCGGCAGGGCCCGGTCCACAATTACCGCCATGGCGTAGGCGATAAAGCTCTTTTTCATTTCCTGTTCCAGGTTGACGGGTATCAGTTTATCCTGAATCATCTTTCTACTCCACTTTCAGCGTTCACTCTTAACTACATTCTCAGCAATATCTCGTATAGATCCCTGGTTTTGACCGGTCGCATCGTATATCCGGCCGAAGAGGGCTTGGGAGGCGATCGGAAAGCCTCCCAAATTACACGTCCAGGTCCTTGACCAGGTCGCTGTTTTCCTGGATAAACTGCTTCCGGGGCTCGACGTCGTCCCCCATGAGCAGGGTAAACAGCCGGTCCGCCTCCATCGCGTCCTCCGGGGTGATCTGCATCATCATGCGGGTTTCGGGATTCATGGTGGTGTCCCACAGCTGCTGGGCGCTCATTTCACCCAGGCCTTTATAGCGCTGGATATCCGGCTTCGGATCCCGGCCGATCTCGTCCAGCAGGCGGTTCAGCTCGTCGTCGTCATAGACGTAGCGGGATGTCTTCCCCTTGGTAACCTTATACAGCGGCGGCATGGCGGCATATACATAGCCCTTCTCGACCAGCGGCCGCATGAAGCGGTAGAAGAAAGTCAGAAGCAGGATGCGGATGTGTGCGCCGTCGACGTCAGCATCCGTCATGCAGACGATCCGGTGGTACCGGAGCTTGGTCTCGTCAAACTGGTCGCCGAAGCCGCAGCCGAAGGCCGTGATCATCGCGCGGATTTCCGCGTTCTCCAGGGCCCGGTCCAGCCGGACCTTCTCCACGTTCAGAATCTTGCCGCGCAGGGGCAGGATCGCCTGGGTCTTGCTGTCGCGGCCGCCCTTGGCGCTGCCGCCGGCGGAGTCGCCCTCCACCATGAAGATTTCGCACTTGCTCGGATCCCGTTCAGAGCAGTCTGCCAGTTTCCCGGGCAAAGAGGCACTTTCCAGCACGGTCTTCCTCCGGGTGGCCTCCCGTGCCTTCCGGGCCGCTTCCCGCGCTCTTTGGGCGTCTACACAGCGGCTGACGATGGCTTTCGCCACGGTGGGGTTCTCTTCGAGGTAGGTGCTCAGCTCTTCGCTGACCAGGCCGTCCACCACGCCGCGGACCTGTCCGGAGCCGAGCTTGGATTTCGTCTGGCTCTCAAACTGGGGATCCTCCATCTTGATGGAGATGATCGCGGTCAGGCTTTCCCGGACGTCCTCGCCCTTGAGGTTGGGCTCGTTGTCCTTGAGGATCTTGTACCGCCGGCCGTAGTCGTTGATCGCCCGGGTCAGGGCGGTATTGAAGCCTGCCAGGTGGGTGCCGCCGTCCGGCGTGGCGATATTGTTGGCGAAGGAATATACGTTCTCAGCGTAGCTGTCGTTGTACTGCATCGCCATTTCAACCAGGATGCCGTCCCGGATGCCTTCGGTATAGATCGGTTCCGGGAACAGCACCTGCTTGTGCTGGTTCAGGAACTTGACGAACTCCTTCAGGCCGCCCTCGAAGCAGAAGTCGTGCTCCTTGGGCGTCTCGGGCCGCTCATCCCGGAAGATGATCCGCACGCCCTTGTTCAGGAAAGCCATCTCCCGCAGGCGGTTGCGCAGGGTCTCGTACTCGTACTCCACGCCTTCCTCGAAGATGCCTTCGGGATTCTCCTCGCTGCGGATATCCGGCCAGAACTGGATCGTGGTGCCGGTGCGGTCCGTGGTGCCGATGACCTGCAGGTCGTAGATATACTTGCCGCGTTCGTACTCCTGCCGGTAGATCTGGCCGTTCTGGTACACGGTCACGGTGAAGTGCCGGCTCAGCGCGTTCACCACAGAGGCGCCCACGCCGTGCAGGCCGCCGGATACCTTGTATCCCCCGCCGCCGAACTTGCCGCCGGCGTGCAGCACGGTCAGGCAGACCTCCACGGCCGGGCGGCCCATCTTCGGGTGCAGGCCCACCGGGAAGCCGCGCCCGTCGTCCATGACGGTCACGCTGCCGTCCGGGTTGATCGTGACGTTGATCTGGTGGCAGTAGCCGGCCAGCGCCTCGTCCACGGAATTGTCCACAATCTCATACACCAGGTGGTGCAGGCCGCGCGCGTCGGTGGAGCCGATATACATACCCGGGCGCTTGCGGACCGCTTCCAGCCCTTCCAGCACCTGGATCTGCTCCTCGCCGTAATCCGACGTGACAGCCGTTACATTCTCCAGATTCAGTTCCATTTCGTCAGCCATGATACACCTCTTACATCGTCTCTTTCGCGCACTTCCGGGAACATGTGTTTTCAGGGAGATTCCGGGCCGTTTGGGAAATCCGTCAATCCCTTGAAAATCAACGTGTTCGGAATCAGTTAATTATACCATTTTCCGCCCAAAAATGGAAGCTTTTTTTGAATTATTCTTTCCTTATTATATAGAGCCTGTTTTTGGGGAAAGGAAAAGCCGGACGGGTCTTATGCCCGTCCGGCACGATCAGGTTCTGATGAAATGAAGATGTTATTTCAGCGCATCCTCCGCCAGGGTCTTATAGTTCTGCCAGTTTTTATAGTTGACCGAATATGTATTCAGCCAGGTAATTGCCTCATCTACGGTCATATTATTGTAGGTGACCAGATTGACGATCGCGTTGACCCGGAACTCCTGTTCGTTC
>JAILIE010000115.1 GCA_024695415.1 Clostridiales bacterium | reverse complement strand
GATATTGATTTCCTTAACGGTATAGGTCGTGCCCTTCGGCAGTTCGCTGATCGTCAGTGTCTGTCCCGCCGTCAGTTTCACATTCGCTCCGTCAATGGTGACCTTGCCGCTGCCGTCGACATTCACCGTCACGTTTTCGGTCGCCGCGCCGGCGCCCGTTCCGGTGGTCTTCACCGCCGGATAGCTGCTGTCCAGCGTTGCGCCGGTGGCGGGCGCGGTCAGCGTGACCTCGAAGGTGAACAGTTTGGTATTGTCGGTTGTGCCGTTGACCGTCTTGCTGATCTCCAGTCCGCCGATCTCTTTTTCGTTGGTGAAGTCCGCCGCCGGGATGTCCGCCGTGTTGTTCGCCTCGACGGTGACCGTGACCTTGTTCCCCGCCGGCTCCTTCAGGACGATGCCCTTGCCGGTCATTTCGGGCGTGATCGTCTCCGTGATCTCATAGTCGCCGGTGGGCAGGCCGCTGATCACGAGATATCCGTCCGCGTCGGGCGCGATGGGGGTTGTGTTGTTCGGATCGGTGCTGTCCGCGACCGTTCCGCCCGTCACGGCGCCGTTTTCGATCGTGACCGTCACGATCTTATCATCCGTGCCCGCGGCCAGGCCCTTGCCCGTGACCGTAAAGGTGTAGGTGCCGTCCACCAGCGCGCAGTCCGCGGCGGCCGGTGCCGCGCCGTTCACCTGCACGGTCTTTTTGATCTTCAGGCTGCCCGTGTCACGGGTGTAGGTGTTCACAAAGGCGCCCGCCGGATAATTGCCCTGGTTCTGCTCATCCGCGGTGACGGTGCCGCTCGTCCCGGTGCTCTGCTGCCCGGCCGCGTCGGTAAACGTCGCCGTGACGCTGTACCCGTCGTTTACCGTGATCCCGCTCTCCGTGAACGTGACCTCGGTGCCGACCGGCAGCCCGCCGATCTGCCAGACCCAGGGATCATCCGCCGCGCCTGTGCCGGAAGACGGGGCCTGCGTGCCGTTCGCGCCGTCCGTCGTCAGCTGCAGCGTCGTTTTGCTCTGGCCGGCCAGCTGGTATTCCGCTGTGATCATGAATCCGGCCGGCGCGGCATGGCCGCTGAAGGCCTTGGTGACCTGCACGCCGCCCAGCTGTTCGTTGGTGAATACCGCGTCGAGGTCGACGCCTCCCTCCTTCGCCGGGGCGGGAGACTTCGTGACATCCAGGCCGCCGTGTCCGTTGTCCGTCAGCGTGACGCTGATCCAGCGCTGCGCAACGGCGTCGTATCCGATGTCCGTTTTATCCGCGTTGTCGTCAATTTCCTCAATCAGGAACCAGTAGGTGTTCTGCGTGTCGTCCTGTGTTTTGTTCTTGATGAAGCCCGGCACGTCCGTAAAGTTCACTGTCTGCGACTCTGCGTCGTCGTCAACCGTGACCTCCTGCTGATATACCGGTACGCCATTGTTGTCCACAGGCGTATCGTCGTTCTCACCGGTCACATACGTCAGCCGGATTTTGAACGGATGCGCCTTCAGGGTACCGTTCGTGAAGACTTTCCTCGCGCTGAAGGAAACCGTGCCGGCCGCTTCGTAGGTGTTGATGAAAGGCATCGCGCCGGAGCTGATGTCGTCCGCCTGCGTCCCGTTTTTATAGAGCGTGACGGTCTTGGCGAGCGTTCCGTCCCCGTTGTCCCAGACAAAGACGTCCGCTTCGTATTCATCGCCGCAAATCGTCCAGCCGTTGGCTTCGCTGAAGGCTTTTTCCCTGATGACGTAATAGAAATGCTTTTCCTTCCGGTTCGGGGTCACGGAGGTATTGAGCTCCAGGTCGTCCCCGCTGTAGGTGATCGCCTCAAAGTTGAAGCTCTTGCCCGCCGTTCTCCAGATCGTTCCGGTCGTGGTCACGGTCTGGATCGCCGTCTTGCCGGTGATATTGAACCGGTTGTTGTCCGCCTGGTACAGTTCGAACGCGAACTGCGTGGCCGTGCTGTTCGTGCCCTCGATGCTCTTGACGCCACCGAAGCCCACGGCGGTGGTGTTCAGCGTATAGTTGTTGATAAACGCCGCCTCGCTGAGGTCGCGGCCGATCAGGCCGTTGGGATCGCCGGACGGCTCCGTCTTTTCATAGCCGCCGGGCAGGGGCGTCACTTCCGTGACGGTATACTCCGTTCCGGCCGGCAGGTTCAGGACGGTGATTGATTCGTCCGCTCTCAGTTTGATGGTGAATGTCTTCTGGTTCGCGTTCCCGTCAGACAGCAGGAGCTTATCGTCCGCGTCAAACAAACCGGTGTTGTTGCTCCTGACGCCGGCCGTTGCGGTAACCGGATAAGCCGCTTCCAGATCCGCGTCAGCCGGTTTGGTCAGCACAACGGTGAACTCAAAGTCTTTCGACTTGTCCGTGGTGCCGGTGACGGATTTGCTGATCTGCAGGTCGCCGACTTCCCTGTTGTTGGTGAAGGCCGCGGTCGGAATGCCCGCCGTCTGGTCCGCCGCCACGGTGATCGTGCCGGCAGGAGACGCCGTCAGGGTCACCCCCGCCGGATGATTCCCCTGGGTCAGATCCTCTGTCACGGTATACTCGCCGGTGGGCAGGTTGGACAGTTCGCCTGTCGTGCGGCTGATGATCACAGCGGAAGCGTTTGTTCTCTGGGTAATTTCCGCATCAGCGACCACGCCGCCGGTGATGGTCAGGCAGACCGTGACACTGGTTCCCGCCGCGAGACCGGAGCCTGTGACAGTGAACACATAGGTGCCGTCAATCAGGCGCGTGTCCTTCGCTTTCTGTTCGCTGCCGTTCACGGTGGCCGTCTTGGCAATCTTCATTTTTCCGGTTTCACGGGTATAGGTGTTGACCAGCGCGCCGGCGGGATACTGTCCCTGGCCGTCTTTCACCGCGGCCGCGGCCGTGCCGCCCGTCTCGCCGGCGGTTCCGTTGAACGAGGTCGTCACGGCATAGCCGTCCACGGTCATGCCGCTCTCCGTGAAGGTCACGACGGTGTCCAGCGGCAGGTCCTCAATGGTCCAGAGGTAGGGATCATTCTCCGTGCCGCTGCCCGACGCGGCGACGGTATCGTTCGCGCCGTCAATGGTCAGCTGCAGCGCCGTGAGGTTCTGCCCGGCCAGCTGGTATTCCGCTGTGACCGCGAATCCGGCCGGCGCGGCATGGCCGCTGAAGACCTTGGTGACCTGCACGCCGCCCAGCTGCTCATTCGTCAGCTCGATGTCCAGGTCGACCGGCGTCGTCGCGGCGGGCGCCGGATCCTTGACGGCAGTCAGGCGGCCGTCGCCTTCATCCGACACGGTCACCTTGATCCACTTCTGCGTGGTATCATACCGGATTCCGGTGGTATGGTCGACCGGATCCTGGGGCGTCACGCCCGCCGGCAGGACTTCCTCGATCAGGAACCAGTATTCGTGTTCCGTATCGTCCCTGCCCGTTTCCTTGACAAAGGAGAAGGCGTCAAAGCCGACGTACTGGATATCCGAGTTGAGCGCCAGCGTCGCGGTCTTCCGGTAAACCGGCGTCTGGGTGCCGTTTTCGCAGACGGGCGTATCGCTGTTCCTGCCGTCCACCAGGGTCACCCTGACGTCAACGGGATGATCCGCCAGCTTGCCGCCGGTCATCGTCTTCTTCGCGCCGAAGATGACGTTGCCGGAAGCCGTGTAGCTGTTCGTGAAGTCCAGCGTGCCGGCTGTGGCCGTGGATGCCGTGACCGCTCCCGACGCGTCCTCCGCGGTGACGGTGACGGTCTTGCTCAGGTGGCCCTGGGTATCATCCTGCACATGGACGTGGATCCGGTATTTGTTCCCGTCGATGGTCCAGCCTTCGGCCTGGTCCAGGGCCTGCTCTTTGATGACGTAGTAGAAGTCGCCGGCCTTGGGCGTTCCGGTCAGCATGTTCGCGTCGTAGGTGATCGTGCTGAAGGTGTAGTCCTGTCCGGCCGTACCGATCAGGCCCTCCGTGGAGACGGTCTCCCTGGGTGTCTTTCCGGTGATATCGTAGGTGTCATCCGTTTCGTACAGCTCGAAGGTGAATACCTTCTCCGTGCTGTCCGTTCCCTCGATATGCTTGATTCCGCCGAAACCGACGCTGGTCGTCGCCAGGCGGTAGTTGTTCACGAAGGTTTCCACCGCCGCGGTGGTGCTGATGGACCCGGCGGCGGTTTCCGCGGAGGAGATCTCATAACCGCCGGGCAGGGTTGCCGTGGTTTCAGCCACGGTATAGCTCAGGCCGACAGGCAGCCCGGAGATGGTGACGTATTCGTCCGCCTTCAGGTCAAAGGAGGCCGTGCCGTCATTCCCGAAGGTGATGGTGTAGACGGTGTTGTTCTGCGCGTCCGTATGCTCAAACTGCGTCTTCTGGTCTCCGGACACATGGTCCACGTTCACGGCATAGGTGCCGCCGCCGAACGGCGTCGTCCCGTTCTTCAGCGTCACGGTAAAGGTGAACGTCTTGGTCTTGTCGCTGGTGCCAGTCACCTGCTTGCCGACCTGCAGGTCGCCCGTCTTGCGCGTGTTGGTGAACGCGGCTTCCGACAGGGCCGCGGAGATCGTCCCGGACAGTTCCGCCTGCGCCGCGCTGAAGTTGTCGTCCGTAGCCTCGGTGACCGTCCAGGTAACGCCGGTGGGAAGGCCTTCAACGGTCAGCGTATGGCCGCCGGCCACCGTGACCGACGCCTCGCCGTCGAGGAAGACCACGTCACAGGCTTCGCTGCCGGGCATCACCGTGCCGGAGAATGTTCCGCTGATCGTCCGGTCCGACAGGACGACCGCGAACGTGAACGTCTTGCCGGCGTCCGCCCCGAACGGGCTCACCACCGTCTTGCTGATGCTGAGCCCGCCCGTCTCGCGGGTGTTCCTGAACGCCGCGGTGTTCCCCGCGCTGGCGATGGTGCCGCTTTCCGTATTCCCGTCCGTCCAGCCGCTGCCCGTGCCGTGCCCGGTCGTGAAACCGGTTTCCGCGGCTTCGACGACCGTGTAGGTCGTGCCGGTCGGAAGATCCGGGATCGTGACGGAGGAACCGCCCGCGACCGTGATCGTCGCCTGGCCGTTCGCGTCAAAGGTGTAGGCGCCGTATTTGCCGCTCAGGGCTTTGCCGTTCAGCTGCAGCGTCACGGTGAAGCGGAAGGCCTGCGTGGCCTCCGCGGGAACCGGGCTGACCACCGTCTTGCTGATCGTCAGGGAACCGAGCTCGCGCCTGTTGGTAAAGTTGATGCCGTCGACCGCTTCATCCGCGTCGGTGCCGTCGGCGTTCTTCACTTTCCGGCAGGCTTTCGCCACGTTCAGGGTTCCCTCGCTGCGGGTGACCGTGAAGGTAATCTCATATTCGCTCTGGTCGTAGACATAACCCGCGGGAATCGGATCCGGCTGGACTTCCTTCACCGTATAGACCCAGACGCCGCTGTTCTGCCCGTCCGCCAGCGTAAAGCTGAGCTTGCCGAAGCTGACGACGCCGGCGTCGTTGTTCGCGGCGGGAGACGTCAGCTTGTCCTCGTTGACCGTGCCGACGGACGCATCGGGCCCGCTCTTCTTCTCAATCGTGAAGGTGAACTGGCCGTCGCTCAGCGTCTCGCCTGTCAGCGTCTTGCGGACGGTAATGCCGCTGTTGCTGTTGGAGGTGTTGTTGAAGGTCAGGTACTGCGCGGCGATCTCCGCGCCGGAAGCTCCTTCCGGCACGCTGAGGGGCGTCAGCGCGCTCTCGTCGATCCGGTACCTGGTTTCCTCGTTTTCGGTATAGCTTTCAATATAATCTGTGACGCCGTCAGGCACCCTGTAATACGTCTGCGCGGCCACCAGCGTCGTAGTGGTTCCGCTCACGACGGGCGTGACGACGGACTTGACGATATACTGCGTGGTGTCCATCCGGATGTCAGACGACACGCTGTGCTGGTACTCGCTGATCCGGTAGTAGTAGGTTCCGGCGTTCTGGTACTCGATCTGGGCGAACTCAATCTTTTCGCTCTTATTGCGTACCATCTCCAGGAGAACCCATTCGCCGGCGCGGTTGTCAAGCTTTCCGTCCCGGTCCAGCTCTTCCAGGTTGAAATAGAACAGCTTGTCCGGATCCGCGGGCAGGTCGTCGATCGCCTTGGAGGCCTCGAAGCCCACGTCCGTGATGACCAGCTTGCCGCCGTTGTAGGGATAGAGATGGCCTTCACCGGCGGAGGAGACCTTGTTGCCGACCATGCAGCCGCTGTAGTTGCCGCCCTCAACGTTGATATACGATCTCGGGGCGACGATATGGCCGAAGAAAGGCGTCACTTCCGTGGTCAGGTCGACCCGGGCCGCTTTCGGATAGTTCCAGACCAGGGACATGCCGGAGCCGTCCTCCACGGTGCTCATGTCTTTTCCGTTGACCGTGACCTTCGGGGCGATATAGGTGCCTGTGCCGGTATTGTTGATAATCGTTGAGGGAATGTTTTTGGAATTCTGGATATCCAGGCCTTCCGGGGCGATGATGTTGACGATCAGCTTAACCCCTTCCGGATAATTGACGGTGACATTGTCGCCCAGGGTCACGTCAATGTGGACCTCCCGGATCGGGTTGCCCCATTCGTCCGTGTACCGGATATTGTCAATGGTCCTTCCGGCCGCCGCCATGCTGTCCGAGTCGTCCAGCACCGTCTGCTGCAGCCTGTCCCAGTCGACGTAGGTATCGCCGTAGGCCGCGGTATGCCCGGCGGAACCGGTATAGCCGCGGATGGAGCCGTCCGGCCGCGGTTTGGAGGGAGAACCGGAGGCGGTCACGCCGTTCACGGTCTCGCCCTCGACGGTGTTGACGCTGCCGACGTAGGCGTTCCAGTTATTGTTGTTGTTTTCGCGGTTGTTGATGAACGGCCCCGAGCTGGCGGGCACATAGCCGCCCACCACGGAGGGCTTGGTGATGTATTCGCTGTCCGCCACGCCGGTACCGGTGATATGGATGATATCACCGCGGATCAGCACGCCGCCCATGCAGTGGTTCTTCATCAGGAAGTCGCCGTCGCCGAAGGCGCTCTCACCGCTGTTGCTGGGGCTGGCCACCGTGTTCGGGCACAGCGTGACGATATTGTAGCCGTTCAGGATATACTCCAGGGAATATCCGTCAAAGCTGTCAGGCTCAAGCTTCAGCGTGACGATGTCCGTGATGACCGTCTTATCGGCGGCCGTGTCGTCCGTGATCCGGTCCTTCCCTTCCGTCACGGTCGGGTAAGCCGTCACTTCCGCGTTGTTGACATAGGAACCGACCTTCATCGGCGCGCTGCCGCCGGGTGTCGGCTGATTGCCGTACTGGGCGGCCGCGCCGACCAGCTCGACTTTGATGTTGTCCTCTGTTCCCTTATATTTTTCTCCGTTGATGATGTCCCCGTTGGCGTTCTTCCATTCGGTCACCGGGACGTCAATGTAGGTATGGCCGTTCTCAACGGTCATGTAGGGGCTCTTCTTGAAGTTGGCGTTGTCCACGCGCACCCAGCCGTAGGTATCCTGGCTGCTCTGGTGGCCGATGGTGACCTTGACGTACAGGCCGCCGTCCAGGTTGATCTTCGTGGTATCCGCGGTGTCAAAGTCCAGCCGGACCCGGTATTCCACCGGTTTGGCTTTCTTCAGCCTGATCCGGTAACCGTCCGCTTCCTGGCTTCCCTTGGTGTACTTGTAGCCTTCCGGCGGATCGTCGTTTACAAAGGTCGGATTGGTCGACTTGTACCAGTCCAGCTGGTTTTTGTCCGTGATCTTCACGACGCGGGCCGGATACTCGTCCGTGTCCACCTCGATATAGTGGGTACTGGAATTGAAGTCCTTCCACGCGTCACTGTTGTCCGCCAGGTTCAGCGGGTACTGGCCCAGCTGGGTGAAACGGGTCACTTTGATCTCCGCGGTGTCCCCCTGGCCGCTCTGCTTCCACTGGTCCAGCGGGATCAGCGTCCAGCCTTCGATTCCGTTGTCGCTCTGCCTGCGGATGCAGACGCGCAGAAAATAATCGCTTCCGAAATTCGTGTCCGGCGCGAGCAGGGTTGTTCCGTTGTAGTCATAGGTGCTGATGCGGATCGTGTCGCCGGTCCACATCTTCTGCGCCTTGAAGACCAGCGTGTCCTCCGTGATCGTTCCGGAACCGTCATGCATCTGCTCAATGACAGGCGTCAGTTCCAGCGTGTAATCGTCGATCAGGGCCGGGGCGGCCGCGGCGCTGTAAACGCCGGCGGCGTCCAGTTCCGCGTCGCTGCGGATCAGTTCGAAGGTGGCGTCCTCCGGCAGCCGGATGCCTGTCGCGGACGCGGATCCGCCGGACTCCGCCCGGTACATCCGCAGGTGCAGCAGCGAAGACGCCGCGCCGAACGGAATGAACGTCAGGCGGGAGGTCGCCGCCGTGACCGCGGCATAGGCGGTCCGCACGCCTTCCACGCTGGCGACCAGGTAGTAATACGCGTTCAGTCCCGCCGTGTTCTCCGGCAGGTATTCAATCGTGGAAGGATACAGCTTCGCGGCCCGGCCGATAATCTGATAGGCGCCGGCCGTGGCGCGCAGGTCGTCGTCCTCGTAGCTCTCCACGCCCAGGACATAATCGCCGAAACGGGTCACCGCCGTCGTTCCGTCGGCCTTGAAGAACCGGAACTCGCTGATCTTCGGCAGTTCCGTCACATTGTTTTCCCAGGTGATCTGCCCGTCTGTGCCGACCGTGCCGGTCAGCACCGCGCCGTCTTCCGCCGCCGTGGCCATGATCACATAGGTTTCCGGCAGGGTCACGCTGTCCAGCGGATCCTCCGCGTCCGCCGCGTAGAAGCTCAGTCCGGCGGAATAGGTGTTGGGTTTCGTGACCGCGATGACGTAGTAGCCGGCCGCGTCGTTCAGCGCCGGATCGAACCTGGAGGTTTCGGAGGGGTTGGTGCTGTCGAAGACAGCCCGGAAGCCGCCGATCATCTGCGGATCCTCCGCGGCCCCGTTGTGCTTCACGGTCCAGCCGGTGATCTCCGGGAGCATATGGTCGAAGACCGCGGCGCCCGTATCGGGGTCAACGGTGCCGGTATGGACTGTTCCCGCGGCGTCTGTCGCCTCGATCGTATAGCCGCTGCCGACCGCCACGTCACCGGAGATCTTTCCCCGGTTCCAGGAATCGTAATACTCGATCTCAACGCGGTAGGTCCGCGCCTCGCGCAGCGTCAGGATGTAGGTATGCGTTCCGCTGTCGATGGACGGGTTCTCCTGGCCGACGGTGTCGGAGGGTTTGAAGACGTAGCCCTCGATGGTGTTGTCTGTATTGATCGTCCACGTGGTGATGGCCGGAACAGGATCCATGGTGGCCGAGCCGTCCGTGTTGATCGTTCCGGTGAAGGTCTGTCCGCCCGCTTCCGCCGTGATCGTGCCCGCCGCGGCGAAGCTGACGTCCTGGACTTCCGTTCCGCCCCAGGCTTCCAGGTACCGGATTTCGACGTTGTAGGTGTCCGGTTTGTGCGCCTCAAAGACGTAGACCGTGCCTTCCTTGGCAGGCGTGTTGCCGGAGAGGATATAGCCGCCCAGGTCGTCCGAGGAGAAGGTCCAGCTGTCCAGGTTCGCGGGCAGCTCATACTCCGTCAGGAATTCCCCGCTGGAGCTGACCGTTCCGCTGAAGGCGTCCGTTCCGTTGGACGCCGATACGGTAACAGGCGTAAAACTGACCGGATCCGTATGCGGAACATTCCAGGCGTCATAGAAATCGATACGCGCCGTGAACGAGACCGCGCCGATCGAGACGCTGGTCTTTTTGTCCGGTTCCGCGCTGTCCGGGATGATCGTGACGGTATTGTCGCTGTTCCCCAGGTAGGCGTCGCCGGGGCGGTACACGGTCAGCCCGTTATTGGTGTTGAAGTTCGTATTCTGGAACATCCAGGCGGAGGTGTCGGGGTTGTTGCCGGTGGTGATGAGCACAACCTCCGTCTCCGCGTCGGCGCTGAACGCCTGGGTGCCGTAGTTCGGGTTAATCAGCGTGGATGTGCTGTCATACTCCCCGCTCCCGGTCACACGGACGGCGCAGTAGGCTTTCTCGTTGCTGTTCGCGATCGGCTGGCGGAAGACGACGTACAGGTTGTCCGTGGAGACGCCGTCCGGAATGGTAACCACGGCCGTGTGCTTCGCGCGTTCGATCTTCTGTATGTCGATCGTATATTTCTGTTTGCCGTTCTCCTCGGCCCGGTCGGACAGGGTGAAACGGTACTGATCCTGGCCGTCCGTGATCGTATTCGGATTGGAAACGGCGTTCAGGACTTTCTCCGGATGCGCGATCACAAGCGTGCCGTGACTGTTGTCCCTGGGATCGGACGTGTCACCCAGCGGATAACTCTTGATTATGACAAAGAGATTGTCCCAGGACTTTCCGGAAGGAAGGTCGATAGCAAAGCTGTAGGTCCCTTCCGGATGGCTGCCGTCCAGCCTGACGGCCTGGTAACTGTCAACGCCGTCATTCCATCCGGCGACGAGATAATACTGCACGCTCTCCAGCGCCAGCGCCGACGTACCGGTATTCCGGATCGTGATAATCACGCTGTCCCCGCCGGCCGGTGTCGCAGTGAACCCGTAATTGTGTGCCGTATCATCCGGCGTGCAGGCTGAAAGGCGGTACTGTTCGCCGCCGGCGGCGTTCAGGCGGCTGCAGTGTGCTTTGCCCGCGAGCTGCTGCGGTGTCATGCTGCTGTCATATTCCACAACCTTCACGCTGTCCGCGACAGCCCGGTCAGGCAGGTGGTCTTCGTTATAGCCTGCGCCGTCCGCAAAGCTGCCGACCGATCCGTCCGCGCCGATCGGGGCATAGTAGTACGCGTTCCCCACCCGGGCGACGACGCAGTACGCGCCGGCGTCAAGGGGATCCGACGACGTGATGCCGGAGACGGAAGCCGTGTATGGCACGGGTTCCGCGCTGCCGATCCTGATGATGTAGTTGTCTCCGGACGCGGTGATGCTGACTGTTTTGTCGTTGCCGATGGTGTCGCCGTCGCGGTAGTACTTGCAGGCGTCGGGATTGTTTGTCAGCAGTTCCCCGTCCACCGCGTACCCTCTCCAGTCCGGGCCGGTCGCGAGGAAGACCGTATGGCTTTCCGCGTCGCCTTGGCGGTCCCTGGTATAATAATCCCGCCCCGTCGACGAATAGGTCGTGTCAGGATCGCTGAGCGTCAGCTGCTGAACCGCGTGTTTCGTGGAATAGAACTGGTTCCACTGGTCCGCTTCCGTCCACTCAACATTTTTGAAGACCAGGTAAAGCGGCTTGTCATAGCTGAGGGTCTGGTCAATGATCACCTGGACCGTGTATCCCGGCGTGGCGCCGCGCTGGTTGAAAGCGGACTGGTCCAGCGATTGGGAGAACTCATGTGAGTCCCCCGGATCCGCGACAGAGGATACCGGTATGATGTTGAATACCATCACCCAGATCATCAGAACAGCGATCAGTTTCCTGGCCTTGTACTTCATTGCGATTGCCCCTTTATCTTCGTGTTCAGGCAGCTGCTCTCAGAAGCAGCGATAGCCGTGCCCTTTCGGGTACGGCTGAAAGTGTCATTCTTCGTCGGGAAGGATGATATATACCATGATCCGCCAGCGGTAGGCTCCGTTTTCGGCGGTATAGACCACGTCCATGTCCTCCGCGGTGGCGCCTTCCACGTCGTTCCAGACGATCCGGTCCACGCTCCACTGCCACTGCAGCGTATAATCCAGGTTCTCATATCCTGTCAGGCTGGCATGGAAGTGGGCCACGGATCCATAGTACGGTTTATCCTCGTCCCAGCGGATCGTGATTTCCGCGTCCCTGTTGTCCGGAAGCGTTGGTTTTTCTTCCTCCGCGGGCGTTTCAGACTCCGGTCTGTTTTCATCCGGAAGGTCGTTTTCCCCCGCCTGCGCAGCCTCTTCCGGCTCCGCGGGAGCGTCCGGTTCTTCTCCGCCGGGTTCCGTTTCCGGGTCTGTTTCAGGCGCTGTTTCGGGTGCCGCTTCAGGTTCCTCTTCAGGTGCCGCTTCAGGTTCCTCTTCAGGTGCCGCTTCAGGCGTTTCATCCGTTTCAGCGCCTTCCGCCGCCGCCCAGGCCTCATAGGCCGCGTCGTCCATAAAAGTGACGGCCGCCTTGGACATCAGGTTCGGTTCCGCCGGCCCCAGGGTAATCAGGTAGGAACCGGCTTCCGCTTCCCACCGGATGACGGCGCGTCCGGTTTCCGGATCCGTCTCGTTCCGGACCGGTTCTTCCGTCGGACGGTCCGCTTTCTCCACCGCGGCCCAGACGTTCCGGCCTTCCACCAGCAGGCTGACGCGCTGCGCGGCCGGCAGGTCCAGCTTCAGCACCGCAAACTTCGTCCGGCTCATCTTCCCTTCCCAGGAATCCCCGACCGTAAACACGCCGGTAATAATCTGTTCGGCGTTGTCCGCGGGTTCCTCCTGGGGAGCAGGTTCCTCCTGCGCTTCGGGTTCGGGTTCCGGTTCAGGCTGCTCCTCAGGCTGATCCTCAGGCTGCGGCCCGGGCTGCGGCTCTTCCTGTGTTTCGTCCGCGGGCTCTTCCGGAATGCCCTCCTCCGGCACGGGCGCCATATCCGTCGGCGTCGCGGGCGGCTCCTCCGCGGCTGCGCACGCAAGGGCAGCGCCAGCCGCCAGCAGGGCCGCGCAGAGAACGGCCAGTATCCGGATGAAACGTTTTTTCATAGTCCCGGCTCCTTCGTCTTTCATGGGTTTGGGGATACGGACCTGAAGGGGTAGCGAAACGGTCATTCCGCCTTCGCGATCTGTATGCATCTCGTCATTGATCTTTGTGCCCTCTGAATTTCATTCATTATAGCACTTTTTACCTTATTATTCAAGCATCCCGGATGCATTCCGCGTTCCTCTGGCAAAAACCTGTCCCCGGATATGCCGGATCAGTTTCCTGCGGAGAACCGGTGATTGTAAAAATCGCGCTCTCTGTCTGAGAGCGCGATCTGTTGTCCCAATCAGTCAACCGCAAACAGGACGACCCTGTATTCCCTGCTGACGTTCTCAGGCGTGACGACAAAGGTGTATTCCGGTCCGCTGCCGATGGTGTACCAGCCGCGTTCATCCCCGTCGTTCGCTTCCCAGACCAGCCGGTAGCTGATTTCCACGTCCCTGACCTTCGCCACCAGCGTGACGGGATGGCCGTAGGAGAATGTTTTCTCTTTCAGTTCAATATCAGCGGTGCCGCTGAACTCAATCCTTCCGTAGCTGTCGGGATTGTTGAACTCCTCCAGCAGGTCTTCGGAAACGCTGCCGGGATCATCGTCGTCAAACTCGTAAAGTTCCTCGTCCCCGTCGTCCGCCTCTTCCTCAGGCTCCTCCCCCGGCTCCTGTGTCGGCTCATTGGGTTCCCAGGTGTCCTCCGGCGTGGGTTCCGGGGTGGGTTCCGGGGTGGGTTCCGGGGTGGGTTCCGGCGTGGGTTCCGGGGTGGGTTCCGGAGTCGGTTCCGGAGTCGGTTCCGGAGTCGGTTCCGGGGTGGGTTCCGGCGTAGGTTCGGGGGTCGGTTCCGGCGTAGGTTCGGGGGTCGGTTCCGGCGTCGGTTCCGGGGTGGGTTCGGGCGTCGGTTCCGGAGTGGGTTCAACAGTTACCTGAACAGCCGGCTCTTCCGGCGTTTCGGTTACGTTTCCCGCGGGACCGCCCGCTTCCGGCCCTTCCGCGTAAACGGCGGGGAGCAGACTGAGCAGAAGCGCCGCCGCCAGCAGCAGCGTGATCAGCTTCTTTCCTTTATTTACCAAGCGCATAGCCCGTTCCCTCCTTTCCTGCGTAACAGGGCCTGTTCCTGATTACGGATATATTATACCATCCGCACGGTTATGTAAATGGTTACATCCGGACGGAAACAGCATGTATTATCTTCGCTGTTTCCGCCTTTATCCGAAGAAGCGCGGGGAACCGGTCCTGTCCCCCGCGCCGTCGTTTCAGTTGCTTCTGCAGGTCATTCTACCCTCGGGGCAAGCTCCGGGTGGTCCAGGTTCATCCCCTGGGAGCTCAGCGGGCCGACGCGGTAGTTGAACACGATGTTGCTGTTCGGATAGCTGCGGTAGAAGACCCGCTTGATCCGCTCCAGGACCATGCCGCCGGTATTGTAATTGACCGTGGGCAGGAGCAGCGCGAAAATCGTCGGGGCGAAGCGCGTGATCGTATCGCCCTTGCGCAGGTTCTGCTTCAGGATCTCCAGCAGGCCGTTCATGATATTGTTCTGCCGCATGGTGTCGATCTCTTTGTCGTTGTAGGGGGACACCATGATAATCGCCAGGAACATGGTGGCGCCGAGGCGCTCCAGGTTGCGCATCTGCAGATTGAAGATTTCCTTGAACACGGCGTATTCACACACGAAGGCGCCGCGGCGGTCTCCGCTCTCCCGCAGCTCGTTCCGGATGGACTCCAGGTTGAAGTCCAGGGTCTTTCCGGCGGAAATGATCTGCTTGTAGAATTCCTGCAGGTCTTCGCTGGGCTGCACGCCGAGGTAGCGGTAGTTCAGCTGCACCACATGCTTGTACTGCACCAGCGCCTCGCCCGTCCGGTTGATCTTGATCAGGGCGGACATCAGTTCCATATGCAGCCGGTCGTCAAACGAGTCTACGTCCAGTGCGCGGCGGCAGACGCTGACGATGTCGGCGTGCTGGGCCTTGCTCTTCAGCAGCTCGATATAGGCGTACACGGCCGCCATATACTTGTTGTGCAGCGTGGTGGCCTTGGCCAGGGCCCATTCGTTCTGCTCGCTGTGCTGCAGCAGGTCGCCCTGGTACTTTTCCAGCAGCTGGTTGTAGAGCCTGCGCTGTTCCGGCGCGGGAACGTTGTTTTCCGCCAGCCGGTCGAAGATCGCGTCGATCTAATACAGGTCAATGGTCATGCCTTCCGGGCACTGCCAGTGATAGGCGCCGCGGTCGGAAACCACGCACGCGCCCAGGATCGGGTCGATCTGGTTGAGCAGCACGCGCAGGCGGCTGACCAGGGTTTTCAGCGCGTTCTCCGGATTGATGCTCTTTTCCTCGTCCCAGAGGGCGGAAAGAAGCTTCTGGTTCGGGACCGGCTCCCCTTCGTTCAGGATCAGGTACTGAACCAGGGCCGCGCCCTTCTTGGACTTGGCCGCCAGATGATCCGTCTTTTTTTCATCAATATAGATGAGAAAGTGATCCATCATCTGGATCCGGATGGTATCCGCCATGAGTCTTCCTCCCTGTGTACTGTTCCCCGCTGGAACAAACCGGATTTATTGCTTGATTGTTACGCTATTATGAACCGGGAGTTCACATTTTCACGCTCGGTTACATTCTAACAGGCTTTCAGGGCTTTTGCAAGTATTTTGTTTGCCCTCCGGACGTCCTCCCCGGCGTACCGGTGATCCGGAAACAAAAAGGACCCGGCGTACCTGGATCTCCGGGTACGCCGGGAAAAGGAGGATAGAATATGAAGAAGTTGGTGTCAGTCTACGGTAAAGAGCACGACGCGGTATTCACGTTTGGCTTCACGTTCCGCGTTTTCCTTTGTCAGGGTGTAACTGTATTCGTCACCGCTGCCAACGGTAAACCAGCCGCGGTCATCATGGTCGTTGGCTTCCCAGATCAGCCTGTAACTCAGGTTGGCTTCCTTCACTTTGGCGGTCAGCGTGATCAGGCCGTCCCAGCCGGCGCTCCACATGCCTTCCACCTGCTTCAGCTCGATATCGGCGCTGCCGCTGAACTCGACCTGCTGGTAGTTGTCCGGATTGTTGAACTGCTGGAGCAGCGTGCCTGATACGTCGCCGGGATCATCATCGTCAAACTCCACCAGGCCGTCGTCGGAATCGTCAAAATCCTCGTCGTCGAAATCCTCGTCGTCCCCGTCGTCGGAGCCTCCGTCAATCGCAGGCGGATCCTGGTTGTCCACTTCAACCACCACGTTTGATCCTTCTGTCGGTTCTGGGGTGGGCTTCGGCGTGGGTTCGGGCGTCGGTTCCGGAGTCGGTTCGGGCGTCGGTTCCGGAGTCGGTTCGGGCGTCGGTTCCGGCGTCGGTTCCGGTGTGGGTTCCGGCGTGGGTTCCGGCGTCGGTTCCGGCGTCGGTTCCGGTGTCAGTTCCGGGGTCGGTTCCGGCGTGGGTTCAGGCGTCGGTTCCGGGGTCGGTTCCGGTGTCTCTTCGGTTACTTCTCCTTCTTCAGCCAGGGCCGCGTTGGTTACATATCCGGCAGAGCGATCTATGATTACGCAAGATCCGAGCGTCATGGCGAACACCACCAGGAACGCGACGAGTCTTATCATCCATAAACGCTTATTCATACGGGATCGCTTCCTCCTTCTCCGCGTGTGAGCAATCAGGGCTGATTTCCTTTTTGCACTATTATTGTACCATATTTCGGTTATATAGGCGGTTACATTTCAGATTTTTATAATGTTTTGATGTGATTTTTCGTGTCTCTTCCACAGGGAATCTCCGCCTCCGCCCGGCGGGAAGGTTGACTTTTTCTGATTCGTCTATAATAATGGAAGCGAATCCGGACAGGCATCGCAAGGAGGATACGGCCATGGCGCTGACAGACGAAGCCGGGATGCGCAGGGCGCTGGAGGAAGCCGAAAAGGCCTTCGCCGAAGGCGAAGTGCCCGTCGGCGCCGCGCTCTACCGGGGGAAAACCCTTGTGTGGGCGGATCATAACCGCCGGGAGGCGCTAAAGGATCCCACCGCCCACGCGGAGATCCTCTGCCTGCGCCGCGGCGCGGAGAAGCTGGGGGACTGGCGGCTGAACGGCTGCACGCTGTATGTGACCCTGGAGCCCTGCCCCATGTGCGCCGGCGCGATGCTCATGAGCCGGCTGGGCCGCTGCGTTTTCGGCGCCGCTGACCCGGAGGCGGGATGCTGCGGCAGCATCTATGACCTGCCTGCCGATCCCCTGCTGCATGGCCGGACCTCCTGGTCACAGTCCGGCCCGGAAGACGAATGCAGGGCGCTGCTGGGGCGGTTTTTCCGCGGCAGGCGCCCCGAGGGAGAAATAAAATGAAGAAATCGCTGCTGACCTGGATACTGGCCTCCGTCCTGCTGTTTACCGCCTCCTGCGGGGCGGAAACCGGCGGCGCGGAGCTTTCCCTGCTGGCCATTAACGTCCGGAAGGCCGACGCGCTGCTGCTGCGCGGCGGCGGAAGCGCCTACCTGATTGACACAGGCGCCAAAAAAAGCGCGGACGCGCTGCTGGACGCCCTGCGCGCGGAAGGCGTCACCCGGCTGGACGGCGTGATCCTGACCCATACCCACGCGGACCACGCGGGCGGGCTGCGGAGTCTGCTGGAATCCGGGATTACCGTGGAAAAAATCTACGCTCCCGCTTATTACGTGTTAAAGAAGGAAGACGGGAAGCATCCCGTTGAGAAAGCCATCAATAAGACCGGTTATCCGGAGGAAAATGTCATCTGGCTCCGGGCCGGGGACACGCTCCCGCTGGATGGCGGAAAGCTGACGGTCATCGGTCCGCTGGAAAAGAACGAAGAGGCCGAAAACAACAACTCCCTGGTGCTGCTCGCGGAGGGCGGCGGCGGAAGCATGCTGCTGACCGGGGATATGGAATTCCCGGAGGAGTCCTCCCTGCTGAACGCCGGCGCGATCCCCCATGCGGACGTGCTGAAGGTCGCCAACCACGGAGAGGGCGACGCCACCAGCACAGCCCTGATCTCCGCTGTGTGCCCTTCCCTTGCGGTGATTTCCACCAATTCGGAGGACGAGCCGGACACGCCGGATCCCCGGGTGATCAGCCTGCTGCGGAACTGGGACGTGGACGTGAGGATCACGCAGGATGCCGTGACGGGCGTCCTCGTCACCCTGCGGAACGGGGAAATCTCCGTTGAAATGAAATAACAGTCAAATATAGGAAAAGGCTCTCCTGTGCGGAGGGCCTTTTCATGTATGCGAGCGTGACCATAAGCCGGGTTCTGTACTGGACGGTCATCTATCCAGGCCGCGCGTCACCGCGCGGCTCAAGCGATCGCGGAGGACGCGGCGGGCCGCCGTCATGCCTCCATTGCATCTTGCACCGGGTGGGGTTTACA
>JAILIE010000099.1 GCA_024695415.1 Clostridiales bacterium | reverse complement strand
CTGCTGGCGCTGTATGCCGCCGCGGCCACCCTGACCATCCTGCTGGGCCGTTCCCAGCAGACGATAACCATCGGCCAGATCAGCCTGCCGCTGTCCTCGTTCACCGGAATCGTCTCCTCCCTGGGGAATATCTGCATCATTTTCCTGGTCGTGTTTTTCGGGAAAACCGGGTTCCGGGTTTCGCTGATCATCCTGCTGGCCCAGTTCCCGATGATATCCCGCAACGTCATCATACAGCGGAACCTCGCCAGCCTTCCCGGCCTGTTTACCAACATCCTGACCATTGTCGCGGTCATCCTGATCCATTCCCGGAACCGGAGAATCAGCGAATACCAGCATAGCGAGATCGAACGACTGAAGGAGGAGAAGGAAAACTCCAAGCGCCTGTTCAAGGAGACGGCCATGGCGCTGGTGACCGCCATCGACGCGAAGGACGAGTATTCCCACGGCCACTCCGTGCGCGTGGCCGAGTACGCGGTCCGGATCGCGCGGGAGATGGGCAAGAGCGAAGAGGAATGCGAGCAGATCTATTACGCCGGCCTGCTGCACGACGTCGGCAAGATCGGCATTGACGACAGCATCATCAACAAAAAGGGCAAACTGACGCCCGGGGAATACAACGCGATCAAGCAGCATCCGGTGCTCGGCAATCAGATTCTTTCCAGCATCAAGGATCATCCTTACCTGCAGACGGGCGCGCACTACCATCATGAGCGCTACGACGGAAAGGGCTATCCCGAAGGCCTGAAGGGCGAGGAAATCCCCGGGATCGCACGGATCATCGCGGTGGCGGACGCCTATGACGCTATGTCCTCCAACCGCAGCTACCGCAGCGCGATTCCGCAGCAGCTGGTGCGGGAGGAGATCGTCAAGGGAACGGGCACCCAGTTCGATCCGGGAATGGCCCGGATCATGCAGCACCTGATCGACCTGGATACCGAGTACCGCATGCAGGAACGCGCCGCGGAACGGGAACAGCCGGGCAGCAGCGACCTGCGCTGCGGCCGGTACCGGAGCGAGGTGTCCGACGGCATCCTGATCGGCAACTGCGTCACGAAGATCCACCTGAATTATATTCCCGAGGAAACGGGCATCCCGTCGCAGCCGCCGACGATCATCCTGTTCGATTCGCTGGACAACCGTGTCCACTACGATGAGAAGACCTCCCAGAGTATGAACTATTTCGAGTACGGCGAGATCCGCTTCGACGGCCAGACTGTGACCCGCGGCGCCCGACTCATCCGGACCGGCGTTACGGAAGACGGACCGGCGGAAGCGGAACCGGCCGTGAAGGCAAGGACCTACGACGTGGAGGCGGTCCACTGCAGGGATCACGTGCTGATCCGGATCATGGACGGCCGGCGGACGGTGGAAGTGACCGTCGCCCTTCCGGACAGCGCCCGCTACGCGTATATCGGGCTGACGGGTGAAAACTGCAGTCTCAGCGACGTGAGCGTTTTCCGGGAGGAGACACCGGTCCCGGCGGATTATATCCCGAGGATCGCGGAGGAGATTTCCTATATCGACGGGCCGGAGGGGGACGTTCCCAATGTCCAGATCGACGGCTACCGCACGGACGCCACCGCGGGGATCCCCGTATCGGACGGCATGGTAATCACCTTCCATACCATGAGCCTGCCGACGGCCCGGCTGATCTGGCACTGCCCGTTTATCAGCCTGTTCAGCGCCGCGGACGGAAAGGTATTCGGGGAAAAGTTCCAGGAACACGTGCTGATCCGGACGGACGGGGAGTACTGGGGCTGGGACGGCGCGTCCACCAACGACCTGACGGTTACCCGGACCGGGGATTTCCCCGGATGGGACGAATGGAAGAAACGCAACCGGGAAGGGCTGGACTGCACCATCACCTTCCGCCGGGAAGGAAACCGGATCACGGTTACCACGGAGAACGCGGGCATCGCCGTGACGAATATCACGACGGTGCCGGACCGGGCGGAGGAGGTATTCACCGCCCTGACGGGCGACCAGTGCGCTCTGACGAATATCCGGATCCGGAAATAACGCGCCGGCGCTTCGGTATCATCCGAAGCGCCGTTTTTTCATGCCGCCGGCGGAGAAGAGCGGGAAATAACAAAAAAGTTGTCCGGACTATTGACTTAGAGTAAACTCCAACATTTATGATGAAACCAGCCGGGGCGGGAAACGCCCCCTGATCAAACAGACCGGAGGAGGAAAACATGAATCAGCTTGCGCATCGGAAGGCGGACGTCCGGGTCCGGATCCTGAACCCGGACGGAACAGCGGCGGCGAGACGGCCGGTCCGCGCGGACCAGGTATCCCATCAGTTCCTGTTCGGATGCGGCGCGTTCGACGCGGTGGACCTGATGAAAACGAAGGACGAGGCGGAACAGGCTTTCCTGCGGGAACGCATGGAGAAGTGGCTGGGCCTGTTCAACTACGGCACGCTTCCGTTCTACTGGGGACGGTACGAGCCGGAAGAAGGGAAGCCCGCCCAGGCCGAAACGATGGCCGCGGCCCGCTGGCTGCGGGGAATGGGCGTCCAGGTCAAGGGCCATCCGCTGTGCTGGCATACAGCCTGCGCGCCCTGGCTCCTGAAATATTCCAATGAGGAGATTCTCCGCCGCCAGATTGAGCGGATCCACCGGGACGTGACCGGATACCGCGGCGTGGTCGACCTGTGGGACGTGATCAACGAGGTCGTGATCATGCCTGTATTCGACCGGTACGACAACGCGATTACCCGGATCTGCAAGGAACTGGGACGCGTCGGCCTGGTGCGCGAGGTGTTCGCGGCGGCGAAGGAATGCAACCCGGACGCGGTGCTCCTGATCAACGACTTCAACACCGGCAAGGGATATGAGCAGCTGATCGGGGACCTGCTGGAGGCGGACGTGCCGATCGGCGCGATCGGCATCCAGAGCCACCAGCACCAGGGCTACTGGGGGAAAGAGAAACTGAATGACGTGCTGGAGCGGTTCTCCCGCTTCGGCCTGCCGATTCACTTTACGGAAAACACCCTGATCTCCGGCGAGATCATGCCCCCGCATATCGTGGACCTGAACGACTGGCAGGTGGACGAGTGGCCCAGCACGCCGGAAGGAGAGGAGCGGCAGGCCCGGGAGATCGGCGAAATGTACTCGATCCTCTTCAGCCATCCGCTGGTGGAGGCAATCACCACCTGGGACTTCAACGACGGATGCTGGCTGAAGGCGCCGTCCGGATTCGTGCATGAGGACAACAGTGAAAAGCCCTCCTACCGGATGCTGAAGAAGCTGATCCACGGCGATTGGGAAACCCACGCGAACCTCGTCACCGACGAGGAGGGATACCTCTCCTTCAGCGGGTTCAAGGGCGGGTATACCCTGACCGCGGAGACGGGCTGCGCGGACCTGATCCTTTCGGAAAACACGGAGGGAACCATCACCCTGCGGGCATAAAACCGCCGGGTTTGACAGGAACATGTCTTTGCTCTATACTACAAATCAGGAGATATACGGAACCGGCCGTACAGCGCGGCTCCACCCATACGGCGGGAGTTTCCCGCCATTCCTGCATACAAACGAATGATCCCTTTCGGTGAACGTTTTCCCTTCTGAAGCCGACATGAGGTGAAACTGATATGGAACTGACCCGGGATAAGGCGGTCCGCCGACAAAACCGAATCGGAATCCTGGTGCTGTGCATCCTGGGCCTGGCGGTCAATATCGCCGGAGCCCAGGCCGCGAAGGCACTGAACCTGCCGCTGTACCTGGACAACATCGGCAGCGCCCTTTCCGCGGCCCTGGGCGGCTTTATTCCCGGTATTATCGTGGGCTTCTTCACCAACCTGATCAACGGGATCAGCGACATGGAGTCCATCTACTACAGCTCCCTGAACGTGCTGATCGCCGTCAGTTCTGCTTATTTCGCCTACAAGGGGGATTACGGCAAGCTTTGGAAGCTGCCGCTGATCGTGCTGACATTCGCCCTGATCGGCGGGGCGCTCGGCTCCCTGCTGACGTGGACGATCTATGGTTTCAGCTTTGGGCAGGGCGTTTCCGCCCCGCTGGCGCACCGCTTTTTCGACAGCGGCGCGATGACGGAATTCTGGGCCCAGTTTACGGCGGACATGCTGATCGACCTGGCGGACAAGACCATCACCGTGGCGGCGGTCGCGCTGGTGCTGCGCTATTTGCCGGAGAAGATCCGCCGGAAGGTGGAGCTGACCGGCTGGAAACAGGCGCCGCTGTCCCTGAAGCAGCGGATGAAAGATTCGGGTTTCGCCCACCGGCGCTCCCTGCGGCTGAAGATCATCTTCCTCGTGACCGCGGCGACGCTCCTGACGGCCGCCGTCGTGACCGGCATCAGCGTCTATCACTACCGGGAGGCCGCCATCGACTCGCAGGAGATCCTGGCCGATGACGTGCTCGAAGTGGTGATTGAACGAATCGACGGGGACCGGGTGGACGAGTATATCGAAAAGGGCGAGGAAGCGGAAGGCTATTCCGAGATCAAAAGTTTCCTGAAGAGCATGATGGACAGCTCGGAATACCTGGAGTTCTGCTACGTCTACCGGATTCTGGAGGACGGGTGCCAGGTGGTGTTCGACCCGGATACGGACGAGGTGCCCGGCAAGAAAGCCGGGGAAATGGTCGACTTCGACATGGCGTTCGAGGAATACCTGCCGGACCTGAAGGCCGGGAGGGAGATCCCGCCGATTAATTCCAACGAAACCTACGGCTGGCTGCTGACCTTCTACCGGCCGGTACGCGACAGCAACGGCGTGACCCAGTGCTATGCCGCCGTGGACATCAACCTGGAGCATATCGCGACCGACGGCTACCGGTTCCTGGCCCGGGTGGTTTCCGTATTCCTCGGGTTCTTCATCATGATCATGACCGTGGCCCTGTGGCTGGCGGAATACAACGTCATCCTGCCGATCAACGGCATGGCGGTTACCG
>JAILIE010000097.1 GCA_024695415.1 Clostridiales bacterium | reverse complement strand
ATGACAAAGTAGTTCTGGATATTGCCCGCCGGGAGGCGGACCTTGTCCAGGACGGCGGGACGATCAAGTGGAAAAGGTTCCGGACTATCTGCGCGGTGATCGACAATACCAAGCGCCGGCCTTACTTCCAGGAACGGGGAGGAGATACGCCTCTGCGGCAGAGTGTCATCGAAAAGATGAAGGAACTGGTGCTGCCGCAGTACGAGTGGGTCCGGCACAAGGGGAAGCTGTAAGCGCCGGAAAAAATGGAACCCGATTCAAGTCATATATACAAGCAGGAAAAGCCGAACAAAAGCTGGGCGCAGTAGTAGGTGATCATGATGGCCCAGTCGACGGGACGGGGCGCGGAGAAGAACAGGCGGCGGCAGAGCATGGCGTCGCTGACGAAGAACAGCGCGCCGCCGCAGGCGATCAGGATCCCCGCGGTGGAGGCGCCGGAGAAGCAGCCGACGGCGCAGGCGCACATCACGCAGAGAATACCGACATAGACCGCCATCAGGGACATCTTCTTCCCGATGTTCTGCCGCCAGCGCCACATGATCGCCGCGGACAGGGCGACCAGGCAGATGAGGCAGACCATGTGCAGCGTGGAGACCGGGAAGAGCGTGGTAAAGAAGGCGATATAGCAGATATGCCCGGCGGCGAACAGTCCGGCGCCGATATACATATTGAACTCCAGGATATAATCCGCCGCGGCGTGCAGGACGAGCGCGATGACGCAGATCCAGCAGTGCGGATCCAGGCGCAGGGCGGCCACCAGGGCCGGAATCAGCGCGCACAGGGTTCCGCAGGTCTTGAACATCGCTCCCAGCGCGTACTGCAGCGATTTCTTGTAATACATGAACAGCGGGAGGCAGACCAGCAGGCAGATCGCGGGAAGCCCGATCTTCCAGATCATTCCAATCCTCCTTTACGGTTCCGGCGTTACCTCCGGAACTGCTTCAGCGGCCTCAATGCCTTCCGGCACCCAGGGCATCAGGAAACAGGTGACGTACCAGGGTTTTTTGCTCGTTTTCCGGAGGGTATACGTCAGGTTTTTCGCTTCCTCCAGGGTCTTTTCCTCTTCCGGAACCTCGGAAAGGTTGCTGGTCTTCGGGCTGCGCTTCTGGTCGTGGAAAACGTCCACCGGCTCGTAATCCGCGATGTACATCTTCACCGTGTTGGACATGTTGCCCTCGATGGTGGTCAGGCGGTACTTTCCGTTATCCAGCTTCTCCACGTCGTACACGATGCCCACATGCGTCTTGTAGTTGCTGCCGGTTCCGTAGAGGATGATGAATCCCTTCTGGGGGATCATCGTGGTCCGGCGCATGTGCAGGAAGGAATGGATCAGCTTGGCGGGGCTGGAAGCCTTGCAGGAATAGATCGCGTCGGGAACTTCGCCTTCCGCCCGCTTCAGGATCACCTTCTCGTCATCCTGCGGGATCCCGGCTTCCAGCGTGCACCAGGTGGTAAAACCGGCACACCATTCCCAGGTATAGTTATTCCACCATTTGGTGTACTTGTTGCTCTTTTTCAGGGCTTTTCCGGCGGTCTCCTCCCATTCCCGGTACGCGATGTCCAGCATTTCCTGAATCACCGCGGGAGGCTCGGCAACGTCCTCCGTGATCGCGGCGGGCACGGGCGTGTCGGTGGCTTTCGGCTTCTTTTCCGCCAGGGCGGAAGGAAGCAGCAGGAGAAGAACCAGCAGAATCGCGGCAAACCGTTTCAAGGACAACAACCTTCTTTCTGTCAATCGGGTGCGGTATGCTTACTCCGGATGGTTCCGGAGCCAGGTAAAGAGCTCATGGGCGATCCGCGCGCCGGCCGCCGCGCCGGAATCGTTCTCCGGCACGCCTTTCACCAGCACGCACAGCGCGTAGGGAAGGTCCTGCTGGGCGGAATAGCCCGTGAACCAGGACAGGGGCGTTCCGTCCGCGGCATGCGCCACCCCGGAAAGCCCGCGGATATCCATCGTCGACACCGCCGCGGCCGCGGCGTTCCCCGTGCCCTGGACGCTGTCCTGCATCCGCAGGCGCAGCCGGCCGACCGTATCCGCGTCCAGCGTCAGGACTGTTTCTGCGGCTTTTTCCCGGAGCATGCGGGGCTGCGGCATTTCGCCGCCGTTCGCCGCGGCGGCTGTAATCATGCACAGGTGCAGCGGGGCCAGGGAAGGATATTCCGGAGAGGCGGCGGCCATATCGCTGAACGCGAATCCTTCGGGGAAGACGCCGGCGGGCAGTTCCAGCTGCGCTTCCAGCGTCCCGAGGGGAAACAGGACATCCGTCACGGCGTTGACCGCGGACTCCGCGTCCGGGTTCTCCGGAAGCGAAACCATCGCGACTACTTCGCCCGTCATATACTGAACGATGACCGCCGCGCCGCCCATCCCGCTGTCCCCGCCGTTCCGGAAGGCTTCCGGCACGACCGCCTCCAGGTCCGCGTTCCGGGAAGGAAGGTTTTCCTCCGGCGCGGCCGTCTGCGCGGGCGGGGTGAACAGGGACTGCAGGTTGCCGAGGTCCCGGGTCAGGGGCCAGATCATGGCGGCGGAAAGCACCAGGAAGGCGCAGAAAAGCAGCCGGGCAATCATCCGGATCCGGTGCCGCTGCTGCTTCATATCATACGCCTCTCAGTCAGGGTTCAGTGGGCCAGCATGGCCAGGGAAGCGTCCTCCTTCAGGTCCTGCCGGTTGCGGCCGGAAACCCAGCAGAGGATCGCGGAAAGCAGCAGGTCCCGGATCAGGGACGTGCCGCCGGAGAGGAACGGAAAGGGAATTCCCGTGGAGGGAAGGATTCCGGCGGCCCCCGCCGCGCCGGAGAGCGCGGCCAGCCCCAGCAGGAGCGAAACTCCCGCGGCCGAGAGGCTGTGGAAGCTTCCCCGGGCGGCGCGCGCGGCGGAAGCGCCGCGCAGGGGCATCAGGCCGAACAGGATCAGCGTCAGGATGGCGGCAATCATGCCAAACTGGTGGCAGAGCGCCGCGAAGGCAAACCAGGGGGAGGACGCCGGGAGCAGGTCGAACGAAACCAGCCCGGGTCCTGTTCCGAAAAGCCCGCCGGCGGAAATGGCCGCCAGGCTCGCGGGGAGCGGCGCGCCGGATTCCGCGAAGGCTTCGGGATCCTGCCAGATGCCGAACGCGTCCCGGATTTCCGGCGACAGGGACCAGGCCAGGAACGCCATGCCGACGAGGGCGCACACCGCGGCCAGGAGGCCGAAGGGACCGGCGCCGGACATCCAGTACATCAGGACCACCGCGGCCCCCAGGAGCAGCGCGGATTCATGCTTTCCCAGCAGGAAAAGCAGGGCGGCGCCGACGCCCAGGGACAGGAACGAAAGCAGCACCTGGCGGCGGGAAAGGCCGAAGGCGGCGGCCAGGACCACCGCCGGCAGGATCAGCGCGTCCGCCGCACCGGAAAGGTCCGCCGCGGATTCAGCCAGGGCGGGCAGGGTAATCTCCGGAAGCGTACAGGCCCGGACCAGGAGGCCCAGGGAACAGAAAAAGGCGGTCATGGAAACCAGCAGCCGGTCCGCGCCCATGATTCCCGCGATGACGGTGTCCGCCAGCAGGATCAGCAGCGGCAGCGCGCCGGCCAGCAGGGCGGCGGTCGTGCTGCCATCCCGGACGGCCAGCAGGAGGAATCCCAGGGCGGGGAAGAGCATCATCGCGATCACCGGGCCCTGGCGGAAGGAGGATTTGCGGTCGTTCATTCGCTCCAGTCCTCCTTCCAGCGGTCATTCGGGCGCCGGGGAGGCGTTACTTCCGCGTCCGGCGCGGGGGCAGGCTCCGCCCCTTCCGGAACGGGAGGCCGCGGGACCGCGTATTCCGGCGGTGTCGGGACTGGCGGATATTCCTGCGAAGGCGGGGCCGGCTGGTATTCCGCCGGGGCCGGCGGATATTCCTGCGGGCCCGGGGGCGTGTATTCCGGCTGTCCCGGGTACGCGGGCGGACAGGGCATCTGCGCGGGCGGCGGCATCCGGGACGCCTGCTGCAGCGCCTGCGGGGAATCCCGGAAGGTAAACTCGCCGCCGGTATTATCCAGCGCGGCGTAGACCCGGAGGCGGAGCACCGCGCTGCCCACCTGGAGGAAGGCACCGTGGGTCATGGGCACCGAATCCGGCGGGGAGCGGTGGTCCAGCAGGGCGGAATTCACCACGGCCGTACAGCCGCTGCGGGGGGAGATCAGAAGGCCGGTCCCGTCCCGCCAGGTAAAGTCCAGGTGAACCCGGCGCACGCCGTCCACCGGGACCACCAGGTCACAGGAACGGACGAAACCGAGCACGCCCTCCCGGGGAACCGGAAGATAGGTGCCTTCCGGCAGTTCGTCATTTCCGGAAATCACCACCATCTCCCCGATCAGGCCGGAGCCCGGAAGGTTCCGGAGCTGCGCCTTCCGCTCGCGCGCGTCGCTGAGCATCCGCAGGACGGTCCGGAGCAGGATGAGCAGGGTTGTGATGGCAAAAAGGTAGCGTGACACCCAGGAGATGGTACGGTAAAGCTCGGGTGACACGCTGGGCATGGGGCACTTCCTTTCGGGAAAATCAGTCGGCGGGGGAGAACGCGGCCAGCAGCGCGGCGAGGTTCTCCGCCATGGCGGTTTCGTAGAAATCCAGCGGCGCGTCTTCGGGACCGGAGGTCAGCGTGTTCAGTTCACAGACCGGGGCGCCGGTTTCCGCGCTCAGCATATCCGCGACCGGGTCGTTTTCCCGCGATTTGATCAAAAGGGGCGCCTCCTCCCGGGAGGCGATCAGGCGGATCACTTCCGCGCGGAGGCCGACGGGCAGGTCGTCCTCGGGTTCCTTTTCGACGACCGCCAGGACCGGCAGGCCGCAGGCCTCGGCGAAATAGGGGAAAGCCTCATGGATGATGACGACTTCCCGGACGCCGCTTTCTTCCGCGGCGCCCTTCAGCATTTCCGCCACCTGTTCCAGGCGGGCGGTATAGGCCGCGAGGTTTTCCCGGATCGCCGCCTCGTCGTCCGGCAGGATCCGGACCAGGCCTTCGGCCAGGTTGCTCACCATCCGGACGGCGCGGGAGGGATCCATCCAGAAATGGGAGTTGCCTTCCTCGCCCTCCTCCGGTTCACCGAATTCCGCCCAGGTACCCTCTTCCGGCTGCGCGATATCCACGGACGCGTCGATGACCGGAAGCTCCGGATACGCGGCGGTGACCAGCGGCAGGAAGGATTCCATGCCGCCGCCGTTGATGAGCAGGGCGTCCGCCTGCGCCAGCGCCTTCATATCGGAGGGCTGCAGCGTGTAGTCGTGGAGGCAACCGGTTTCGGGGGCCGCCAGGTTCCGGACGGTGATATCCTCCAGCCCCTGCGTCAGGTTCAGGGTAAAGACCCAGACGGGATAGAAGCTGGTCACGATGGTCTCCGCCGGCGCGGCGGCGGGCAGGAGCAGGATCAGGAAAAGCAGGAAAGAGAGGAAACGTTTCATGGATATAACCTCCGGGGTATCATCAGCAGTCTTCGGGGAGCATCCAGGATTCCCAGTCCGCCTTCGGGCGGGTGTCCCGGATGATGCGGGCCATGATCCTGCGCTCGGATTCGGGAAGGAAGTCCCCGAAGCGGCAGTACAGCGTCCGCATGGCGGTAAAGGAACCGCATTCCATGCAATAGGCGTGGAGCGCGTCGTAGCTGACGGAATAGACCTTCAGCCGGTCGAAGAGAACGCCCATGACGTCGTCCGCCGCGTCCTTCAGTTCGGCGGTGCGGACGCGCCGGGTGGTCCCGTCGTCCATCCGGACGGTCATGGAGGGGCCCAGGCGCTCGTAGAGGGTATTGAACAGGGCGTCCTCCACCCGGACGGCAAGGCCGGCGAGGGTGTCTTTATAGGGCGCGTAGGAGCGGAGCACGTCGGCCGCCCGGTCCGGGACGCCGGGTTCGTCCACCAGCGCGGAACCGAGGCGGGAGCGGAGGGCTTCACGGACATGCCAGTTTTCGATCATATTGAACTCCCCCGAACAGATCATTTCGAAATATTATACCACATATAGTAGTAGAAATAGAAGCAAAAATACAAGAAAAGCGGGATAAATCTGAAATAGCGCATCAGCGGAACATAATATAAACAAAGTGTTAATTCTTTTGAAGAAAAAGTCAATAAAACGGGGATACAGGAAAAAAACGAAAGGGAAACGGCGGAAGGAGACAAAATCTTGTGGTTGCCGGGGAAGGACAGGTACAAAACCTTGAAAGGGCGCGGGGGAAATTCTTAAAATTCTGTCAAATTATCCACAGGGGTGGAAAGCTTGATTCAGCCCTGCTTTTCTGCTATCATTGTCCATGCACCGGTTATGGATGAAAACTTATCCACATCGGTTATCCACAGCTCACGAGACCAGATCGTGCGCTTTTTTAAGCGCCGGGCTGAAGATAGATTATAACGGGATTCGGAGGAATCGTCCGCATGAATATGGCGTCACTCTGGGAGCAGACCTGTGCCGTTCTGTCACAGAAAATGAATTACGTATCCTACAGCACCTGGGTCGACGGGAACATGGTCCCCGCGTCGATCCAGGAGGATACCCTGCTCGTCAGCGTAAAAATGGGCCCGATGATTCCCCTGATCCAGAAGAAATACGTGCCGATGATTGAGGAATCCCTGACCGACATCGCCGGAAAGCCGATGAAGGTCCGCATCGTGACGAAGGACGAACTGGAAAACCCGGATCCCGTACCGGTGGACAACGCCCCCCGCCTGAATCCCAAATACACATTCGAGAGCTTCGTGGTCGGCAACGCCAACCGCTTCGCGCACGCCGCGGCCCTGGCCGTGGCCGAGAGCCCGGCGGAGGCGTACAATCCCCTGTTCATCTACGGCGGCGTGGGCCTGGGCAAGACCCACCTGATGCAGGCGATCGGCCACTTTATCCATGAGAACGAGCCGGAGAAGAAAGTCCTCTACATGACCAGCGAGCAGTTCACCAACGAGCTGATCAGCGCGATCCAGCAGAAGACGACCCTGGAGTTCCGGGAAAAGATCCGCAAGGTGGACGTGCTGATGGTGGACGACATCCAGTTCATCGCCGGCCGGGAGAGTACCCAGCAGGAATTCTTCAACACCTTCAACGAGCTGCACAACGAAAACAAGCAGATCATCCTGACCAGCGACAAACCCCCGAAGGACATCCAGCGCCTGGAGGAGCGGCTGTGCTCCCGTTTTGAGTGGGGCCTGGTGGCCGATATCCAGAAGCCGGACGTGGACACCCGCGTGGCCATCCTGCGGGAAAAAATCCAGCAGGACAACATCTCCGTGCCGGACGACGTGCTGCAGCTGATCGCCGGCAAGATCGACAGCAACATCCGGGAGCTCGAGGGCTCCCTGACCCGCCTGGTGGCGTATTCCAGCCTGGTGCGCGAGCCGATCACCGTGGAGCTGTGCGAGCAGGCGCTTAAGGAGATCTTCGACCAGCGCCGCCAGAAGCAGGTGACCGCCGAGCTGATTATGCAGACGGTCAGCGACTACTACGGGCTGACGATCAACGACCTGATCGGGCCGACCCGGAAGCGGGAGATCACCGTGCCCCGCCAGGTCGCGATGTACCTGACCCGGGAGATGACCGGCATGAGCCTGCCGCAGATCGGCAACGTGTTCGGCGGGCGGGACCATACCACGGTCATGCACAGCTGCAAGACGGTGGAGGCCCAGATGATCTCCAACCCGAACCTGAAGCTCGTGGTGGAGGACATCCAGCGGCTGGTCCGGAACGCCCAGTAAACCGGGCTGAAATACCCCGGATCAATTGACAATCCGGCGGCGGAGGTGATATAGTATCGCCTGAACTGCCGCGTGATCGCGCATCAGAGGAATCAAGGGGAAGTGCGGCTTCGCAGAGGAAGACCGCGCTTCTTTTTTACAGGAGTGAGAGGGACATGGAAGAGAGAATCAAGGCGCTTCGGGAACAGATGGAAAAGCGGATCAGCCAGATTGACTCCAAGGACAAGCTGGGCGCTTTCTGGCAGGATTTCCTGGGCAAGAAGGGGAGCATCGCCGACCTGATGAAGGGCCTGGGCACCGTCGCGAAGGAAGCGCGTCCCGCCATGGGCAAGGTGATCAACGACTTCAAGGTGGAGGCGGAGGAAAAGTACCGCGCCCTGAGCGGACAGATGGACCAGATGGAGCTGGCCGAGCGCAACCGCAGCGAGCAGGTGGATATCACCCTGCCCGGGAAGAAGCGGCCGCTGGGCAACCTGCATCCGCTGACCGTCGTCCGGAACGAGATGATCGGCGTGTTCGCCGGCATGGGCTTCGAGGTGTTTGAAGGCCCCGAAATCGAGGACGACGACCATAACTTCACCCGCCTGAACGTTCCGAAGGACCATCCCTCCCGGGATATGCAGGATACCTTCTACCTGGATGGCGACCTGCTGCTCCGGACCCAGACCAGCGGCGGCCAGATCCGCGTGATGGACATGCAGAAGCCGCCGATCAAGGTGCTGGTGCCCGGCCGCGTGTTCCGCTCCGACAGCGACGCGACCCATTCCCCCATGTTCCAGCAGATGGAAGGCCTGGTCGTGGACAGGAACATCACCCTGTGTGACCTGCAGGGCATGCTGGACAAGTTCGTCCAGCAGATCTTTGACGCGAACGTGAAGACCCGGCTGCGCCCGAGCTATTTCCCGTTCACCGAGCCCAGCGTCGAGGTGGACGTGAGCTGCTTCGAGTGCGGCGGCAAGGGCTGCTCCCTGTGCAAGCACACGGGCTGGATCGAGGTGCTCGGCGGCGGCGTCGTGCATCCGAAGGTCCTGGAGAACTGCGGCATCGACTCTTCCGTCTATTCCGGCATCGCGTTCGGCATCGGCATCGAGCGCATCACGATGCTCAAGTACGGCATCAACAACATCGGCCTGATGTTCGAGAACGACCTGCGGTTCCTGAAGCAGTTCAAGGATTGAGGAGGATAAGCGTATGAAAGTACCTTTCAGCTGGCTGAAGGAATATGTGGATATCGATATCTCCGCGGAGGAACTGCAGGAAAAGCTTTTCAGCTGCGGTTTTGAGGTGGAGGAACTGATCGACCTGGGCGCGGAGGTCCGCGGCGTGGTCGTGGGCGAGATCCTGAGCTGCGAGAAAGTGGAGGGCACCCACCTGGTGACCTGCCAGGTCAACTGCGGACAGTACGGCAACCCGATCCAGATCGTGACCGGCGCGCCGAACGTGTACGAGGGCATGCATACCCCTGCCGCGCTGGACGGGTCTGTCCTGCCCGGCGGCGTGAAGATTACCGCCAAGCCCCTGAAGGGCATCCCTTCCTGCGGCATGATGTGCTCCGGCGAGGAACTGGGGCTGAACGACGACCTGTATCCCGGCGCCGAGGTTTACGGCCTGATGGACCTGCCGAAGGATACCGTTCCGGGCACGGACATCCGGGAGGTCGTCGGCATGAACGACTATATCTTCGACATCTCCGTGACCGCGAACCGGCCGGACTGCCAGAGCATCCTGGGCATCGCCCGGGAAGTGGCCGCCGTGCTGGGGAAGGAACTGAAGATGCCCGCCACGGATTATACCGTTTCCGATTACATGTTCCCCGGCCTGGACATCACGGTCGAGGCGCCGGACCTGTGCCCCCGTTACCTGGGCCACGGCGTGCGGAACATCACCGTGGAGGAAAGCCCCGCCTGGATGCGCCGGAACCTGGCGCTGTGCGGCCTGCGCGGCATCAGCAACGTGGTGGATATCACCAACTACGTGCTGCTGGAGATCGGCCAGCCGATGCACGCCTTTGACATGGACCAGCTGCAGGACAAGCGGATCATCGTCCGCCGCGCGAAGAGCGGGGAGAAGATCCAGACCCTGGACGAGAAGGAATTCACCCTGACCCCTGAAAACCTGGTCATCTGCGACGGCAGCCGCCCGGTGGCGCTGGCCGGTATCATGGGCGGCCTGAACAGCGAAATCACCGAAAAGACGACACAGCTTCTGTTCGAGGCGGCGAAGTTCGCCCGGGATAACGTCCGCCGGACCTCCCGCGCGCTGGGCCAGAGCAGCGATTCTTCTGCCCGCTTCGAGAAGGGCATCAGCGAGTACACCACCGAGCTGGGCATGGCCCGGGCGCTCCACCTGATCCAGGAGCTCGGCTGCGGCGAAATCACCTCCAGCGCCTTCGACTGCAGCGCCGGCGCGCCGCGGGAAGGGAAGCGCTTCACCGCCAGCCTCAGCCGGATCAACGGGATCCTCGGCATCGAGGTGCCCGCGGAGGACGTGCTGCGCATCCTGAAGAACCTGAACTTCGACGTGGTCCGCGACGGCGACACCCTGACGGTGACCGCCCCGCGCTACCGCGAGGATATCGAGGTCGGTGAGCCCGACCTGGCGGAGGAAGTGATCCGCGAATACGGCTATGAGCACGTGACGCCCACCTTCCTGAAGGCGGCCATGGTCACCAGCGGCGGCAAGAACCCCGCCCAGCTGCGCCAGGACAAGGTCAAGCGGATCATGTGCGCCGAGGGCTACAGCGAGATCATCACCCTGTCCTTCTACGCGGACGCGGACCTGGACGCCCTGCGCATCCCGCAGGACGCGCCGGAGCGGAACGTGCTCCGGATCCGCAACCCGATTTCCGCCAACCTGGCGATCATGCGGCCCCTGCTGGCGCCGAGCATGCTGAACATCGTGACCGAGAACCTGAAAAAGGGCAACAACGAGGGCCGCGTGTTCGAACTGAGCAACGTCTACCTGCCGCGGGAGACGGGCGAAATGCCCGACGAGCGCCTGCACCTGGGCTTCGCCGCCTTCGGCGACGAGGAGGACTTCTTCACCGTCAAGGGCAGCCTGGAAGCGCTCGGGCAGGCCTTTGGCCTGCGTTTCACCGTGGAGCGCGCGCAGGACGTGCCGTACCTGCATCCCGGCATCGCGGCGTACCTGCTTTGCGAGGGGGAGCGGATCGGCGTGTTCGGCAAGCTGGCCAACGAGGTGACCGCCGAGCTGAAGCTGCATAAGGACAGCAAGGCCAACCACAAAATCTTCCTGGGCGAGATCGACTACGCGAAGATGATGGGCCACGCGGCCGCCAGCTTCCGCTACGCCCCGGTCTCTGCCTTCCCGCCGGTGATCCGCGACCTGGCGCTGACCGTCAGCGAGGAGACCGCCTGCGGCGACCTGATGAACGAGATCGCCCGCGCCTGCCCGCGCGTCAGCGACGTGGAGCTGTTCGATATCTACCGCGGCGAGCAGGTCGGGGCAGGGAAGAAGAGCATGGCCTTCAAGATCCGCTTCGAGCCGGACGACAAGCCCCTGACGCCGGATGACGTGGAACGCTTCGTGAAGAAGATCCTGGGCAACCTGAAATTCAAGCTCGGCGCTGAAATCCGCTGAGGAAACAGACCGCTTCCGTAGTTTACGGAGGCGGTTTTTTCGCGCCCTGAATGTGAATTTTTGATGAACAGAATGTGACGCTTTTCTGATTGACATCCTATTCTATTGCCAGTATAATTTTTAAGTACAATTCTCGGTTTTTGTCATGGTTTCAGAAAAGAATACCCGGAAGCGCAAACGTTTGCATTTCCTGTTTGCGTATCCGGGGAAGCAATGGGAGATGAACTCATGTCAAGAAAATGGCGGAACATTCTCATCGGTGTCGTGGCTGTTGCTGCGGTCATTGTCCTGATGGTCCTGCTGAACCAGGGCCCGTCAGACTACAGCAGCAAGTACGCCGGAACTGACCTGTCCACGGAAGTGTCCGGAATCGGACGCGGCAACACATACGACGCCTACGTCGCTTCCCACGCTTCCGCCCCGGAAGCCAAAGAGGAAGTGTCTGTTGACGTGCTTTCCTTTGAAGGGGAAGCCGCGCCGCAGACGGAAGGCCTTTTCACAGACGACGGTTCCGTCGTTACCTGGCACGTGGACGTTCCGCAGGCCGGCCTGTATAATATCCGGCTGGAATACCTGACCACGCAGAGCCGCGGCGTCGATATCGAGCGCGAGCTGCTGATCAACGGCGAGCTGCCCTTCACCGGCGCGAGCACGCTGTGCTTCAGCCGCCTGTGGACCGACGAGGGCGAGGTCCGCAAGGACAACCAGGGCAACGACATCCGGCCGACGCAGAAGGAAATCCTTGAAAAACAGACCGCGTTCTGCCACGACGACATGGGCTACCAGACCGAGCCCTACGCCTTCTGGTTTGAGCAGGGAGACAACACCCTGACCCTGAAGGCGGTCAACGAGCCCGTCGTCATCTGCGGGATCACGCTGACGCCCATCGCGAAGTATCCGGAATATACCGAATACGCCGCCTCCCTGCCGGAGGTCACGATGAGCGAAGAGGCGAAGAACTACTCCCAGACGGTCCAGGGCGAAAGCGCCCAGCTGCGCAGCGCGCCGAGCCTGTACGCGCGCTACGACCGCAGCTCCTCCCAGACCGTTCCGTATTCCGTGACCAACACGATCCTGAATTTCATCGGCGGCGATCCCTGGACCCATCCGGGCGAATGGATCCAGTGGAACTTCTCCGTTCCGGAGGACGGATACTACAACATCTCCGTCAAGGCCCGCCAGATGTACCAGCGCGGCGCCCTGTCCGGCCGCACGGTCTATATCGACGGCGAGATTCCCTTTAAGGAAATGGAAGCCGTCACCTTCTCCTACAACACCAGCTGGCAGATGCGGACGCTGTCGGATGAAAACGGCAACCCCTACCGCTTCTACCTGACCCAGGGCGATCACACCTTCCGGATGGAAGTGACGCTGGGCGAGATGGGTCCGGTCCTGAAGGACGTGGAGGACAGCATCTTCCGCCTGAACCAGATCTACCGCAAGCTGCTGGTGCTGACCGGCGTCAACCCGGACCGTTTCCGCGACTACAACCTGGCCAAGGTTTATCCGGAAGCGATCGAGGCGATGGACCTGGAAAGCAGGCGCCTGTACAAGATCGTGGACGACATCGTGGCCATCACCGGCGAGAAGAGCGACCGGGCGGCCGTGGCGCAGACCCTGGCCTACCAGCTGGAAACCTTCGTCCAGAGCAACGACCGGATCACCGAGTCTTTTACCAACTTCAAGGACAACATCACCTCCCTGGGCACAGCGATGCAGAACATGTCCGAAAGCAAGCTGGACGTGGACCTGATCATGGTGACCGGCGAGAACGTGAAGGTTCCCGCGGTGCACGAGAGCTTTTTCCAGAGCATGTTCCACGAGATCCGCAGCTGTATCAGCTCCTTCTTCGTGGATTACAACTCCCTGGGCGACAAGTACGACGATACCGACGACGTGCTGGAGATTTGGATCACCACCGGCCGCGACCAGAGCACGGTGCTGAAGACCATGGTGGACGACACGTTCACCGCGAAAACGAATATCAAGGTCAACGTCAAGCTGGTCCAGGCGGACGCGATCCTGACCGCGGTCGTCGCGGGCAACGGCCCGGACATCGTGCTGAGCGTCAGCGGATGGTTCGCTGTCAACTACGCGATGCGCAACGCGGTGGAGGACCTGACCCAGTTCCCGGACTACGCGGAAGTCGTCAAGCCGTTCTACCAGAGCATCCTGGATCCCCTGACCTACAACAACGGAACCAAGGTCGGCGTTTACGGCCTGCCGGAGACACAGAACTACAACCTGCTCTTCTACCGCACGGACATCATGGAGGAGCTCGGCCTGGAAATTCCGAAGACCTGGGACGACCTGATTGCCGAACTGCCCACGATCCAGGGCAACAGCCTGACGGTCGGCGTTCCGTTCCCGGATATCGCGATCGCGGACATTTCCGTTCTCGGTTCCATGATCTACCAGAACGGCGGCGCGATCTATGACGCGGACGCGAAGCATACCGTGATTGACAGCGAGGCCGGCGTAGCCGCCTTCAAGCAGTATACCAGCCTCTACAACGACTACGGCCTGCCGGTGGTGTACGACTTCGTCAGCCGCTTCCGCTCCGGCGAAATGCCGCTGGGTGTCGCGTCCTACGCGACCTACAACACCCTGATGGTTTCCGCCCCGGAAATCCGCGGCCTGTGGGACTTCACCTACTTCCCCGGTACGCTGCAGGAGGACGGAAGCATCGACAACACCGTGCAGACGGACGGCCTGTGCTGCCTGATGATCGCCACCGATAACGAGCAGACAAAACAGAACGCCTGGGAGTTCATGAAGTGGTGGGTCAGCGCGGACGCCCAGGTCCGGTTCGGCCGGGAGATGGAAAGCGTCCTGGGCGCCAGCGCCCGGTACCAGACCGCGAACCGCGACGCGCTCCGCCAGCTGGCCTGGAGCAGCAAGCAGCTGAAGATCCTGGAAACCCAGATGGCGAACACCCGGGGCTTCCCGGAAATCGCCGGCGGCTACTCCACTACGCGCCACATCACCAACGCCATCCGCCGTGTCATCAACACCAAGGAAGACCCGCGGGAAACGCTGCTGAACTACGCGCGCACGATCAACGAGGAAATCCGGATCAAACGGCGGGAATTCAACCTGCCGCTTGACTGATGAGGAAAGGGGGAAGAAACAGCATGGAATCCCAGTCCTTCGCCAAGAGATTTATCACCATGAAGCGGGAACAGTTCGCGCACGGCCTGGTCATGGCCAAACGGAACAAAACCTGCTACGCGTTCCTGGCACCCTACGCGATCCTGTTCTTTACTTTCTTCATTCTGCCGATCGCGACATCCATTTTCTACAGTTTTACCTATTACAATATCCTGGAGCCCGCCCGTTTCATCGGCCTCCAGAACTACATCAACCTGGTGCTGCAGGACGAGGTCTTCCTGACGGCTATCAAGAATACGTTCGTGATCGCCGTCATCACCGGCCCGGTCGGGTACATCCTCTCCTTCCTGTTCGCCTGGTTTATCAATGAGCTGCCCAAGTGGCTGCGGGCGGTCGCGGTGGTCGTCTTCTACGCGCCGTCCATCGCCGGCGCCGCGTTCGGTGTGTTTTCCATCATTTTCCGCGGCGACGCGTACGGCTGGTTCAACTCCATCCTGATGGAGTTCGGCATCATCGAGGCGCCCCGCCTGTGGCTGACCGACCCGCGCTACATGATGACCATTGTGATTATCGTCAGCCTGTGGATGAGCATGGGCACCGGCTTCCTGAGCTTCGTCGCCGGCTTCCAGGGCATCGACCGGAGCATGTATGAAGCGGGCTATGTGGACGGCGTCCGCAACCGCTGGCAGGAGCTGTACCACATCACCCTGCCGAGCATGAAGCCGATGCTGCTCTTCGGCGCGGTCATGAGCATCACCTCCGCGTTCAACGTCTCGGACGTGCCGCGCATGCTGTGCGGCTATCCCTCCACGGACTACGCGGCCCGCACGGTGGTCACCCACCTGTTCGACTATGGTTTCAGCCGGTTTGAGATGGGCTACGCCAGCGCCATCGCGACGATTCTGTTCCTGGTCATGATTCTGTGCAAGAAAGCAATTGCCGGATTGCTGGGAAGGGTGGGTACCTGATATGAGCGAACTGAACACGGTCAAATCCAACGGTACGCTTCAGACCATTGACGGCAAGAAGTACCGGGGCTACCTCCAGGCGGACGAAACCGGCGCGGCGTTCTACCAGAAGGGCAAGACGGAACCCATGGTCCAGTGGCACTACACCCGCCTGCACCGCATGGACAATATCCGCCGCGGCGGAACGACCACCCAGGTCACCGTCATCCTGAAGGATGACAGCCGGTACATCTTCGAACTGGACCATGGCCTGAAAGTCTACAACCACATGGACAAAAACTGGGCGGACAAACCGGTCGTCGCCCGGACCCGCGGCGACGAGCTCCACCGCCTGGCGGAGCTGCGCGGCGAAAAGATCCAGGTCAAAAAGCACCTGATCGCCCGGCGCCATCCGAACCGCTCTATCGCCGGCGACATCGGCATCTACCTGCTGCTACTCATCTTCGGCATCGCGATGGTCTTCCCGCTGGTCTTCCTGATCGGATCGAGCCTGAAGCCCCTCGATGAGCTGTTCCGTTTCCCGCCGCCCGTGTGGCCGCAGCATCCGACCATGGACAACTTCTCCGACCTGTTCGTGACGATGGGCCAGAGCTGGGTGCCCTTCAGCCGGTACCTGGTGAACACCACGCTCATCACGGTGATCGGTACCTTCGGCCACCTGGTGATCGCCAGCATGGCGGCCTTCGTCCTGGCCAAGTATGAATTCCCCGGCGGAAAGACGTTCTTCGCCGTGGTCACCACGTGCCTGATGTTCTCCGGTTATGTGACCGGCATCCCGAACTACCTGATCATGAGCCGCCTGGGGATGATCGATACCTACTGGGCGCTGATCCTGCCGGCGTTCGCGGCGCCCATCGGCCTGTTCCTGATGAAGCAGTTCATGGAGGGCCTGCCCACCGCCCTGATCGAGGCGGCGACCATCGACGGCGCGAACCGCTTCCGGGTCTTCTGGAGCATTGTAATGCCCAACGTCAAGCCCGCCTGGCTGACGATGATCATCTTCAGCGTCCAGGGCCTGTGGAACACCAGCGCGGCCACGGTCATCTACTCCGAGGCGAAGAAAACCCTGGTCTACGCGATGCAGCAGATCCTGGCCGGCGGTATCGCCCGTACCGGCCAGTCCGCCGCGGCCAACGTGATCATCATCTCGGTTCCGATCCTCATCTTTATCCTCAGCCAGAGCCGGATACTGGAGACCATGGCGTCCTCCGGTATCAAGGACTAAGCGGGGAAGAAAGCGGAATGAAAAGCGGAATGAGGAGGGAAAACGATTGAAAACCATCAAACGAATCCTGACAGGGCTGTGCTGCCTGGTGATGATCCTGTCCGTGGCGGCCGCGTCCGCGGAGGACGGATTCAGCACTTCCTATACATATACTTATGACTACTGGGAAGACGTCCAGGAATCCCCGGACGCCTACCGTGTCGCCACAGTTATCGACACCATGACCCTCGGCCTGGATACTTTGGAGAACGTCCGGATCAGCAAGCCCCAGAGCCTGTATGTCCGGGACAACATGCTCTACATCTGCGATACGGGCAACAACCGGATCCTGGAGATTGAGCGGACCGCGAGCACCCGGTTTGTGCTGAAACGGGTCATCAAAGAGATGACCGGCAGCGTGGTCAACACGTTCAACACCCCGTACGACGTTTTCGTGGACCCCCGGGGCAACATCTATGTGGCGGATTACGGCAACCAGCGCGTGACCATGATGGACAAGGACCTGAACTGGGTGCGGGATTACATCAAACCCACGGACGCGACTTTCGACCAGGGCCAGGCATTCCTGCCCCAGAAGATCGTGGTCGACGTGGCCGGCCGTGTCTACACCCTGTGCCAGAACGTGAACAAGGGCCTGATCAAGTACGAGGAGGACGGCACCTTCTCCGGTTTCATCGGCGCGAACACCGTGTCGGTCAACATGGCGGACTACATCTGGAAACGCTATTTCCAGACCAAGGAACAGCGGGCCCAGAGCGAGAACTTCGTACCGACAGAATACAAAAACATCTATATTGACGAAGAAGGCTTCATCTACGCGACCACCGAGGTATTCAGCGAATACGACCTGAAGTGGGACAAGGCCAAGCCCATCCGCCGCCTGAACAGCCTCGGAAACGACATCCTGATCAAGAACGACCGCTTCCCGCCGATCGGCGACCTGAACTGGGTATCCGGAGCAGCGGAGACGAACGGTCCCAGCCGACTGGTGGACATCACGGTCATGAACGACGATATCTACGTGGCGCTGGACCGGATCCGCGGCCGCCTCTTCGGCTATGACAGCCAGGGCGTCCTGCTGTGGGCCTTCGGCACGAAGGGTAACGTGGAAGGCGCGTTCACCGGCGCCGTCAGCATCGAGCACATGGGGCACGACCTGATGGTGCTGGACCAGCTGGAAAACAGCGTGACGCTCTTCCTGCCCACCGAATACGGCCAGACGATCTACAACGCCACCGAGAGATACCTGGACGGCCTGTATGACGAGAGCGCGGACCTGTGGCGGGAAGTGCTGAAGATGAACGCCAACTATCCGCTGGCTTTCCGCGGGATCGGGCGCGCGATCATGCGCCAGAACAAATACGAGGAGGCCATGGATTACTTCAAGCTGGCGCACGACCGCGAAAATTACGGCCGGGCGTTCAAGCTGTACCGGAAGGAATGGGTGGAGCAAAACATCTGGTGGATTGCCGTCATCCTGGCGGTGGTGCTGATCGTACCGCTGGTGCTGGGACGGATCAAGAAAACGAAGTGGGAGGTGATCGCGCATGAGCATAGCAAAGTCCGCAAATAAGACCGGACGGTCTGTGAAGGGCATCTTCGGCACGTCGGAAAAGCGCAAAGCTTTCTGGGGCCGGTACCTGGCCTCCCTGAAATACGGATTCCACGTGATCACGCATCCGTTTGACGGGTTCTGGGACCTGGTCCATGAAAAGCGCGGCTCCCTGGCCGCGGCGCATACGTTCCTGCTTCTGTTCCTGGTGATCCGCGTGATGAAACTGATGCTGACCAGCTTTCAGTTCATCTCCGCGCCGGTCCAGTATATCAACGTCTTTGAGGAAATGGGCTCCCTGGCCCTGCCGTTCCTCATCCTCTGCATTGCCAACTGGGCGATGACGACCCTGTTCGACGGCAAAGGCCGGTTCAGGGATATCTACATGGCCATGTGCTATGCCCTGATTCCCTACATCCTGATCCAGCTGCCGATGATCCTGGTCAGCAACATGCTGACCTTTGAGGAAGCCAGCTTCTACAGCGTGCTGCTGAACATAAGCGTGATCTGGTGCGTCTTCCTGGTTTTCGTCGGTTTGATGGAGGTACATGACTACGGCCCCGGGAAGACCTTCATCTTCCTGATCGTCACCGTGGTCGGCGCGATGGTGATCATCTTCCTGATACTTGTTTTCTTCAGCCTGCTGAGCGACGCGATATCCTACTTTGTCAGCATGTACCGGGAAATCATTTTCCGGTTGAATTAAGGAGGGAGACGAGTATATGAGAAGACAATCCCTCATCCGGCGGCTTCTCCCATGGATCATCGCTGCGGTCCTGATCGCGGCACTGGTCGTTTTTGTGGGGATTCCACTGTACACCCAGAAGGAAGATACCAATGAATACCCCCCTGTAGTCTCATATTATGAGGGGGACAATAAAGAGCTGACGATGGAAAACGACAGGCTGCTGTTCTCCATGGATCCGGCGACTACCCAGTTCACGGTGACTGAAAAGGAATCCGGAAGGGTCTGGCGGTCCAATCCGGAGGATGCCTCGAAGGATCCGATCGCGCTCTCCCTGAACAAGGATACGCTGTACTCCACCATGATCGTGACCTACACGACCTCCGGTGGTGAAGTCAGCATGAACAACTATACCTATTCCATGAAGAACCAGAGCTACAGCCTGGTTCCGCAGGAGGACGGTTCCATCCGTGTGGATTATTCCATCGGCCAGATCGAGCGGACCTACCTGCTCCCGATCGCGATCACCAAGGAACGGTTTGCCTCCTTTACCGAAAATATGTCCAAAAGTACCAAAAAGAAGGTATCTTCCAACTACTCCCTGGTGGAGCCGGAAAAACTGGACAAGCGGGACAACAAGGCGGAACTGATCGAGAACTATCCGAGCGTGACGGAACAGGCCCTCTATATCCTGCAGCCCGGCACCAGCGCGGCCAACAAGGGGAAGATCGAGGGATATTTCGCGGAAGCCGGATATACTCAGGAAGACTACGAGATGGATATGCAGCTGGTCGCGAACCAGGCAGACTCCTCCGGTCCGGTATTCAACGTCAGTGTCATTTACCGGCTGGAAGGGAATGACCTGGTGGTGGAGATCCCGTATTCCGAGATCCGCTACCGCTCCGACTATCCGATCACTTATATCAGCCCCCTGCCGATGTTCGGCGCGGCCAATGCGGACGCGGAAGGCTATATGATGATTCCGGAGGGTGGAGGCGCCATCATCCGCTACAACAACGGGAAGCTTTCCCAGAACCCCTACTACGCCAACCTGTACGGATGGGACTACGGCGTGGAACGCAAGGAGGTCGTCAGCGAAACCGAGAACGCTTTCCCGGTCTTCGGCGCGACCATGGACGACGGCGCGTTCATCTGCATCATGGAGGGAGCATCCTCCTACGCCGGCGTGAACGCCGACATCGCCGGCCGTTACAACAGCTACAACTTCGTATACGCCAAATACAACGTGCTTCACGCCGCGCAGTACAACGTGTCCAACAAGACGGCAAAGCTGGTCTACATCTACGAGAAGGAGATACCGCAGGATTCCATCTGCCAGCGCTACCGTTTCGTGGATTCCACGGACTACACGGTCCTGGCCAACGCGTACGGCGATTACCTGCGGGAGACCATTCCGGAGATCGCCGCCGCGAAGAGCAGCGAGGAAACGCCGGTCCACGTGGAACTGATCGGAGCGATCAACAAGAAGCTGATCAAACTGGGCATTCCCGTTGACAGCGTGGTCGCGACCACCACGTTCGACCAGGCGAAGCAGATCCTGACTGAGCTGGACGACAGCGGGATCAAAAACCTGAATATCCGGATGACCGGCTGGTGCAACGGCGGCGTCCGCCAGAAGGTGCTGACCGGCGTCCACGTGCTGGGCGAACTCGGCGGGACCGGGGCGATGGACTCCCTGATTAAAGCCGCGGAGGAGAAGGACGTGACGCTGGCCTTTGACGGCATCACCTGCTTCGCTTACAACAGCGGCCTGTTTGACGGATTCCTCGCTTTCCGTGACGCCGCGCGCTATCCCACGCGTGAACAGATTCACCTGTACGATTACAGCATCGTGACATACCAGAAGCGGGACAATTCGGGAGATACTGCGAACAACTACTACCTGGTCCGCCCCTCCTACGCGAAAAAGTGCGCCGATAACCTGATCAGTTTCCTGGAGAAGCGGGGATCTGCAGCGATCGCTTTCCGGGATATCGGAAACCTGCTGAGCGCGGACTATTACCCGAAGGACCTGGTGACGCGTGAGCAGGTCAAGCAGCAGGACATCGAAATCATGCAGCAGGCATCCGTGGCGGGGATGAAGGTGATTATCAAGGAAGGCAATGATTACGCGGTACCGTACGCGGACCTGATCACCGACATGAACCTGACCGGCCAGGCATACGCCATCATCGACGAACGGATTCCGTTCTACCAGATCGCGCTTCACGGTGCGAAAGACTTCACCGGTGAGGCGGTCAACCTCTCCGGCGACTACCAGACCAGGCTGCTGGAATGCGCGGAGTACGGCGCGGGCCTGAACTTCACCTTCATGGCGGAGAATACCCGGGTGCTGCAGGAAACAGAATACAGCTGCTACACTGCCTCCGGATATGATTACTGGCGCAACCAGGTGATTCCGATGATCACCCGCTACCAGCAGGAAATGAAGGGGTTGAACAGCCTCCGGATCGCCGGCCATGAACGGCTGGAGGAGGAGGTCACCCTGACGACCTACGAAGACGGAACGAAGGTGTATGTCAACTACGGCAGCACCGAATACACGGAAGGCGGCCGGACCATTCCGGCACGTGATTACCTGGTGGAAAGGGGGAACGGAAAATGAGCAGGGACAGAAAACTGATCACGATGCAGCAGCGGCGTGCCAGGACAGGTTATATGTTCATTCTGCCGTTCATTATCGGCTTTGTCCTGTTCATGGCCCGGCCGCTGATCCAGTCGCTGATCATGTCCTTCAATGACGTGGTGCTGGTTCCCGGACAGGGGTATTCCATGACAGCCGCCAACCGCACCTACAATATCCTGGGCATAGAGATGATGCTTCCGCTGGACAACTACCATTCTGCCTTCGCGGTGGACCCGTATTTCAATCCCCGCCTGGTGGAGGAAATCGGCCGTATGGCCACCAACACCATCGCGACGCTGGTTCTTTCCTTCGTCATCGCGGTGATCCTGAACCAGGACTTCAAGGGACGTACCCTGGCCCGGGCGATCTTCTTCCTGCCCGTCATCCTGTCCAGCGGCGTCCTGCCCGGCATTGAAAAGCAGAACGAGTTTTATGACATGATGGCCGGCGTCGCGGAATCCGTCAAGGGAGCCGGCGGCGTCAATATCTCCGCTGCCCTGCAGGACCTGCTTCAGGTTTCCGGTGTGGCCGGCAGCGTATTCGACGTAGTTTTCCAGATGATCGACGCGATCTATGACATCGTCATGGCCAGCGGTATCCAGATCATCGTTTTCCTGACCGGCCTCCAGGCTATTTCCCCGTCCCTGTACGAGGCGGCGGACGTCGAAGGCTGCACGGCCTGGGAATCCTTCTGGAAAATCACGTTCCCGATGGTCAGTCCATTGCTGCTTGTTAACTGTATTTACACCATAGTTGACTTCTTCATGAAGAACGATAATCGTGTGATGGAACGAATCAGCACGGTCATGTACAGCGACGCGAAATTCGGCGTGGCTTCCGCCATGAGCTGGGTATACTTCGGCGTCGCGCTGGCGTTCATCCTGCTGAGTTCCTTCATCATTTCAAGGGCGGTGAAATCAGCACAATGAGCAAGAATAATACCGTTTTTATCGGCAAGAACAAAAGCTTCTGGGACCGCAACCGGCGCAGCGGCGGCTATCTGCTGAAGAAGACGTCCGCGAGGACAGCCGTTTCCATCATCCGCGCGCTGCTGCTGTTCGGCCTGTGTTTCATGATTATCCAGCCGCTGCTGACCCGCTTCTCCATGGGTATTATGCAGGAGAAGGACCTGTACGACTCCACGATCATCCTGCTGCCCCGGAACGTGACGCTGGATAACTACCGGATCGTGGCGGAACTCACGGACCTGAAGACGATCGGTGGGGGATGGACTTTCCACGCGCTTCTGAACACGTTGTGGGTATCCGTACTTTCCTCCCTGTTCCAGATCGTATCCACCACGCTGGTTGCTTACGGGTTTGCCCGCTATACCTTCCGCGGCAAGAAGCTCTGGTTCGCGCTGGTGGTGGCCCTGATTATCATTCCGCCCCAGACGATTCAGTCCGCCCTGTACATGAACTTCGCCAACTTCGACGTTCTGCGGATCTTCACGCTCTTCGGCGTGAACGCGGATGGGCTGACCTTCGGCCAGCGGATCATGAGCCTGTTTGACGGCACCGGCACCGGCCTGATTGCCCTGCTGACCGGCCAGACGTGGAACCTGCGGTCCAATATCTCCGCTTACCTGATCATGTGCATTACCTGTATGGGCCTGAAGGACGGCCTCTACATCTACATGATGCGCCAGTACTTCCAGGGAATTCCGACAAGCCTGGAGGAAGCGGCCTATGTGGACGGCTGCGGCACCATGCATACCTTTGTCAAGATCATGCTGCCCGACGCGCTTCCCACGATTGCCAGCTGCTTCCTGTTCAGCTTCGTGTGGCAGTGGACGGACATCTTCTACGCCCGGCTGTTCCTGCCGAGCTCCGCGATATCCATTTATTCCACCCAGATGTCCTCCATGGTCACCCGGATGGGCCGGTATTTCTCCGCAGACGCTTCCAAAGCGGTGGTCGTGCCGAACGGCCGACAGCAGCAGCTGATTTCCATCGCGGTGCTGATCTGTTCCATTCCGCTGATTATCCTCTATATCTTCACCCAGCGGACCTTCGTGGAGAGCCTGGCGATGTCCGGATCGAAGGAATAAAACGGACAGCAATTTTTGGGGAAAAGACAGGATATATACTTGAATAATTATACCGGATGGTTTATAATCTTCCTGCGTGAAAAGGAACGCGTTTTATACTGCACCTAACGGATTTCTGTGAGGAATCCGTAGGAAATATTAAAGGAGGTTTTCTCGAATGAAGAAAATCATTGCTCTGGTTCTGGCCGCGATGATGCTGCTTGCATGCTGCAGCGCTCTGGCCGAGGATTACCCGGAAAAGGTCGAAGGTATCGACTTCGATGGCGCCACGGTTTACATCCTGGACTACTGGTCCGGCGAGGGTGCCCGTGCTGAGAATCCCACGGAAGAACAGCAGGCTCAGTATGATTACCGTGACTGGATCAACGAAACCTACAACGTCAACGCCTGGCAGAAGCAGGGCGGTGACTGGGGCTCCTGCGCGCAGGAAATGATGGATTACACCAGCAACCCCACCGATGGCGAGTACCACATTTACATCATTGAGCCCGGCAAGGTCGGTACGCTGGTCGCGAAGGGCTATGCTGCTCCGATCCCCGGAACCTATGTTGACCTGGAAGGCGAAGCCTGGAACGCTGCCGAGCGTGATTTCATGACCGTCGGCGGTCAGGTTTACGGCCTGTACAAGGGCTATTCCGAACCCCGCGGCTGCCTGTTCTTCAACAAGCGCGTGCTGGAAGAAGCTGGCATCGACTGGAACACCATCTATGACCTGCAGGCTGAAGGAAAGTGGACCTGGGCGGCGTTTGAAGAAATGCTGGCCAAGATCACCCGCGACATCGACAACGACGGTGTGAACGATGTTTACGGCCTGATCGGTTCTCGCGATGACTTCTTTGTCTGCTCCGTGTTCAGCAACAACGGCTGCTTCTTCGATTTCGACGAGAACGGCAAGATCTATCCCGCGATGGGCTCTGACGAAACCGTCACCGCTCTGAACTGGGCGCTGAAGACCTGGATGGCCAACGAAGCTCCGCAGCCCGAAGGCGCGAACTGGGACTGGTACAAGGATGCCTGGAAGCAGGGCTACACCGGATTCTATATGTATCAGACCTACGGCGGATTCAACGACAACTCCGAAATGGCTGACATGGAAGACGAGTGGGGCTGCGTTGCGTTCCCTGTGCCGAACGAAGGCGATACCTACATCACGGTTGTTTCCGACAACATCACCATGATCCCCAGCTGCTATGACGAAGAGACCGCTGCGAAGCTGGCCTTCCTGTATGACCTGTGGTCTGCTCCGACCCCCGGCTACGATGATGAAGACAGCTGGATCGGCAACAAGTACAACTACACCGACGAGCGCGCTGTGGACGAGACCTACGCCATGCTGCGTGAGCCGGAACACTGCCGGATCAACAACGTGACCTATCTGGGAACCCAGAACGACGTTCTCGGACAGGACTTCCTGTGGTCCCTGGGCGGCGAAGCCACCGTGGCTGAGCTGGTTGAGACCAACATGGAAAAATGGCAGTCCCTGTGCGACACCTTCAACGGCAAATAATTTCCCCGGTTTTCCGGACCGCCCGAAAGGGCGGTCCTTTTTATGTGCGCTTCAGGCTATCCGCCGTCAAATCCCTTGAGGGGCGGGCGCTCCTGTGATATGATAACGAAAGCAAATATCTCTGAAGGAGGAACTTTTCATGACCCGGCTTTTGATTCTGATGACCGTTCTTCTGCTGTGCCTGCTTCCGGCGCTCTCCTGCGCTGAACTGGCGGGTACGGTATCCGATGACTATGAACCGATGTATACCTTTGCGGAACCGTACGGCTTCCGCCTGGGCGGCGCCTTCGGATTCTGGGATATGCAGAACGCGGTGTATATGGATTTCCTGGACGACCATTTCAACTCCCTGACCTGCACCAACGAAACCAAGGCTTACTCCCTGCTGGATCAGAATGCCTGCAGGCGCAGTGAGGACGGGATGCCCCGGATGAACTTCACGAACGCGGACAAAATGATCGCCTGGTGCCGGGAACACGGAAAGGGTGTCCGGGGACACGTGCTCGTATGGGACGCCGTCATGCAGTATCCCTGGTTCTTCCATGAGGGCTATGACGAGAAGAAACCGTTTGCCGATCCTGAAGTCAACCGGGCCCGGCTGGCAAGCTATATTGACCAGGTGATTACCCATTTTGAAGAGAAGTTCCCCGGGGTGATTTACTGCTGGGACGTGGTGAACGAAGCCATCGGGGACAGCGCGTCCGACTGGCGCGCCGACGATCCCCGGCATATCCGGATCGTGCGGGACGGCAGGCCGAACTTTTTCCAGGCCTATGTGGGCGACGATTACGTGGAATACGCGTTCCTCTGCGCCCGGAACACCGTGGACCGCCTTGGAAAGGATATCCGGCTTTTCTACAACGACTATAATATGTTTATGAAGGAAAAGCGGTCCGCCGCCGCCGCGCTGGCGGAGAGCATCCGCTCCTACGATCCGGACGGACGTCCGCTGATCGACGGGATCGGCATGCAGGGGTACCTCGGCGGCTACGGCGTGCAGGAAGGCTGCCTGGAGGACCACCTGATTACTGACGTGAAGGAGACCATCGCGCTCTTCAGTTCCATGGGCCTGGAAGTGCAGATTACTGAAATGGCGGTCCGGAATTTCGACAAATCGAAGGCGGAGCTGCATGCGGATTTCTACGGCCGGCTCTTTAGCGAAGTGTTCATGCAGGCCAACAGCGGGGAAAGCCGTCCGCTGACCGCCGTCTGCATCTGGGGCCTGGTGGACGCGCCGGAAGGAAAGCAGGACTACGTATACAAAATGAACAGCCCCTACGGCTGCTTCCTGTCGACGAAATATGAAATCAAAACCTGCTTTGACAGGGTTTACCATGTCCTGAAAGGGGAATAAAATCCTCCGGAAAAACCATAAGCATGAAAAACAGCCCGGGCCGCAAAAGCCCGGGCTGAATTTCATTCCGGTCAGTACTCGATGACGCCCTTGACCACGTTCCGGATATCCTTTGTGCAGGTGGAGAAGGCGTTGATGGTATCGTCGAAGGTGAAACGATGGGACACGATGGCGCCCACGTTGATCAGGCCGCCCGCGATGGCGTTGATGGCCGTGGGATACAGGTTGCGGTAGCGGAAAATGGATTTGACCACCAGTTCCTTGGTGGACATTATGCTGGTGTTGAAACCGTCCACCCGGTCCGCGCCCATGCCGACGATGACGACGGTTCCGGCGGGCTTCGCCGCACTGAGGCAGGCATCCACGGTGGGAGAGAATCCGGCACAGTCGATGCAGACGTCAGCGCCGCGCCCGCCGGTCAGTTCCATGACCTTCTGCGCGAAATCCTCTTCCTTCGTGTTGACAACGGCTGCCGCGCCGAGTTCCAACGCTTTGTTCAGGCGCTTTTCCAGCACGTCGCCCACGATAATCCGGGTCGCGCCGTACGCTTTCGCGGCCAGCAGCGTCACCAGGCCGATGCATCCGGCGCCGACAATGGCCACCGTATGGCCCAGCTTGAC
>JAILIE010000081.1 GCA_024695415.1 Clostridiales bacterium | reverse complement strand
GCCCCAGATGGCCGCCTCGTCGCTCAGGTCCATCGGGGTGCACCAGTAGCAGTTTTCATGCTCGGTGATCGGAATATCCTGGCTCCGGTAAGCCGGGGTGATCTCCGACGGTTCGGGCATAACGCCCATCAGAAAATCCTCCCCCTCGCCCAGGCAGGCGGCGGGAACCAGGAAAAGGAGCAGCAGCAAGGCTGCGAAAACTCTGCGCATACATTACCTCCGGAAAAAGTACCAACAAATACTATAACATAATTTAAGAAAGAAGGCAATCGGAACCGACTGTCCGGCACCGCTTTTCCGTCCCGGTTTACGGCAAAAATGAACCATGGTATAAATGCGGGGGAAAGTTCCCGGAGAACAGAACAACCGTTCCCTACGAATGATACGGAGGCACTCCCGATGAAGAAAATCCTGCTCCCGGTTCTCGCGCTGGCGTGTATCCTGTGCCTGACCGTTTCCGCCGGCAACGCGGAGGAGGTCCGGACGGTTCCGCCGGAAGGTGACGAGGCGGAATGGACCGTGCTGTTCTACCTGTGCGGATCCGACCTGGAAGACTCGTTCATGCGCTGCTATACGCTGCCCAGGTTCGCGTTTGACTGGGACGGTGAGAAAATTACCATTTCCGATGGAACAGCCTGGGAAGGCATCATGACCCTGAACTGAAAAACGGATTCCGGAAAGCCCGAAACCGGCTTGAATCCGGCTGGCTCCGGGCTTTCCGCGGCGCCGTTTCCGCGCCCGGCTCATTTGCAATAAACGGGGAATCGTTGTAAAATACTGCCTGTAAAGGAGTTGATTACGACTGATGACCTGGCACATTGTGGCTGATACCAGCTGCGACCTGTTCACCCTGGAGGGAACGGAAGGCAAAATCGATTTTGCCACCATTCCGTTCACGATCCGGATCGGTGAGAAGGAATTTGTGGACGACGAGCATATCTCCATCGAGGATATGCTGACAGCAAACGAGAATCATTCCGAACCGGGGCAGACGGCATGCCCCTCCCCGGAGGACTGGCGAGAGAAGTTTTCCGCGTCCGGACCGGTGCTGGCCTTCACGATCTCCAGCGCCCTGTCCGGCAGTTACAACAGCGCCTGTACGGCGAAAACCATGATCCTGGAGGAAGAACCGGAAAAGCAGATTGCGGTGATCGACAGCCGGGCCAACGGCCCGGAGATCACGCTGCTCATCATGAAGGCGAAGGAAATGATCCTGGCAGGGAAAAGCTTTGAGCGGATTGAGGACGCGCTGGTCCGCGAGGCGGAAAAGGTGCATACCGTCTTCGCACTGTCCTCCTACCGCAACCTGATCAAGGCCGGCCGTGTCGGCCGGCTGGCCGGATTCATCGCCGGGCGCCTGGGATTCTGGGGAATCGGCGTCGGCAGTGACGCCGGCGAGATCGAGGTCTGCGGCAAGGCCCGGGGCAATAAGGGCATGATCCGCTTCCTGGTGGAGAAGATCCGGGAAACCGGCCTGGCCGGGAAGGAAATCCGCGTGAACCACTGCCGGAACCGGGAGGACGCCGAGCTGCTCCGGGAACGCCTGGAAGCCGCCTTTCCGGGCGTCCGCGTCATCCTGGCGCAGACCCGCGGGCTCGACAGCTTCTATGCCGAGCGCAGCGGCCTGATCGTCGCTTTCTGACCTGTTTTCAGCTGAATACATTCATCGATTTACGGTACATCCCGGGCGCGTCCGGACGACAAGACAGGAGGAGAAGCGCATGAACAGCACCTGGAATGAGGAATTCGCATCCCGGTTCCGCCGGCATGAGGCGGAGCTCAGATGGCTGTACCTGGACCTGTATCACAACGACACCGGCGCGTACAACTATTTCACGGATATGCTGTACCGCTGCTGGGAGGAACGCCCGGAAAGCCTGAAGATGATGGACCGGGCGCGCGAGGCGTATCCCGAGTGGTACAAGGACCGGGGCATGACCGGCATGCAGATGTACGTGAACGCCTTCGCGGGCACGCTGAAGGGCATGCGGAAAAAGCTGAACTATATTGAGGAATGCGGGGTCAGCTACCTGCATCTGATGCCCCTGCTGGAGAGCCCGGAGGGCCGCAGCGACGGGGGATACGCGGTCAGCGATTTCCGGAAGGTGCAGCCGGAGCTGGGCACGATGGACGACCTGGCGGCGCTGGCGGAGGACTGCCACAGCCGCGGAATCGCCGTATGCCTGGACTTTGTGATGAACCACACCAGCGAGGACCATGAATGGGCCCGGCGGGCGAGGGCGGGGGAGAAGGAATTCCAGGACCGGTATTTCTTCTATGACAACTGGGAGATCCCCAACGCCTACGAGCAGACCGTGCCCCAGGTGTTCCCGACTACCGCGCCGGGGAACTTCAGCTGGTGCGAAGAGGCGGGGAAGGTGGTCATGACCACGTTCTACCCCTACCAGTGGGACCTGAACTACATGAACCCGACCGTGTTCAACGACATGACGGACAACATGCTCTTCCTGTGCAACCACGGGGTGGACGTGATCCGGCTGGACGCGGTGCCCTATATCTGGAAGGCGCTGGGAACGACCTGCCGCAACCTGCCCCAGGTGCATATCCTGGTGCGGATGATGCGCATCGTGAGCGAAATCGTCTGCCCCGGCACACTGCTGCTGGGCGAGGTGGTCATGGAGCCCAGCAAAGTGGTTCCCTATTTCGGCACGGTGGAAAAGCCGGAATGCCACATGCTGTACAACGTGACCACGATGGCGTCGGTCTGGCATACCGTGGCGACGAAGGACGCGCGGCTTTTGGCCCACCAGGTGGGCCAGGTGTTCGCGCTGCCGAAGCAGTATACCTTCCTGAACTACCTGCGCTGCCACGACGATATCGGCTGGGGGCTGGACTACGGATTCCTCAGCTGGTTCGGATGGCAGGAGGTGCCCCACAAGAAATACCTGAACGAATACCTGACCGGCGTATATCCCGGCAGCCCGGCGCGGGGTGAACTGTACAACGACGATCCCCGGCTGGGGGACGCCCGGCTGTGCGGCACCACCGCCTCCCTGTGCGGTATCGAGAGCGCGCGGGAGCATGAGAACGGACAGGCGCTGGCGGAGGCCATCAGCCTGGATGAAATGCTGCACGCCTTCATGTTCACGCTCAGCGGCGTGCCGATCCTCTACAGCGGGGACGAGATCGCGCGGGAGAACGACTACAGTTACCACGGCGATCCCCTGAAGCGGGAGGACAGCCGCTTCCTGCACCGCGGGGATATGGACTGGGAGAAGGCGAAACTTCGGAAAAAGAAGACATCCACCGAAGGGCAGGTCTTCGGCGCGATCCACCGCCTGGAGAAGATCCGTGCAGACCGCTGCCTGTTCGAGGCGGAGGCGGACACCTGGATCCTGGATACCGGCAACCAGCGGATTCTCGGCATCGGCCGGTATTACCGGGGCGAGAAGCTGCTGGCCCTGTTCAACTTCAGTGACCGGGATGAGATCGCCTGGGTCATCGATCCGGAACGGTATACCGATCTCATCACCGGAGAAAAGCAGGACATGGGCCAGGTGAAAATGCCCGCCCAGAGCTTCCGCTGGCTGTTCCACAACTTCAACGAATAACACCGCGGGAAACGCAGGGACGGCCCGGCATCGCTGCCGGGCCGTCCCGCGTTTTTGGGTGTTCTTACTGATTGTTCCAGGTCACGGTCAGGTCAAGTTCCGGATAATCGGATTTGTACTCGCTGTTGAACACCATCAGTTCGGAAACCTCGGGTCCGTTCCGCAGCCCCTTCCACAGGTAGGCGTCGTGGATCGTCAGATGGACGCCGCCCTCATAGAGGCGGGGGTTTCCGTTGGCCTCCATGCCGAATCCTTCAAAGGGACGGATGAACACGTGTTCACCGATCGTTCCGGTGGACGGATCGTATGCCCCTTCATAGGTTCTGGATATCTTTTCGGAGGACAGGACGACCTTGGCGCGTCCGTCCGCGTCCACGCTGACTTTCACCGTCGCGTCCTCCACACGGTAATCGTGCGAGTAGAAATACGCTACCGTGCCGCTGTACGTCATGGAAAGCCCGGAAACGGAATCGGCCGCGACGGGCTTGAAGGATTCGGTGCGGAAGGAGATCTCCATCTGCGTTCCGCTGACCGTGCTGCCGGTTTCGTTGACCAGCATCACCAGGTAACGGTGCCCGGTCACAGGAACCTCCGCCAGGTTCCCGAGGGGTTCGATCTGCGTGGAGAATGAGTTGATGTAGCCGTTGCCGCTGATATCGAACAGCGTTGCGGAAACGCCGGGGGTGGTGAGCGTCAGGCCGAAACTGGTATATTTCGCGGGAACCCTGCTCAGGTCCAGGCGGACGAACGTCGCGCTCCAGGGGCTGATGCTGCATTCCACCTTCGCGGTCTCGCCCGGCCCGCACTTCTGTTCCACGTCCTCCACCAGCCGCCACTGTTTCGCCCATTCATCCGTCCTTTCCAAGTTGACCTGTTTAAAAAATTTCAGGTTGTGGTAAATTTCCCACGGCTCGAAGGTTCCTTTTTCCACGTAAGAGAGGCTTCCTTCCGTCACCAGCTCGTTGAAATAATCCCGGGTGATCTCTGCCATTTTCCGTTTGGTGACGGACTCGAGAACGGTTTCCCAGGAATTGTAGCCGCCGGTATCCCGCAGGTATTCATAGGCCTTGATCAGGAAATCGCTGCTGTGTTTCATCAGGTAGTTGAACACCGGCATCCGCCCGTATTCCCGGATGGGATAGGGATTGTTGGTCAGCACGGAGAACTGTACCGGCCATTGGCTGCTATAGTTTTCTTCCAGTATCAGTGTGAGGTATTTTTCTGTGATGACGGAATCGTAATAAGCCGCGTTGGATTCGTCAAACCAGATCTGGCTTCCGCCCTTGTCGACGTAGCAGCGTTGAACGAGATGGAAATACTCATGGCCGAAGGCACCGCAGAGGCGAATGGTATATTCATCATACGGCGCTGTCGCGGTGCGCAGGTAACCATGTGCCAGGAACCGGCAGTTAATCTTCATGAAAGCGTCGTTGATCGGATCGGTGCCGAAGCGGCCGCCGATGGAAAAATGCGGCATGCAGAAGCTTGCGATGTACTTGGTGGGCCATTCCCACGGATGGGCAAAGTACACATCCAGGAACGTCGCGGTCCTTGGGCTGGTGTCGTACAGGGCGTTGAAATAGCTGTAAATCTCCTCCATATGCTGTCCGTAGCGCCGGACGTCGGATTTCCAGATTTTCGCCGGGTCCGCTTCGAGCGGATCCATGTCCGCGGCTTCCACGTGGATCCTGAAATGCATGGTGTAGAAGCGGCGGTTGTTTGTGCACGCGATATAAACCAGCGCGGAGGCCTTGGATATCATAATTTCGGTGTCCGCGATCATGTGGGGTCCCATGAATTTCAGGAATTCCTCGGTGTCGTTGGCCAGCCCGGCCACGGTATCTCCGGCACCGGAATAGCTGAGGTCCGCGAGGTATTCATCAATTCCCTGGGGCGTCAGTTCCGCCCGGGCCTTGCCGCCGCTCCACTCCGTCGGGAGCGGAATCCATTCGATTCCCTGGTTGCCGTCCCGGTCCCGTACGGGAACGCCCATCTGGATGAGGTACTCCTCCTCTTCGCCGGGCTCCGCCCGGTCAAAGGTCACGACGATCGGCTCCGACGGCACCTCGGTCAGCAGGAGGTCGTAGACGCCCTCCTCGCTGCCGTCCGGCCCGGTGACGCCGAAGGTGTTGTTCAGAAGCGCCGCCTCGCCCGTTTCGTTTCCGCCGAAGCTCACGCTGACGGTATCCATGGTGAGCGGACCGGCGTTCATGGCGCCGGACGTACGGAGAATGTCCTCGCGGGGAACGTCGCGGAAGCCGTGCTTTTTCTTTTTCTCCTGTTCCTCCTCCGGCTCCGGGGTCGCGGTCGGCTCCGCCTCCGTGGTCTCCGAAGTGATTTCCGTCGTTTCTGTCGTAACTTCCGTTGTCTCCGTCGTATCTTCCGTTACTGTCTGCGGCGCGGCCTCCGGCGCCGGCGTGGCGGCGGGGGCCGTCGTTTCCGTCTGCACGGGGCCGTCGGAAGGCTCTTTCGTCGCTTCAGTTGTTTCCGTCGCTTCCGGGTTCCCAACTGTGATCGGGATCGTCAGCCGCCGGACGAAATTATCCTCGCTGGCATCGGACCCGTCAAAGAAGCGGATTTCATAATCCCCGTCGATGGACGGCGAGAGCAGTTCGAGCGTCCCGCTTCCGACACGCGGCTGCTGGTGCCCGCCCCAGTAGCTTCCCACCGGCGCGTCCCGGTCCGCGACGCAGATCCACGCGTAGCGCTTCACAAGCGTATCCGTAATCCCGGAATAATGGACGGCAATCATCTCCCGCTGGCCGAAAGAGGTCCGGTCGACGGAAATCGTGACGTCCTTCGCCAGTTCCGAGTGATTGACCCGGAACGAAAGCGTCAGGCGGGACGCAAGGTTTTCATCATTGGCGTAGGCCCCGTCGAAGAATCGGATTTCGTATTCCCCGTCCTCCCCGGGCGCTTCCAGCACGACGACGCTGTTTCCGGTTTCCGGCTTCTGCCAGCCGGACCGGTAATAGCCGGCGGCCGCGCCTTTCTCCGCGATGCAGATCCACGCGTTATGGTTTTTCAGCCATTCCGTGACGCCGGTGTAATGGACGTCGATCTTCTCCCATGGCCCGAACAGCGTTTTGTCGATGGACATCGTGACGTCCTTCGTCAGCTCTGAGTGCAGCACGGTGAACGGGATCGTCAGGCGGGAAGCGTAGTTTTCGTCGTTGGCCGCGCTGTTGTCGAAGAAGCGGATCTCGTATTCACCCTCTTCAAAGGGCGCTGTCAGGACCACGGTTCCGCTGCCGGTTTCCGGCTTCTGCCAGCCGCTCCGGTAGCCATTGGCGGCCGCACCCTTCTCCGCGACACAGATCCATGCGTTGTGGTTCGCGAGCCATTCTGTGATCCCGGTGGTTCGGACGACGATCCGCTCTTCCGGCGCGAAGAGCGTTTTGTCAATGGACATCGTGACGTTCTTCGTCAGCTCCGAGTGCAGCACGGTGAACGGGATCGTCAGGCGGCGGACGAAGTTTTCGTCGTTG
>JAILIE010000020.1 GCA_024695415.1 Clostridiales bacterium | reverse complement strand
GACTTTCCTTGTGCTCAATGCCGCTGTGATCCTGCTGATTTATACCGGTTCCCTGCGTGTGGATGCGGGAAGCCTGTCCCAGGGGCAGCTGATCGCCCTGTATAATTATATGGGACAGATTCTGGTCGAGCTGATCAAGCTGGCCAACCTGATTGTGACCCTGACAAAGTCCGCCGCCTGCGGGCGCCGGATCTCGGACGTGCTGGCGGCTTCCTCTTCCCAGCAGGACGGAACGCTTCCGCTCGCCGCGGACGCGCCGCTGTCCGTTGCCTTTGAGGACGCCGCCATCCGCTACAGCCCCGGCGCGGACGAATCCCTGGAAGCCCTGTCCTTCACCGCGTCCCCCGGGGAAACCGTCGGAATCATCGGCGGCACGGGCAGCGGCAAATCGACGCTGGTCCGCCTGATCCCGCGCTTTTATGACGTGACCTCCGGCCGCGTGCTGGTCAACGGGCGCGACGTCCGGGATTACCGGATGGCCGACCTCCGCGCGGCCGTCGGCATGGTGCCGCAGCAGGCCGTGCTTTTCAAGGGAACCATTCGTTCCAACCTGCTCTGGGGAAACCCGGAGGCGTCGGACGCGGACCTGCTCGCCGCCTGTGAAACCGCCCAGGCCGCGGACGTGCTTGCCCGGAAGGAAGGCGGGCTTGACGAGCCCGTGGAACAGGGCGGCCGGAACTTCTCCGGCGGCCAGCGCCAGCGGCTGACCATCGCACGGGCGCTCGTGCGGAAACCGCGGATCCTGATTCTGGACGACAGCGCCTCCGCGCTGGACTACGCCACGGACGCGGCCCTGCGCAAAGCACTGCGCGCGCTGCCGTGGAAACCTGTCACCCTGATCGTTTCCCAGCGTACCTCCTCCGTCCGGTTCGCGGACCGGATCCTTGTGCTGGACGACGGCGTCTGCGTCGGCCAGGGCACCCATGAGGAACTGCTGGATACCTGCCCGGTCTACCGGGAAATTCATGAAGCCCAGCAGGATGCTCCTGCCGCTCCGGAAGGGGGTGCGCTGGGATGAAACAGCTGAAGGCGAAACATGACCGATCCCTCCAGGCGCGCGCCCTGCGCCGGGTGCTGCGCTATGTGCGTCCGCACACGCCGCTGCTGGGCCTGTCGCTGATCCTGAACCTTCTGACCGTCGGCCTGTCGCTGCTGGTGCCGATCCTGATCGGCCGGGGAATCGACTGCGTTATCGGTCCGGCGAACGTGGACTTCCCTGCCCTGGCGGCCCTGCTGGTCAAGGTACTGGCCTGTGTCGGCGCTTCCGCCGTGTGCCAGTGGCTGGCCGGCGTGCTCAACAACCGGCTGACCTATATCACCGTGCGGGATATCCGCCGCGACGCGTTCCGGCACATCCAGGACCTGCCTCTTTCCTTCCTGGACAGCCGTCCGACAGGAGACACGGTTTCCCGGATGATCACCGATGTGGACACCTTCGCGGACGGCCTTCTGATGGGCTTTACCCAGCTCTTCTCCGGTGTGATGACGATCCTGGGCACCCTGGCCTTCATGCTGGCCCTCTCGCCGCTGACCACCCTCGCGGTGGTCGTGCTGACGCCGGTTTCCCTCTTCGTGGCGAAATTCATCGCCTCCCGGACCTATGACATGTTCCGGCTCCAGTCGGTCACCCGCGGTGAGCAGACCGCCCTGATCGACGAGGTCGTAGGCAATGAAAAACTGGTCCGGGCCTTCTCCCATGAGCAGGCGTCCATGGACCAGTTTGACGAAATCAACGAGCGTCTCCGGGACTGCTCGCTGAAGGCGACGTTCTTCTCCTCGCTGGTCAATCCCTCCACCCGGTTTGTGAATTCACTGGTCTACGCGGCGGTCGCGCTGATCGGCGCCATGACCGTCCTTTCCGGCGGAGCCCTGACCATCGGCGGGCTGACGAGCTTTCTCAGTTACGCAAGCCAGTACACCAAGCCCTTCAACGAGATCTCCGGCGTCATCACGGAGCTGCAGAACGCGCTGGCCTGCGCCGGACGGATCTTTGAACTGATGGACGAGGCGCCGCAGACCCCGGATCCGGAAAACGCGCCGGACCTGCCGGATGTGAAAGGCGACTTCTCCCTCCGGGATGTGGCCTTCTCCTATGATCCCTCCGTTCCGCTGATCCGCTCCCTTTCCCTGGAGGCTGCGCCCGGCATGCGGGTCGCTATCGTCGGCCCGACAGGCTGCGGCAAGACCACGCTGATCAACCTGCTGATGCGCTTCTACGACGTGGACGGCGGCACGATCTCCCTGGACGGCACGGAGACCCGTTCACTCGCCCGCGGCACGCTGCGCCGGAATGTCGGCATGGTGCTGCAGGATACCTGGCTGCCCGCCGGTACCGTCCGGGAAATCATCTCTTTCGGCCGCCCGGACGCGACGGAAGAGGAAATCATCGCCGCGGCGAAGGCTTCCCACGCCCACAGCTTCATCCGGCGACTGCCGCAGGGATATGACACCCCGATCGCTGAGGGCGGCGGCTCCCTGTCCCAGGGGCAGCAGCAGCTCCTGTGCATTACCCGTGTCATGCTCTGCCTGCCCCCGGTGCTGATCCTGGACGAGGCGACCTCGTCCATCGACGTGCGCACCGAGCAGCGGATCCAGAAGGCGTTTGCCGCCATGATGCAGGGGCGGACCTCCTTTATCGTGGCCCACCGCCTGTCCACCATCCGGAACGCCGATATCATCCTGGTCATGAAGGACGGCAATGTCGTGGAACAGGGCACCCACGATTCCCTGCTCCGGAAAAACGGCGCATACGCCGCCCTCTACCGTTCCCAGTTCGAACAGTAACCTGATTCCTTTTTACCGGATGGTTCTGCTCCTCAGCAAACCCGTTCCGGCAACGATTCCCCCTCCCGGTGTCATCCTGAACGAAGTGAAGGATCTCATCCGCAAACCCGTACACAAACACAGCAAGGAAAGTGAGTTCTCATGCAAATCACCCCTGAACTGGCGGTCCTTCTCTACTACGACATCGTCTTCGCCCTGTCTGTCCTCCTGACCATGTTCTACATGTTCAAATGGCACAAACACTTCGACGCGCACATCACGCTGATCTTCGTCCTGGTGCCGGTCATCAACCTGGGATATGTCCTGATGGCCCATTCAACCAGCCTGGAGGAAGCCATCGCTGTCAACAAATTCTCCTACCTGGGCGGCTGCTTCCTGGAGATGATGGTCCTGATGGCCGTCTTCAGCCTGTGCGACCTGAAGATGAACCGCTGGGTCAAGGTCGGGCTTTTCGCCGCCAGCGCCGCGGTTTACCTGGCCGCCCTGACCACCGGCCATTCCGACATCTTCTACAGGTCCGTCACCTTTGCCCGGGAAAACGGCATCGTTTCCCTGACCAAGGATTACAACTGGGCGCATACCGTCTTCCGGGTCCTGGTATGCCTGTTCTTCGCCTTCAGCCTCGGCGCGATTTTCTACTCCTATTTCCGGAAGAACCAGGTTTCCCGTAAGATCCTGGTGCTGCTCTTCCTGCCGGAAGTCATCGCCATGATCGCCTTTTTCGGCGGCCGCCGGCTGTTCCCCACCGTCGAACTGCTCCCCGCTTCCTATGTCGTGGCGCAGATTACCTACCTGTTCATCATCTCCCGGATTTCGCTCTATGACGTGACGGACGTCGCCATCGACTCACTGGTACAGAACGGGGATGTGGGCCTGATTGCCATCGACTTCGGCCATCATTACCTGGGCAGTAACGACACAGCCAGGGAGATCTTCCCGGCCCTGAACGACCTGACCGTGGACCTTTCCATCAACCGGAACAAGACCCTCAACGATATCGTCCGTCCCTGGCTGAAGTCTTTCCTGGAGAACGAGGACAGCAACCAGCAGCATTTCCAGGACGGAGACATTAACTACCTGGTGACCGTCTCCTGGCTGTATAACGGCCGGAAAAAGCAGGGATACCAGCTGACCCTGACGGACGACACGAAAAACCAGCGCCTGATTAAGCTGATCAGCCGCTATAACGACGATCTGGCAGCTGAGGTGGATGAAAAGACCGCCCATATCGTGGAGATGCACAACAAGCTGATCCTCGGCATGGCGACCATGGTGGAAAGCCGTGACAACTCCACCGGCGGCCATATCAAACGCACCAGCAGCGGCGTCAAAATCCTGCTGGACGCGATGGATGAGAAAGAGTTCCCGTATTTCACGGAAGACGTCCGGAAGCGGCTGATCAAGGCCGCCCCCATGCACGACCTCGGAAAGATCGCTGTGGATGACGAAATCCTGCGCAAGCCCGGCCGGTTTACGCCGGAGGAATTTGAAAAAATGAAGGCCCATTCAAAAGAAGGGGCCCGCATCGTGCACGCGATCCTGGAAGGAACGGATGATGAAGAATTCCACCGCATCGCGGAAAACGTGGCGCACTACCATCACGAGCGCTGGGATGGTTCCGGCTATCCCGAGGGCCTGAAGGGTGAGGAAATCCCGCCGGAAGCCCGGGTCATGGCCATCGCCGATGTCTATGACGCCCTTGTTTCCAGGCGGGTCTACAAGGAAAGAATGTCCTTTGAAAAAGCGGATCAGATCATGATGGAGGGCATGGGTACCCAGTTCGCTCCCGAGCTCGAGCCGGTCTATCTCCGCGCCCGTCCCGAACTCGAGCGCTACTACGGGAATCTGGAAAAAGAAGAAGCCGAATCCTCTTCCAGGGACCCGGCCCTCTGTACCGATCACTAACCTGACCTCCTGCCTCCTGCTTCTACCTCCTACCTCCTGCCTGACAAGGCTTCCTCCAGTTCCTCGATCCGGTTCTTCAGCTTCACGACCTCTTCCTCCCATTCGGTATACGAGCCGTCGAACCGGTCCACGGGCTCGTCCAGCTCCAGCATTTCCAGCTGGTACTGCAGGTCCTCCAGTTCCTCTTCCAGCTCCTCGCGGGTCGGCGCGTAATACTTCACAAACTCCGCGTTCTGCTCAAAGGTCACGTTTCCGTTTTCATCCACCCGGATATCCAGCCGGTTCTCCGGATAATTCGGCAGTTCGCCCATGTTTCGTTCCCCTTTCCGATTGTCATTCCCTTTCCCTTATGATAGAATGTCCCCGGTTTCCGGTCAAGTATACAACATCGGAGGTGCCCCATGAAAGCCTGGCTCCACTCCTTCCCGGATCTTCCCGACACAGTCGCTTCCCCCGCGGACCTGGCCCGTTTGGAGCTGGAAAGCGCCCTGCCCGGCACTCCCTGTACCCTGGAACATGTCCCGGCCATGGGCGAAAGCTACCGCGTGGAGAAAACCGCTGCCGGTTATACCGTTTCCGGAGGAGACTCCGGTCTGTTATATGGCGCCTACGCCCTGATCACGCGCATCCTGTCCGGCGAATCCGTACCTCCTGTACTGGCGTCTGCCCCAAAATACGGTCTGCGCATGGTCGACTGTTGGGATAATCCGGACGGCACGATCGAGCGCGGCTATTCCGGACGCAGCCTCTTTTTTGAGGGCAACCGCCTTGTGTATGATCCCGCCCGGATGCGGGAGCTGGGACGCCTGCTGGCCTCCGTCGGCCTGAACGTCCTTTGCATTAACAACGTCAACGTGCATTTCCCCGGCCAGCTGCTGCTGGAGGATATGCTGCCCGAAGCGGCTGCCCTGGCGGATATCTTCCGTCCCTTCGGCATCCGCCTCATGTTCTCGATTGATTTTTCTCAGCCCATGCGTCACGGGATTCCCACCGCCGATCCGCTGGATTCCGCGGTGCAGGCCTGGTGGAAGGAAACCGCCGCCCGTGTCTGGACCGCCATTCCGGACCTGGCCGGCTTCCTGGTCAAAGCGGACAGCGAAGGCCGTCCCGGCCCCTTCACCTACAACCGCAATCACGCGGAAGGCGCGAACATGCTGGCGGAAGCCGTGAAGCCTTACGGCGGCATCATCGTCTGGCGCTGCTTTGTGTATAACTGCCGCCAGGACTGGCGGGACCGCACCGTGGACCGGCCGAAGGCCGCTTTCGAGCATTATGCCTGGCTGGACGGACAGTTCGCGGACAACGTCATCCTCCAGATCAAGCACGGGCCTTTTGACTTCCAGGTCCGGGAACCCGTATCCCCGCTCCTGCTGGCCATGAAACACACGAACCTGGCCATGGAGCTCCAGCTGGCCCAGGAGTACACCGGCCACCAGATTGACCTTTATACCATGATTCCCATGTGGCGGGAGCTCTTCGCCGAGATGCCCGCGGACAATATCATGTCCATCGCCGCGGTTTCCAATCTCGGCCGGGACGCAAACTATACCGGCCATCCGCTGGCCGCGGTCAATCTCTTTACATACGGCCTGCTGGCCTGGGACCCGGACACGGACGCGGAAGCCTCCGTTTCCCGCTGGGCCCGCCTGACATATGACTTTACGCCGGAGCAGCACCGCTGCCTGGTTTCCCTCCTGCTGTCCACCCGCCGGACGTACGAAAAATACACCGCGCCGCTGGGCATCGGCTGGATGGTGAACCCGCATGACCACTACGGTCCCAATCCCTCCGGCTATGAATATGACCTGTGGGGCACCTATCACAAGGCGGACCGGAACGCGGTCGGCATCGACCGGACCGCGTCCGGCACCGGCTACCTGGAGCAGTACTCCGCCGACCTGCAGGAAAAATACGGGGATCCGGCCACCTGCCCGGACCTGTACCTGCTGTTCTATCACCGCCTGCCCTATTCCTTCGTCATGAAGGACGGACGGACGCTGATCCAGCGGATTTATGACGACCATTTTGAAGGCCTGGAGGAAACAAAAGCGCTGGCGGAAGCCATTGCCGCCCTTCCCTTCCCGGAACCGGACCGCGCGGAGATTTTCCGCCGCATGGAACTCCAGCTGCGTGACGCCCGGGAGTGGTGCGACATCATCAACACCTTCTTCCATCGCCTCTCCGGCGTCCCGGACACGCACGGCCGCGTCATCTACGACTGATTTCCGTTTTCCGGAGGATCCGCCCTTGATCGTCGACATTCATACCCATACATTTCCGACCGGAATCGCGGCGAAAGCCCTCTCATCCATGCAGGCCGCCTGCCACACCGCCCTGTTTTCGGACGGCACGGCGGAAGGCCTTTTTTCCGCGCGCGTAAAAGCCGGGATCGATTACTGTATCGTCCAGCCGGTCGCCACGGATCCGAAACAGGTGGAACATATCAACGATTCCGTCATCCGGACGAACCTGGATTCCGTCCGGACCGGGATCGTCTCCTTCGGGGCGATGCATCCCGCTTATCCGGAACCGGAGCGGGAACTCGGGCGGATTGCCGCCGCCGGCGTACAGGGAATCAAGCTGCATCCGCCGTATGAACAGATTGCGGTCGACGATCCCCGAACTATTGCGATCCTGCGCAGATGCCGGGACCTGAATCTGACGGTCCTGATCCACAGCGGCTGGGACATCGGCCTGCCCGGCGCGGAGGAATCCCTGCCGGAAAAGGTCCGGAACGCGTTGGACGCCGTTCCCGGCCTGAAACTGGTCGCCGCGCACATGGGCGGATGGCGCTGCTGGGAAGAAGCGGCCCGCCTGCTGGCGGATACCGGGATATGGATCGACACCGCCTTCTCCCTCGGAAAACTGACCCCCGCCCCGGACAGCCATTCCTGGAATCCCGAGGCTATGGAGATGCTTTCCCCCGGGGATTTCTGCAGTTTGGTGCGCGCCTGGGGCGCGGACCGTGTCATCTTCGGCACGGACAGTCCCTGGACGGATCCCGCGGAAGAGCTCAAAGCCATCCGCGCCCTGCCGCTCTCCCCGGAAGAGATTTCCCGCATCCTCGGCGGGAACGCGGAAAAGCTGCTGAACCTGCCGCCCCCGGTATAACAAACCCGCGGAAGCTTTTGCCTCCGCGGGCTTTTCATCTTTGTTGCCGTTTATCCTTCCCGGGTTCCGTCCGCTTCCCCGCGGACGGCTTTCTTCCCTTCCGGCCCGTAATACTCCAGGCAGAGCATGGTCAGGTCGTCGAACTGCTCCGCTTCCTTCACGAAGCCGTCCACCGCCTTCCGGACGTTCTTCAGGATGTTCGCAGGCGCGTCGTCCGGCTTTTCGTTCAGCGCTTCCAGCATGCGGTCCGTCCCGAAGAGTTCCTTCTCCGCGCTGGTCGCTTCCGGCACGCCGTCCGTATACAGGAACAGCTTGCTGCCCGGACGCAGCTGCAGCTCGTACTCCCGATACCTGGCTCCTTCCATGCCGCCGATGACGAATCCGTGCTTGTCCTTCAGCAGTTCAAAACGACCGTCCGGGTTTTTCAGCACCGGATACTCATGGCCCGCGTTGGCCGCGGTCAGCTTGCCTGTGGACAGTTCCAGGATGCCTACCCATACGGTAACGAACATCTGCGCCTCGTTGTTGGAACAGATGGCCTCATTGGTCTTGGTCAGAATCTCCGCCGGAGATCCTCCCAGCATCGCGACGCTCTGCAGGATGATCTTGGACGCCATCATGAACAGCGCGGCGGGAACGCCCTTGCCGGACACGTCCGCGATCAGGACACCCAGGTGATCCGGGTCGATCAGGAAATAATCATAGAAATCGCCGCCCACTTCCTTGGCGGGATCCATGCTTCCCAGGACATCAAAGTCATTCCGGTCCGGGAACGCCGGCACGATATGCGGCAGCATGGAGGCCTGAATCTGGGTGGCGAGGGTCAGCTCCGTTCCGATCCGTTCCTTCTCAGCCGTAACCGTCTTCACGGTTTCCACGTACTCCTGGATTTTCCGGGTCAGCGTGGCGAAGGACTGTGCCAGTTCCTCCACCTCATCCCCGGTACGGTAGGTATCCTCCATCTGGAATTCCAGGTTGCCCTCCCGCAGTTCGGAAACATGCTTCGTCATCTTATTCAGCGGCCGGACAATCCGTCTGCCCTGGAGAATCGCGGCAATCAACATGACCGCGGCGATCCCGAGCATCAGGACCAGGGAGCTGTTTATGGCTTTGTCCCGTTTATGCTGGTAAACCTCCGCGCTTTCCTTCTGAATCTGTTCGTTGTTGCCCTGCATCAGCTGCACCGTCTGGCCGACAACTTCCTGGGTGTAGGCGGAAATCATTACCCATCCGGTGGTCGGAATATCGGAAGCGGAAATATAGTAGTATTTCCCGTCCGCCAGTTTCCCCAGCCGGACGCCGGTATCACGGGCCGCGGTCGCGTTGTTTACCGTCTCCCGCAGCAGCTCGTTCCGGGATTCCCGGAGGTCCGTTCCGCGCTCCTCCGCGTCCATCGGGAACTCTTCCTCCAGGGGGGCCAGCACCGCGCGCCCGCTTGGGTTGATCAGCAGCCTGTATTCGCCGTCGATCCGGTAATCCTCCATGAATTTCTGCATATCGGACAGGAACATGTCCGCGCCGATCACGGCGCAGAGGCTTCCGTCCGGTCCGTACACCGGAGCAGCGCACTCGATGCAGTACGCGCCGCTGGTCGCGTCATACTCGCCGTCCGTGAAAACCATTTTTCCTTCTTCGGCCGCCCGCTGGTACCAGCCGCGGGTACGGGGATCATACCGGCGTACGCCCCCGTTCACAAACCAGCCGCCGTCGTCATCGCTGACAGACATATGCACGCCTTCCGGCAGGGCAATATAGATACTCGGCATACCGGAAGTGCGGCACATCGATATCATGCTCTCCGCCATGTTGGCCAGGAGTCCGATCTTCTTCTGCAGGTCCGGATCCGAAGCGTCCGCGCTTTCCGCGAAGATCACCTTCAGCGCCCATTCGCCCTCCCGGCCGGAAACGGGGCCCGCGTACTTCTGCGGTTTGTATTCGTCCGGATGCGCCAGGATCGTGGCGGCGTAATCCGCTGTCTGGGCGACCCGGTCCGCCGTGGCGTCGAACATGCCGTCGGCGATCATCGCCTCCATCCGGTTGGATCTCCCCAGCGTAACGGTGATCGTCTGGTCCAGCACCTCGGAGGTAACCTCCCCGATCGCTTTCTGCTGCTTCGCGCCGGATTCGGAAACCAGGTCGGACAGCATATGGTTGTGGTACAGGAAGACCGCCGTGCTCGCGCCCACAAGCAGGATCACGGTGAACAGGATCAGGTTGAATATCTTGTTCTGAATTCCTCCGATGATCAGGCCTTTGAATTTCTTCACGGAATCCCTCCTGTATTACACAAGCAGTCCCAGCCGGGACATGGTAAAGATGAACAGGAATATCGTGCCCAGGGACGCCACGGTGCTGACGAACACCAGCTGCCCGGCCAGCGGCCCGTCCCCGCCCAGGTTCTGGGCCATGGGATAGGAGGAGGTCGCCACCGGCGTCCCGAAGATCATCAGGATCAGGAACAGCTCCACACCCCGCAGGCCGATCAGGTACGCGAAGGGCACCATCACCAGCGGCAGCAGGATCAGGCGGATCACCAGCACGATGCTGACGGTCCGCGCGTTCCGCCGCAGCTCGTCAAACTTCAGGTTCGCGCCGAGCACCACCAGGGCCAGCGTCGTGGCCAGGCTCGCCAGCGAAGATACCGGCGTCGCGATAAACGACGGCAGGCGGATCTGGAACGCGTAGAACAAAAGCCCCACCACGCAGCCCTGCAGCAGCGGGTTTTTGACGATGCCCAGCAGCAGCGCCTTCGGCCTGATCTTCCCGCCTTCCCGGAACATCTCCAGCACGATCACCGCCGCCACGTTGAACAGCGATACCATGATCATGATCATCATGCCGCACACGGAGGATTTCTCTGTCCCGAAAACATAGGTGGTCAGTGGGATGCCGTAGATGATGAAATTGCTGCGGAAGATTCCCTGGATGATGACGCCCCGCCGCGGGTTTTCTTTCACAATTCGCGGCACGATGAGCACCAGCAGTGCCACCAGCAGCGTCACCGACAACGCGCCGGTCAGCATCAGCTTCACGGACGGCATGTTTTCCGGCTTCGCGCTGTACACGTTATTGAACATCAGGAAGGGAAAGAATATTTTGTAATTCAGGGCGTTCAGCCGGTCCATGAACGGCCGGTCCGTCAGCTTCATCCGCACCGCGGCGAAGCCGATTCCCAGCAGGATCAGGAAAGGCGCCACCGCGTTGAAGGCGACCATAAAGCTCTCCCACATCCGGTGTCACCTCTCTTCCTTTTGTATTATTATATCTGTGGATTGCTTTTTCATCAAGGAAATTCCAATATTCCAATATTTGCCGGTTTTGGTATTGTTTTTTCCGTTTTTTCCATCTATAATGAATCCAGCAATAATCTCACACATTAAGGAGGGAACCCCGTTGAATTATGCCGAGGAATCCCTGCGCCTGCATGGCGAATGGCAGGGGAAAATTGAGGTCATTTCCCGTGTTCCTGTAAAAAGCAAGGACGATCTGTCCCTTGCCTACACGCCCGGCGTCGCACAGCCCTGCCTGGAAATCCAGAAGGACTACGACAAATCCTTTACGCTGACCCGACGGAGTAATCTGGTTGCCGTCATCACCGACGGCACGGCTGTCCTCGGCCTCGGCGACATCGGTCCGGAGGCCGGCATGCCGGTCATGGAGGGCAAATGTGCCCTGTTCAAGGCCTTCGGAGACGTGGACGCGTTCCCGATCTGTATCCGCTCCAAGGACGTGGACGAAATCGTCCGCACCATCTACCTGATTTCCGGCAGCTTCGGCGGCATCAACCTGGAGGACATCGCCGCACCCCGCTGCTTTGAGATCGAGCGCCGCCTCAAGGAAATCTGCGATATCCCGATCTTCCATGACGACCAGCACGGCACCGCCATCGTCGTCGGCGCCGCAATGATCAACGCACTGCGCGTGGTGAAAAAGAATATCGGCGAAGTGAAGGTCGTCATCAACGGCGCCGGCAGCGCCGGAATCGCCATCGGCCGCCACATCATGGACCTGGGCGTGAAGCACCTGAAGATGGTGGACCGCTGCGGTATCCTGTGCGAAGGTGCGGACATGAATCCTGCCCAGGCGGAGATGGCCGCCATCACCAACCCGGAGAAGTTCTCCGGCAAGCTGGCGGACGCGCTGAAAGGCGCGGATGTGTTCATCGGCGTCAGCGCCCCGCACATCGTCAGCAAGGAAATGATCCAGTCCATGGCGGAAGGTCCCATCGTGTTTCCCATGGCCAACCCCACCCCGGAAATCGAGCCGGATGACGCGCTGGAAGCCGGCGCCGCCGTGGTCGGCACCGGGCGGAGCGACCATCCGAACCAGATCAACAACGTGCTGGTCTTCCCCGGCCTGTTCCGCGGCGCGCTGGACGTCCGGGCGAAGGACATCAACCAGCCCATGAAGCTCGCGGCGTCCCATGCCCTGGCGGACCTGGTGGCCGCGGACGAACTGAACGACAAGTATATCCTGCCCGCCGCCTTCGATTCCCGGGTCGGCCCGGCGGTCGCGAAGGCAGTTGCCCAGGCCGCGAGGGACAGCGGCGTCGCCCGGCTGTAAGATTCCGCCGGTATATAAAAGATGGGAGGATAATTTATGAGCTCTGCGGAGAAACAAGCCAAGGAAAAAAAACCCCTGACCCTGTTTAACCTCCCCTGGCCGGTCTTTGCCATCGTTACCGTGGTGGCGCTGATCGCCACCTACCTGGGTGTCCTGCCGGAAGGCATGGCCGGATGTTTCCTGTTCATGATCGTGATCGGTGAAATCCTGGCCTGGATCGGCAACCATACGCCGATTATCAAAAGCTACCTGGGCGGCGGCGCGATCGTCGTGATTTTCGGTTCCGCCCTTCTCGTCTACTTTAACCTGATTCCGGCCTTCAACGCGCCGGCCGCCAAGGTTGTCCGCGCGCCGGAAGTCAAGCAGGCCATTACCCTGGTGGACCAGGCGGTGGACGATGTCCTCGTCAAACAGAAAGACGCCCTGCTGAAGGGTGAAATTGCCGCGGACCAGGTCTTCGAGACCACCGCTGCCGCGGAAAAGGCAGACGACACGGATGAGTCCGCGCTGCCGTCGGTCAGCGCGAAGATCACCGTCAAGGTGGATAAAGAAAAGGGAACCGTCAAACTGGGTTCCCTGGAGATCGTTCCGGAGAACATGCAGGAAAACGCGGTTGAGCTGATCACCAGTGAGGAGTTCCTCGGCCGCTATGCCGGTGTGGAGAAATCCGACAAGAAGAAGGATCCGGTCTCGACGCTGACCACCGCCGTCAACGGCGCGGTCAAGACGGTCCTGTCCGGCGCCTCTTCCAAACGGGCGGCCGGGAAGGAAAACATTGAAATCGTCGAAGGCTATAACGATGAACCGGTCAAGGTGATCGTGGTCTTCGGTGAGGACAAGGCGATCCAGAGCGTGAAGGTCATTCCGGAGAACCACCCGGCCGAAGCGATGGACTTCGCGGCCGGCGACGAACTGACCAAACAGTATGTCGGCGCCAAAGGCTGGAACATGTTCTTGCCCTTCGGCGATCTCGACCTGGTCAGCAATATCGGAAAATTCTTCAAGACCACCGGCGGCTTCCTGGATTGGTATATCGCCGCGCTGATCACCGGTTCCATTCTCGGCATGAACCGGAAGCTCCTGCTGAAAGCCGCGGCCCGGTACTTCCCGGCCATCTTCGGCGGCCTGATCTGCGCCTTCGCGCTGTGCTGCGGCGTCGCGCTGATCATGGGCTACGATATTATGAAAGCTTTGCTCCTGATCGCCTTGCCCATTATGGGCGGCGGCATGGGCGCCGGGGCCTCGCCGCTGTCCAAGATCTTTGACGCCAGCGGCTCGATGACTGCCGCCCAGGCGCTGTCCGTCATGACGCCGGCCGTCGCCATCGGCAACGCGGTTTCGATCGTGCTGGCGGGCATCCTGGTCAAGGTCATCAAGGGCAAGATGAACGGCAACGGTCAGCTGATGCAGGCGGGATCGATGGATCCCAGGGAACTGGAAATCAGCCCCGAAATGCAGGCGAAGCGGGATAAGATCACCCTGCCGAACCTGGGAATCGGCCTGCTGGTATCCGGCGCGTTCTTCGCCATCGGCTATATCTTCCAGGGCGGGTGGAACGCCCTGAATACCGGAATCACGATCCATGCCTATGCCTGGATGATCATCACCGTGGCGGTCTGCAAGATCACGAATATCGTACCGGAGCGGATCGAGATCGCGTGCTATCAGTGGTTCCAGTTCATCATGAAGAACCTGACGAACGTGCTGCTGCTCGGTATCGGCGTCTGCTACCTGGAAATCGGCACAGTCATCTCGAGTTTCTCGATCACCTATCTGCTGCTGTGCGCGGCCACCTGCATCGGTGCCTTCGTCGGCGCAGCGCTCGTCGGCAAACTCGTGGGCTTCTATCCCTTCGAATCCGGCGTTACCGCGGGCCTGTGCATGTCCAACATGGGCGGCACGGGCGACGTGGCGGTGCTCTCCGCCGCGAAGCGCATGGAGCTCATGCCCTTCGCGCAGATCTCCTCCCGTCTGGGCGGCGCCATCATTCTCCTGCTGGCCAGCCTGATGCTCTCCATCCTGGCCCAGTTCATCGTGGTATAACCCCCAAAATACCTGCGGCGGAGACAGCCGGTCTGTCTCCGCCGTTTTTTTCTGACAAGGGGATGGTTCTGTTTTCCGATCCGGTCAGGTTATCACCTTCCGGATGATCTTCAGCTGGGCCCGGTCCGGCAGCAGGTTGAACAGCCTGAGCAGCGGCGACCGGTTCAGCGAATAGGTCATCCGGGGTTTTTTGGTTTCCAGGGTTTTGCGGACCTTCTCCGCCACCTTCTCCGGCGGCACCCGCTTCGCTTCCACCCTTCCGACGATGTTCCGGAAGCGTTCCGCGCTGACCCTGTACAGCTTCGTCTCTTCACAGAACCGGTCCAGGCACTGCTGCGAAGCCGGCAGCATCCCGGTATCCACCGCGCCGGGCCGGATCACGATCACCGGATGGTCCAGCACCTGCAGTTCCATTCGCAGGGAGTACGCGTACTTCTCCACAGCGCCTTTGGTTATCGCGTAAATCCCGGTAAACGGCAGCGGCCGGAGTGGTCCCAGTTCGCTGGAGATCATCACGATCCGCCCGCCGGGCGCGAGCAGGGGCAGGAACACCCTGTTCACGCGGTATATACCGAAAAGGTTTACGTCAAAATCCCGAAGGAAACGTTCCTCCGGGATTTCCACCAGCGAGTCCAGGTCATAGACGCCGGCGGCGTGGACGATGCCGTCCAGTTGCCCCGCCTCCTGCCGGATCGTCTCCGTCATCGCTTCCAGGGCTCCCATATCGGTAACATCCGCCCGGAAGCATTGCCAGGCGATATCTTCCTCCGATACTGCCCGGTCGATTCCCCATACCCGGTGCCCCGCGTCTGTCAGCGCCCGGCAGATTGCCCGGCCCATGCCGCCGTTCGCCCCTGTGACCAGATAATTCATTTTCTATACTTCCCCGAAACCAATATCTGTATTCCCATTATCCCGGCTTCCCAATCCATGCTGGCTGCCCCGGTATCATCCTGAACACAGCGATGATGAACTGTCCGAAACTTGTTTCGGGTAACAGTTTACAAGCAACGCTATGATCTGTTCTGCAGCTGAAGGCAGCTAAACCTCCTACCTCCTACCTCCTACTTCCTGCCTGATTAATAAAACCGCATCGCCGGGAAGGACAGCACCAGCATCAGGTCTCCTTCCCCGGGTATCTCGTCAAAGAACGTCGTCCGGAAATACGGTTCGCCTTCCCCTTCCTTCAGTTCCCCGGCTTCCTCCGGGCTGATCCGCTCCGTCATGGCGGCCACGGGCATCCCCTGGGTTCCGAACAAATACATGCCCTTCCGTTCCTCCACGAACAGCGATGTTGTCCGGTCGCCGACCGCAAACTCATACAGGCCGGGCCCCCAGTAGATGATCCGGTAGATTTCCCGGCCCGTCCGGTTGTCCTTGATTTTCCGGCTGACACCGGGCAGGATATTCGTGTCGATGTTGAACTGGCTGTACCACTGAACGGACCGGCCCTGCACCCGCACGGTGGAGACCGGTCCGATATCGCTGTTCACAATCCCCAGGCCGTCATTTTCGTGATAAAAGGAGTAGCCCCATACGCCGGTACGGGTCATCCTGTAGGAAATCACGGTGTACGTCACGGCCTGTCTCCTGTCCAATCTTGATGATTACTTATTCGATTTCCGGGCCTCTTTTCCCTTCATCCCTTCTGCTTCAGCGCCCGGATTTCCTCGGCCAGGCGCATGTACTCCGCCTGCAGCTCATCCGGATGGTCCCCTTTCTTCGGGGCGGACAAACGCGCGGACAGGATCGCCTGCTGCATCTCCAGCCGGCTGATCTCCAGCTTCCGGTCCTCTTCCGACTTTTCCTGCTTCTTCGGGGCCGCCATTTCCTCCCATCCGCCTTCGTAGGCCTTCAGGGCAGCGTTTTCGAAGCGGACGACCCGCGTGGCGGTCTTCCGGATGAACTCCTCGTCATGGCTCACGAAAAGCAGGGTGCCGCCGTATCCGGCCAGCAGCTTTTCAAGCTCTTCCATCGTGAACAGGTCCAGGTGGTTCGTCGGCTCGTCCAGCAGCAGCGTGTTGCAGTCCATCAGGAGCAGCTTCCCCAGCGCTGTTTTCGCCCGTTCCCCGCCGGAAAGCAGGTTCAGCGGCTTGTATACGTCGTCTCCCCGGATCCCCAGGCAGGCCATGACCGTTCTGGCGAAATGCTCCGGATGCACGGATTCGCGCATGATGTTTTCCAGGACGGACTTGCCCAGGTCCAGCGTGCTTTCGTGATGCTGGTCGAACCATCCGATCCGCGCGGCAGGATTGAACCGGGCACTCCCCCGGAACTGAACGGCATCGCCCTCCTGCCCGGTCAGGATCCGCAGCAGGGTGGTCTTCCCGCATCCGTTCGGCCCTGTGATCGCTGTCCGGCTGCCTGTCGGCAGCGCCATCGAGGCCTCCTTCAGCAGCGTCTTCCCGCCGGCCTGCATGAACGCGCAGCGGAATTCCAGCACGTTCTTCGCTTCCACCGGGTGCGTCACGCCGAGCCGCATCTTAATCTCCGGCATCGCCCGCGGTTTCTCCTTAACCTCCATGTGTTCCATGCGGTTCTGGAGGGTGCGCTTGGCATGGCTGATCTGCAGCACGGCATCCGTCCATTCCCGCTTGTGGAGCCTCGCCTCGCCGTTGCCCATCCGGCCCGGCGCCTTTTTCACCTGCGTGGCGCGCTCGGCCATCTTCTGGGCGGATTCCTTCAGGCGTTTCTGTTCACTTTTATATTGGTCGTATTCAAACGCCGCGCGATCCCGCTGCCGCTCACGCTCCGTAATATAGGCGTCGTAGCCGCCGGGAAAATCGGTGACCTTTCCGTCTTCCAGGTACCAGATCCGGGTGCAGATCTGCCGCAGCAGTGCCCGGTCGTGGGAAACCAGCAGCACGGCTCCCGGGAAAGTGCTCAGCTTTTTGCGCAGCAGCGCCAGTCCCTCCTGGTCCAGGTCGGTGGTCGGTTCGTCCGCCAGCAGCAGGCCCGGCTGCGCTGACAGCGCGCCGGCGATCCGGTTCCGGGTCATTTCCCCGCCGGACAGGCCCTCCCGGGTTTCCCGCGCCTGGAACTGGGCCCGGGTTTCCGCGTCGTCTCCCGCGTCCGCGTCCCCCTGCTGGTGGATCATCGCGGAGGGCGACATACGGCGGACCGTTCCGGAATCCGGAGCCAGTTCCCCGGAAAGCACGCGCATCAGCGTGGTCTTCCCCATGCCGTTTTCACCGATCAGTCCGATCCGGTCGCCGCTGTATACCGCCAGGTGCTCAATATCCAGCACCCGGCGGTCTCCGAAGAATAAAAGCAGGTCATTCGCTTCCAGTATGCATTTTGCCATATAAAAAACTCCTCTCACGCCGCGGAGGAGCATCTTGCGAACAAACAGGAAAAAGACGTTTGGTTTTCGCGAAACGCAACCTCCAAACGGCAGCCTGAATACGCTTCCCGGATTCCGAAAATCAGGGAAGTCAAGGTGCCGGATGTCAGTTGCTCTTCCTCATCAGTCGCTCAAACCCGTCCTTTCTTCGTTCTGGACATAGAATATCCGCTTCTTCCCCTTTTGTCAAGGGAACGAAAGGGAGCGAAGGGACGACCCTTTTGGGAACGAAGGAACGACCCTTTTGTTCCCTTTTACCCCGTCATACGGGCGAGAATGGCCGGACCGTGATCCTTCAGCCATTTCCGCCTGTTTTTGTAATCCGGCAGAACAGATTCCACCGCAGCCCAGAACCGCGGGGAGTGGTTCAGTTCCTTCCGGTGGCACAGCTCGTGCACGATCACGTAATCGACGATCTCGTCCGGGCATAGCATCAGCATGCAGTTGAAGTTCAGGTTCCCTTTGGACGAACAGCTTCCCCACCGCGTCTTCTGGTTCCGGATGGTGATCCGCCCGTACCGGACGCCGATCTGCGCGGCGCGCGCCTGCACGCGGGGTGGGAGTTCCCGCATCGCCCGGTCTGCCAGCGCGTTGATCTCCTCTCTGCTAAACCGCGGCTGCGCCTGCTTTTCCGCTTCCCGCTGCGCCGCTTTGGCCAGGTGGTTGTCGATCCACGTCCGCTGCTGGTCCAGCAGCTTCCGGATTTCCCTTTCCGGCATATGCAGCGGCGCCCGAACGATGATTTCGTCCGGTGAGGCGATCTGGATCGCGGCCGTCTTCCGACGGCTCCGGATCACCCGAACCCGGACGTTCGCTTCGGCCATTCCCTTTTTTCCCTCCCGCTTACAGTTCCTTCAGCCACCGGGCCGCCATATCGATCCATTCCTGGCACTCCGGCCGGATATTGGGCTCGTCCGGCGGATAAACCTGGTCGTTGCTCAGGGACATGCCGTGGCCGCCGTGCTGCCAGATATGCAGCTCAAAGGCGATCCCGTGCCGGCAGAGCCCGGACGCCAGCAGCAGGCTGTTTTCCGGCGGAACGCTTCCGTCCTCCCGGGTATGCCACAGGAACGTGGGCGGCGTATCGTCCGTCACGAAGTTTTCCAGCGACATTTCATCCTTCAGCGTCTCATACTGTTCGCCCAGCAGGTTTTGGATGGATTCCCGGTGCGCGTATTCTCCGGAGGAAATGACCGGGTAGGCCAGGATCATCGCGTCCGGCCTGCATGCTTTTCCCTGCGGCATCCGATCCCACTTCAGGCCGATATGCGCCGCCGCGTGCCCGCCGGCGGAGAATCCCAGCACAGCGATCCGGTGCGGATCGCAGAGCCACTCCTCCGCGTGCTCCCTTGCGTAGGCCACCGCTTCCGCGGCTTCCTCCAGGGCCTTCGGATAGCGCGCCGGCGCCACAGAATACCGGACCACCACCGCCTGGATTCCCAGCGGCTGCAGCCGCAGCGCCACAGGCTCCGCCTCCCGGTCGCTTCGCCAGGCGTATGCTCCGCCCGGGAAAATCAGAACCAGCGGTTTCCGCCGCTGCGGCTCCACCGCCCGGTTATCCGTCAGATAGGTCTCCAGCTCCACGCCCGTTTCAGGCAGTGTGATCACTTCATGCCGCATCTTGTTCTTCCTTTCCTTCCCTGCGGGGTTCTATTTCGCTCCGCCTATTATATATGATTTCCGGGAATTCCAAAACCCGGTAAACTGAAGAACTTCCCGCCGGTTCTGTCAACAACTGCTTACTGTTTGTTGATTATGCATGAATATTCTGTTACGCCTTTTTCAAATGACTCCCCGACTCCTTGTAACTCTGTTACGCATATGATAAATTTGTCTGCAGAGGGAAATATTTGGAAGAATGTCTTTTTCTTTCACGTTGTTTTGTTGACGAAGCAAAACCCGCGTTGCACTCTTCGTAATTTCGAAAGACAAGAAATTGCGAAGCCGTTCCCAACTGGTTTTTCGCCTGCTGGATATACAGACAGACACAATTGTTGACGATAAACGATTTCCACTTCTGATGAACGGAGGCTTCCATAATGAATACAGAGAAAACGGTTCAGAACATTTTCCTAAATAGTCATTCCTGTTTCAAGTGGATCAGACACTTATTTGTCCTGATCCTAGTCATCGCGCTGATTTGCGGTTCATCCAGTGGTTTGGCTCAGACATCTCTTCCTTCCGGAGTATTCATAGTTCAGGCGGGAGATCTGACCTGTACACTTGCTTCCGCAACGATGATGATTCGGTCAAGAGCTTATCTGAGCGGTGCTTCATATTCTGCAATTACAGAGAGCAGTGTCGAGCCGGTCGGATGGGGCAGCAATGGCTTGAACGGCCAGTTCACATATTCCTGGGGAAACAACAAAGTCGTTGTTAATCAGGTTGTCCTCGGATCCTGGTATTATGACACTCCGGGTTCCATTGCCTTGGAAACAGTCAAATCGCTGCTGGATCAGCATCCGGAAGGCATCGTTTTATATGCTTATGCGGGACATAAGGATTGGTATCATTCTCATGCTGTTCTCCTGACCGATTATGAAGGGGACACGTTGTATTGTGCAGATCCGTTAAATGCAACGCGGATGACACTTGGCAGTTCTAGAATCGGCACCTTGTTTTCCGGTCAGGCAAATGCCTTAAACAATATATTTAGTTACTGGTACGTCTCTTCTTACTCGATTGACGGCGATACAGAACAGCCCAAAATCACCAACGCCCGTATCTCCGACATCTCATCCTCCGGCTACACTGTAACCTGTAAAGTATCAGATAATAAAGGCGTTCAGCGCGTTGAGTTCCCCACCTGGACGGAACAGAACGGCCAGGACGACCTGGCTAATCCGTGGCCAGTAGGATCTTTAAGCAACGGTGTTGCAACATTCCGTGTCAATGTTAGTGATCACAATAACGAACGTGACTGTAAATATATCACTCATATTTATGCTTTCGATAACGCCGGAAACAAAACTTGTGTGGAGGTCACCGCCACCGTTCCTGGGTTATCCGGATCGGAAATGCAAAACAAACCCACACGGACGCTTCCTGATGGAGATTATTTGATCGTCCCGACAGCTAACAAGTCATTTTTCCTGGACATCTATGGAACAGACAAACCGGCAAAAAGCGGCACAAAAGTAACACTTTGGGCGCTTGATAAGAACAATATCTCTATTAATGATATCTGGACAATCTCATACAGCAATGGGTTTTATACCATCAAACAAAAAGGTACAAAAATGTGTCTGGACGTTGAGGAAGATAACGGTTCCAAGCTCAGAGCAGGTACAAAAATACAGGTATGGGAAAGCAG
>JAILIE010000124.1 GCA_024695415.1 Clostridiales bacterium | reverse complement strand
GAGGTAACCATCCCAGAACTCATCAATGGAGAAAGGAAAAGCGAGACCATGAACGAGAATGAAAAAGAAGTCGCAACAACGATGGCTGATTATGCCACGGAAGAGAAATCCGAAATACTGAAAAGTATCCGAAATCAGAGTATGTTTGGAGTTTGTGCAATTGCTGTACAGGCATATTACAGGCAGCAGGAACATTGTACCTGTCACCAGTGTCAATCTATATAGTATTATATAAACGAAGTGCAACAGAGGTGCAACACGGTACAGGCGGATTTGCTCAGATTTGTTTCAAAAAAATACATTTAAAAGTATTTTTACAGTCTGTCGTACTCTGCGACAAGCTCAAATCTACGTATTGAAATAATCCTGTTTTATATTGTCGCTGAACCGTCGCTGTAACCGAATGAACGTGCCGCTGTATCAGTAGTTCGTTTTTTACTGATGATGTGCGATCCTTACCGGTGTGAGCAATGAGGGTTGGACTGCCCTGATTCTGCCGCCGTACTTGACATCCAGATAATCGACAAAAGCTTTGGGATCTCCCGGATTGTCCGCAAACATGTCCCAGTGCCCCGGAATCGTCAGTCCCGGCTGCAATTCTCCTGCCAGGTCCGCCGCTTCCTGGTATGTCATATTGCCGATACAGTTCCGGCGATACCGTTCCGCATCCCTTCCGTTGATTGGCAGGAGTGCCGCGTCAATCGGTCCAAAGTCCTTCAGTTTCGGCAGCATGCCCTCATACCGGACCGTATCGCCCGCATGGTAGATGCGGACGCCATTTCCCTCGATCACATACTGCAGGCATGGATATAGACCGGATACCGGATCAGGATCCAGAAATTCGTGCGATGCCGCGATCGCATGCACAGTAACATCGCCGATCCGGACACACTCGCCGTCGTTCATCCCGACGCATCTGTCCGCGGCAATTCCATCCGCCAGGATTTCCGTCTGATGAAGCCTGGGAAAAACGAACTTTGCATCGGGGCAGACTGAAGCCCAGGTTCGCCAGGCCGGGTGATCAATATGATCAATATGGTTATGTGTCCCGAGGAAAATGTTGACCTCCCCCATCTCCTCCGCGGGAATCGGCGGAAGAACCTGTCTCCCGGGCAGGTCGGCAGCAAAGTAATCAATACAGAGAACCGTCTCCCCCATTTTGACCAGCATGCCCATCTGTCCAAGCCACCAGAGAACAGCCGAACTGTCCGGCACCTTTTCAACCATGACTTCTTCCATGATCCTTTTCATCAGCCTGTCCTCCATTGATCCGGAAATACGCCCGCCTGTATTCCTGTGCGGCTGCTGAATGACGCAGGTTCTGCCCGGCAGGCTCTGTTTCTATCGTTTGTCATCATCTTAATCCTTAAAGATTACTCGAAGTCAATATATACATCACAAATGCTTGACTTAGAGTGGCTCCTGGGGATACACACACTGACTGCGCTGCGCAGCCTCAAGCAACTGAGTGGAGAAAAAGCGATGAAAACCGTATAAGCCGCTTTTGTCAAATCCCTGCCCGTCATGGCCGGGTATATCATTCTCGGAATCGGATTTGGCATTCTCGCGCACAATGCCGGATATGGTTTTTTGTGGGCTCTGGCCATGAGCCTGTTTATCTTCGCCGGCTCCATGCAGTTGCCTATATACTTCTGACCCAGCTGGTCTTCTGACTGAATCCGAAAAAGCAGGCGAAGGAGTCGCCTTCTGCTTCAACCTCCTGCCTGCTCCGATTGCCCGGCGCGGCCATGAAAACGGAACCGAATTGGGGGATCCCGGAAAGAAATAAAAGGTGTATTATTCCTGATGGAAGGTGGTATGACTATGAATTCAATGAAGGGCTCGGATCGCACAAATGGAATGGATTACCGCGCTATGGTCAACCCGGTCTTTTGGACGGCGAAAACGGCCGTGTGTCTGATGGCTGATGCAGGGATTCCCGGTGCGGAGGAAATTGCTCAGGATCTCAATCTGAAGAGTGCGGACTTCGGCATGGCGGATGACGAAATGAAGCTGGGAAACGAGCTTGTGGTCGAGGCAAAATACCGGACCATGTGCCGTTTGATCGAGGGAACCGGTATCCGGACGAATGTGGATCTTCCCTGCGGTTACACGCCCAAGGCGCTGTACATGACCGAAAAAGGCCTGAGTTTTGTCGGGCTTGATCTTCCGATTGTGGCCCAGGAGGTGGCACCGATTCTTCTTTCCCGGGCATCGCATCCGGAACGGATACAGATTCATGGCGTTGACGCCACAAACCTTGAATCGCTGACTGCCGCGCTGAATGCGGTGGACGGCCCTGTCTGTATTTCCACGGAAGGCATGATGATGTATTTTACCGAGAGTGAAGCATCATCCGTTATTACCAATATACGTTATCTGCTTGAAAGGCACGGCGGGTGCTGGATCACTCCTGACCCGGAGTTTATCCTTCAGTTTTTCCTGACATTTCAGTCTGTGCTTGGTAATCAGGCGATCAGCAAACTGGAGGAAACCAGAAGAACCGCGACGGGGCAATCGGATGTGATTGACCTGACGAATTCATTCATTGTCCGTCCGGATAACATCCGGGAGTCGTTGGAGAGATCGCTGGCATTGCTGCATCAGCATGGGCTGAAGGCAGAGCGGATCAATCTGGCAGAGAACATGCCTGAGCTGAACGCCTGCCGGAAACTCACGCCGGAGCAGGTCACAGTCTTCAGGTCCGCAATGGGGAAATGCTTCTATTGGAAAATCACACTGGATGAGGATCGGAAGCAGCGGGAGAATAAACAGGAAACGCAGGCATTCGGGTTAAACTATGAGCTGAAGGACAACAAGACGTTTGCCGTATCCCTGCGGGGCAGAATGGATACGATCACAGCGCCGGAACTTTTGAAAGTATGGGAAGCAGCGAAAGCGGACCATGAAATATCCGCCGTTGAAATTGATTGTTCCGGGATGCAATATATCTCCTCTGCGGGCCTGCGCGTTTTTCTGATGATGTATAAGGCATTGGACGATAAAGGAAAATTCAAACTGACAGGCGTAAATGATACTGTCAGAGAGATTCTGGAAACGACAGGGTTTGATCAGTTTCTGCTGTGAGAATGCGCTTTACTCATTCATGACGGAACTGAAAGCTTTCTTCCGCCGTTCCGATGCCGTCTGCCTCCATAGTCATCCTGCAGTTGCCTTCCTCATATCCTGAACGCGGGATCGCCATCGCGCGCCCCCTGTATAGGACGGCCTGTTTTGTTCCAACGTACTGGACGTCACCCCCCCCGGAAACCGCGGATACGGTCATGGGGAAACTGGCGCGCGGCAAATAAACAGGCACAGGACCGGCAGGAATCCCTGATTCCTGCCACGTCCTGCATTCCTTCTTACGGAAGGAATTTGCCGGAGGCGAGGTAGAGCCGCCACCACTCGTTATGGGACATATCCACTTTTGTAGCGGCGCAGATGTCACGCAGGTGTGCCGGGTTCATAGTGCCCGCGATAGCCTGCATCTTTGCCGGATGGCGGAGAATCCAGGCGATGGCGACGGCAGTCTTCGGCACGCCGTATTTTTCGCCCAGTTCGCCCAGGACCCTGTTCAGTTCCGGGAAGTCCGGATGGTCCACAAAGCAGCCTTTGAACATACCGAACTGCAGCGGCGACCAGGCCTGAATCGTGATGTCGTGCAGTCGGCAGTAGTCCATCAGGCCGTTGTCGCGGTCTGTGGAACGGTCCGTGGTCAGGTTGTTGACATACAGGCCGTTGTCGATCAGCTGGGTTTGGTCCAGGGAAAACTGGAGCTGGTTGAACACCAGGGGCTGCCTGACATACTTTTTCAGCAGTTCCAGCTGGCCCGGGCTCACGTTGCTGACGCCGAAATACTTTACCTTGCCGTCTTTTTCTAGCTTGTCAAAGGCTTCGGCCACTTCCTCCGGATCGAACAGCAGGTCCGGCCGGTGAAGCAGCAGCACGTCCAGGTAATCCGTCTTCAGCCGCTTCAGGCTTCCCTCCGCGCTTTCGAGGATGTCTTCTTTACTCCAGTCGAATTCCTTCCGCTCAAAGTGCAGGCCGCACTTGCTCTGGATGTACACATCCTCCCGCTTCAGGCCGGTCAGCGGGAACGCGTCGCCGAAGCGGGTCTCCGCCTCGCCGTCGCCGTAGCAGGTGGCGTGATCGAAAAAGTTGACGCCCTCCTCCGCCGCGGCGCGGATCATCTCCGCCGCCTTTTCCACGGACAGGGCGGGCATGCGCATGCAGCCCAGGATGACGGCCGAGGCGTTCTGCGGGCCGCTGACGACATTGATTGTTTTCATGTTTTTTCTCCTTCCGTTATCGGGTAAAATTGGTCCAGACGCGGGGCTCCTCCGGCAGAGGCGTGCCGATTTCTTTTTTGCCCATGGCGATGCTCTTCATCAGGAAAGCCATGTTCCGGGCCAGCGTACGCATGACCTGGCGGCCTTCCGCGTCCGCCTCGCCCTCTCCGGGCTCCCAGCCGTAGATATTGTTCCAGTACTGGCTGGTGGCCACCGGCATGTTCGCCAGGGTGAAGAACTTGTTCAGCTCGTCAAAGGTGGCTGTGCAGCCGGAACGGCGGGCGCTGACCACGCTGGCGCCGACCTTCAGGCTCTTGTCGAAAGAAGTGCTGTAGAACAGCCGCTGCAGCGCGGACATCAGCGTGCCGTTGGCGGAGCCGTAATAAACCGGAGAACCGATGACCAGCCCGTCCGCGGCCTCGAACTTTACCGCCAGTTCGTTGACGATATCGTCAAAGACGCATTTCCTGTTCTTCCGGCAGGTTTCGCAGGCGATGCAGCCGCGGATCACTTCCCGGCCGAGGAGGATATTCTCCGTCTCAATGCCGTTTTCCGCGAACGCCTGCTCCATTTCCCGGAAAGCCAGGGCGATGTTCCCGTTCTTCCGCGGGCTGCCGTTGAGCATGAGGACCTTCAGCTTCTTTTCCATCTGATTTCTCCCTTCATACACGGTATGGTCGTATTCTACGCCTTAGAGTGGACTTGAGGTCAAGACGTGAATATCCATCGTCCGGGAGGGCGTTTTTATCAGAACCCGGAGCCTTCCCAGCTGCCAAAGGCCGCGTCCGGATGCCTTAATGCTGAACGGTGTAGTAGACGATCCGCCCGCCCAGTTCGTTGAAGCTCTTCAGGAAGGTGTCCGTGTCGATCACCACCGTCGTGCCCGCGTTGGGATCGCGGTAGGTGATGGAGTTTTCGTCATAGCCGCAGATGACGACCGCATGTTCTCCGCCGGGCCAGTGTACCGTCTCGCCATTTTCGTCCAGCCAGCTCCAGCGGTACATGATATCCCGCATCGGCGCGGAAACATACCAGGCCAGCACCGGGTTTCCGGTGTCCAGAATGGCTTTGATCTCGTCGATGGCCGCGCCGGCTTTGGTTGCGGCACCCGGCATGAACTGCTCCGCCACCTGAGCGATGGGCTCGTTAAAGACGCCGTAGGAATACTCGCTCCGGGGATCGCCCACGAATTCCCTCTCCGGGTTCGCGCCGTGGCGTACGCCCGCCTCGTCGTCATAGGGTTGCGCGCCCATGGGCAGCAGGTCGTAAATCTGGTCCACCGTCACGTCCAGGCCGTAATAATTCAGCAGCATATACAGCGATACGCTTTCGCAGCCGGTGGGATAATCCGGATACTGGCAGAACTCAATCACGTCCAGCATCACGCCGGTATTTTCCCCGTCCTCCGCCACGGAACCGTCGGGCCTGACCTCTCCGGGATTCCACTGCCCCAGCCGGACCGGAGTCAGAACGCCGGTGAAATAATACAGCTTCTGGCTGAACGCCTTTGCGGCTTTTTGGGTAAAGAGCGGATTGTAGTAATTCTCCTGTACGAAGATCACCATTTCGGGCGTGATACCTTCCGCTTCCCACTCCTCGATGGTATGATCGTACATCCACTTTTCGCTGTAGCCTTTTTCACCCATGACAATGGTGGACGGGGAGGCAAAGTGCGCCATGGCCGCCGCCTGATCGTCGCCCAGCAGCAGGTCGATTTCTTCCTCCGTGAACGCTTTGCGGTGCACCATGAGGTCCGCGTCCGAAAGGATTCCGCAAAGGGTGTCCGGGTCCAGGTCGTGGGTGTGGATGAAGGAATAGATATTGGCGTAATCCATCAGGGTCAGCGCGTAAGCGGGTTTATCCGCGACATATTCATATTCCCAGGAATAGCCGCCCTCCGCCAGCTTCATCAGGGCTTCCGGCAGGGACGCCAGGCGCTCGTTGCAGGGCTTGGCGTAATACGGCGAGTTGGCGCTGGCTGTTCCGAAAGGATCGGAAGGCATCTCCGGGTGACGCGCCGCCCACGCTTCGCTGACGGGCTTTGCGATACCGGCCAGTTCGGCCCGGGTCATGGCCGCGTCCGCATGCTCTCCGATGACGTCTTCCCGCACCAGGCTTTCCGCCATGGCTCTGATGGCCTCCCAGGTCAGGCTCGCGCCGGCCTGAAACTTTCCTTCCATTCCCGCGTATACCCCCGTCTGTTTCGCCCACAGCGCCGCTTTTTCATTTTCGGAACCGCCGGCGACGTCCGTAAAGCCTTCCTGGCTCATATCCGGTTCCGGTTTTCCGGCGATCCGCCACAGCATCTGAACGCCCTCGGCAACAGTCGCTCCGCGCAGCGGAAGGAAATAACCGCTGGGCCAGGCGTCCATCAGGCCCTTTTCCAGGCAGTACGCCGTATCTTCGTGATAGGCGGGCAGTTCACTCAGCGCCGCTTCCTCCCCTTCGTTCAGGTACAGCCACGGCACATACACCTTGTTCAGCGCCTGTATCCAGGTTTTTCCGTTCGCCCGCTTGATATCCGTCGTATTGATCTGGACGTCGCGGGTGCGCTGGCGCTTGCCGCTGTACGGGCTCATGATGCTGCTGACGGTGCTGACCACGTAATAGTTTCCGGCGTATTTCCCCAGGTACATCATCTGATGGCCCGGGAAATTGAGCAATGTACCCATGGGCAGCGCGTCCAGCAGCGCCTCCCTTTCTTCCAGGGTGTAATACGTAATATCCGCCTTGGGGAAATCCATGAGCCACTGCCAGGTGCCGTTCCGGGGCAGGTCCAGCCCGAAGCAGCAGAAAATGGAATGGTCCAGGCTGGTGCAGTCCTCGTTGTTCAGTCCCGCGCCCCATCCGTAGGCGTCGCCCAGGGAAGCCAGTGCCACCATCGCCAGGTTCCGGGCGGTCAGGGGAAGATAGTCCTCACTCACCCGCTCCCGGGCGTTGATCAGCGCCGGGGTTTTGCCATAGCTGCCGTCCTCGTTCCGGATGGGCAGATATACGGCATAGTTGTGCAGCGGCAGGCGATTGATCACCAGTGCGTCCGGATCCGCCTCGTCCATCCGCTCCAGCACAGTGCCCATGGTGATCAGGCGGCAGGTGGTTTCCGCGGCGGTTTTGGAGTAATCGGTGTACATTTTGTCGCCCCAGAAAACCAGCCGCTTTTCCGCGGGGATATCCCAGGCGGACAGCCATTCCTCCTTGTCCCTGCAGATGGCGATATCCTCCATCCGTACCCAGCCCGTACAGCAGGAGGTGGAAACCTGGTAGAATTTCCCGTCCGCGGAGGTGGAATAAACCGCCACCGGCTCATTCACCCGGATGCCGACCAGAGGCTGGTAATCGAAATCAAAGTCGACGGGATCGTCCAGGATCTGTCCGTCCCACGGGAAGGTGATCAGCTCGGTGCGGTTCACCGCAATCCCCCAGCGTACGGGCATTTCCTCCGCGGCGTTGGGATCGACGCAGTTGGCTTTGATGACGTCGAAATCCTCCTGGGTCATCTTGTGTCCGTTCTGGTCCCAGACCCAGCCCAGGTAATATTCCGCGTCGCTCTGCGTGCTCTTCTGCAGCGCCTCGTTTTTCGCGATGCCGTCATAGGTTTCCTTCAGGTTTTTCATATCGCGCCGGTTCGTGCCGTTTCCCGCCTCGGCCGCCGCGTTGATCCGGGCGATATCCTCCGCTGTGGCCAGCAGCGCGTCCGGATTGCCCGTCAGGTCAGACCAGAAGGCCGGATTCGTCATTTCTTCCGTTACGCCGGGCATATAGCCCACAGGGGCCGGTTCCGCCGGCGCCGAAAGCGGCGAAAACAGCGGGACGGCGAAACAGAGCGCCGCCAGCAGCGCCAGGTATCTCTTCTGCGGATTCATGGCTTTTTTCATGGCTTTTTCCACTCCTCACATGCTCAGGCTGCAAATGATACAAATCCCGCGGGACCCGGAAAAAGGTCCCGTGTTCATCCGGATCTGAACGATCCGGCAGGTATCATATTCAAAAATACATGCTGTTATGTTTCGACGAAAAGAAGGCGCAATCCTGTATTCGAATGAAACATAAAAGAATTCCGGTCCGCGGCGGGACCGGAAAGAATGGGTCGTCAGTGCCTTATGCGGTTTTCCTGCTGGTTTTTAAAGCACCTTGTTCAGGAAATCCCTTGTGCGGGGATTCTGCGGATTACGGAAAATCTCATCCGGAGTTCCTTCCTCCAGGATCTGTCCGTCCGACATGAACAGTACGCGATGGGCCACCTCCCGGGCAAATCCCATCTCGTGGGTCACCACGACCATCGTCATTCCGTCCCGGGCCAGCTCCTTCATCACGTCCAGCACCTCGCCCACCATCTCGGGATCCAGCGCGGAAGTCGGCTCGTCGAAGAGCATAATATCCGGCTTCATGCACAGGGACCGGGCGATCGCGACGCGCTGCTTCTGGCCGCCGGAAAGTTCGCGGGGATAGGCATTGGCTTTCTCTTCCAGCCCGACCCTCTTCAGCATCGCCATGGCCCTGTCCTTTGCTTCCGTTTTGCTGCATTTTTTCAGGTCGACAGGCGCCAGCATCAGGTTGCGGAGAACCGGCATATTGTTGAACAGGTTAAAATGCTGAAAGACCATGCCGACCCGTTCGCGCAGGTGATTGATATCCGTCTTCGGATCGGTCAGTTCCTGTCCGTCGATCATGATGCTGCCGGACGTCGCTTCCTCCAGCTTGTTCAGGCACCGGAGAAAGGTGGATTTCCCGCTGCCGGAAGGGCCGATGACCACCACGACTTCCCCTTCATGGACTTCTGTGGTGACTCCTTGGAGAACATGCAGTTTGCCGAAGTCTTTCGTCAGGTTGTCCACCTGGATTTTGACCTTATTTTGACTCATACTTCAGCCTCCTCTCCAGCACTTTTGCCAGCCATTGCAGCAGCAGGATGACGATCAGGTACATGATGGCGACGATTCCCCATGTCTGGAAAGAGAGGAAGGTTTCCGCCACCACATTCTTGGCCGTATTCACCAGTTCCGGAAAACCGATGACCGAGAGGATGGATGTGTCCTTCAGGGTAATAATGAACTGATTAATAATGCTGGGAATCATGGTCCGGATCGCCTGGGGCAGAACGACCCGCTGCATGGCGCGCCAGTAAGGCAGGCCCACGGAACGCGCCGCTTCCATTTGCCCGACATCCACGGACTGGATCCCGGCACGGATGATCTCCGCCATGTACGCTCCGCAGTTCAGGGCCAGGCAGATGGAGCCTGCCTGCAGCGCGGTCAGGGTCACCCGGGTCCCCACATGCAGAACATTGTTGAAAAGGAACGGAACGCCGAAGAAAATAAAATAGGCCAGTACGATCATCGGGACGCCGCGGATCAGGTTGACAAACACCAGTGCGAAACCGCGGCAGGCCTTGTTTTTCACGACGCTCATAATGCCGACAATCAGGCCGATGACGCAGGCAAAGGAAAGGCCGTACAACGCGAGCAGCAGCGTCTGCCCCATGGCGGTCACCAGCACCCGCCCGTATCGGCTGAAAAGATCAATCAAGGAGAAAACGGCTCCCTTCGTTTAAAATTCCCGGAGGATGAACCGAAAAGGAGGAAGAGCCCTCCTCAGGGTTCTTCCTCTTTCCCGGTTTCGAAGCGTGAAAACATCAATTGCCCAGGTACTTGGCCAGGATCTCGTCATACTTGCCGTTTTCCTTGATGTTTGCAAGGCCGGCGTTGAACTTTTCGATGATTTCCGTCTTGGCCGGATCAAAGATGGCCATGCCGTAGTCCGCGCCTTCGCTTTCCGTTCCGGGAACCAGCTGCAGCGGAACGCCGTTGGATTTGATGTAGTCGGCCATGATCGGTGTATCGTCAAAGCAGGCGACGCACTGACCGCTGATGACCGCCTGATAGATGTCCGGAGAGCTTTCGAAGGTCATGACGGTGAAGCCGTAGGTTTCCGCCAGGCTGTCCGCGTAGCTCTTGCTTTCCGTACCGGTTTTCACGGCGACGCTCTGGCCCTTCAGGCCGTCAAATCCCGTAATGTCCGAACCGACAGCCACAGCCATGCTCTGGTTTGCGTTATAGTATCCGTCAGAGAAGATCCAGCCTTCCGCCTTCCGCTTTTCAGTGATGGAAGCGCCGGCGATCAGGGCGTCCTTCTGGCCGGCCTGGCAGGCAGCGATGGAAGCGTCCCAGCCCAAGGGCTCAATGGTATAGGTGAAGCCCTGGTCCTCCGCGATGGCGGCCAGGATTTCAACGTCGATACCCACCAGGGTGCCGGTTTCATCCGTGTACTCGAAAGGCCGGAAAGCGGTATCCGTTCCGAAGCTGTAATCCTCTGCGAACGCGGCAGCGGCTCCGGCAAGCATCAGGATGGTCAGCAGAGCGGCAATCAGTTTTTTCATCGTTCAGTTCCCCTTTTCAATATATTTGCCATCATGTTCCTGTGATGAAGCATGATCAGACAGCGGAAGATCCTGTCGGCTGACCGGGCTTTCAGGAATCCCGGTCCTCCGTGAATGGAAAAGGCGAACGGCCTGACCGGACATTCGCCTTTGAACGGATACAGTATACAGTTTTTCCCGGAAAAGTCAAAGCGTATTATTCTCTGAAAATGCATAATCTGGTGCGGTTTATTGGCCAGATAAGGCAAAAACGCGCAGTGAAACATGAGAAAAACAATACGGACAACACATGATCGTCCGATTTCCCGGCGGAGCCCGGGTGGAAAAAGCGAAGCATCTATGGTAAAATTCCTGCGGATGTGAAAGCAAAATAAAATGGGTAAATCACAGTCACTGACCTGACGCGGGTAAACAGGAATGGAGGGAATCGTTTTGCAGTATAAACAGTCTGGAAACACCTGGATGATCCGGATCGACCTCGGCGAGGACATCGTTCAAAGCCTGAAAAAGGTGTGCGAAGACAAGCATATCCTTCTGGGCCGGGTCGAAGCAATCGGCGCGGCGGATCATGCTGTAATCGGCGTATACGATCTGGTGAAAAAAGAATACTATCCGGAACAGATTGACGAATTTATGGAGATTATCAGCCTGAACGGAAGCATCACCGCGATGGACGGGAAACCGTATATTCATCTCCATGCGGCGCTGGCGGATCAGGATCACGGGATCCATGGCGGCCATGTGCTGGAAATGCGGGTCGGGGCTACCTGCGAAATGTTTGTGACCGTCCTGGACGGAGAGGTCACACGGCGCAGGGACGAAAACCTGGGAATCAATCTTTGGACGTTCTGATCCCTTTCAGGATCCGCTCCCGGCTGCGTTTCCGGGGATTCACGCTGATGCGGACGCGGCTGACAGCAAAGCTGAAAAGCCCTTCCAGCGCGAAATAGATGATCGTGATGGCGATCAACGGGAAAAACGCCTCGTATGTGCGGCTGCGCACAATATCGCCCATCTTCGTCAGGTCCTGCACGGCGATATAACCGACGATGGCCGTTGCCTTGATCAGCCCCACGATTTCGCCCTGGTACGCCGGCAGCACATGGGGAACCGCCTGGGGCAGGATGATTTTGAAGAAGGTGTGGCGGTTGGTATGGCCCAGGGCGTAGGCCGCCTCGTACTGCCCCCGGTCAATGGTACCGACGCCCATCTTCAGCAGGCCGAACACGGACGCTCCGAAGGTGAGCGTAAAACCGATCACCGCCACCGCGATGCCGCTGATGGCGACGGAACCGAAGATGATATAGTACAGGATCATCAGCAATACCACCATGGGCGTGCCCCGCACCAGCCACACGCAGAACCCGGCGGCACCATTGGCGGCGGCGCTCCCGTTCCGGCATATCATGAACACCAGAAAACCCAGCGCTGTCCCGAAGAGGATGGAAAGCACTGTAATCAGCATGGTGTTTCCGATGCCCTCCAGGAACAGTTTCCAGCGGTCCTCCCGCAGGAAGGTCCTGTCGAAACTGGCCCGGATGTTTTCCCATATTCCCGGGGCTTTTTTCGTTTCCGGCGTCTGCTCCCCGGCTGTTTTCAGATAGGCGATCACAGAATAAACCCGGAAAACCGGATCCGAGAAATCGACGCTTTCCGCCCGTTCCTCGGTATAGGCGATGGCGCCGGCGGCGAAATCGCATTTCCCGGAAATCACAGTTTCAATCAGGCCGCTGAAGCTGATATCCACGATTTTCAGCGCATAGCCCCTCGCCTGGCAGAACCGCAGCACATTGTCGATATCCAGTCCCACGTGCGTATTGTCCTTCACATAGGAATTGGGAATCATGGATGCGTCTGTGGCCAGGATCAGGGTCCCGTTTTCCCCTGAAAGGCTGGAAATATCCAGAACCGTCTTCCGGTTTTCATCCTTTCCGAGCCAGATCCCGTCCAGTTCCTCCAGCACACCCGCCGCCCCGGCTTCGGTGAGATACTGGTTGAACTCATCGCGCAGCGCCCCTCCCGCCTCTGTTTTGGGGAAGATGACTCCTGTGTACATGATTTCCGTCAGCGGCTCATCCAGGTACGTCAGGTCGTCGTTTTCTGTCATGAGATAGCGAATGATCTGGTCGGTGGCGGAAAACGCGTCGATCTTCCCCTGTCGGGCGGCGGTCAGGAGATCCGGTACGGAGTTGAAGTAACTCAGCTCCGCCCCGGGGATTTCCTTCTCGATGGCGGCACCCTGCAGTGCCCCCGTGACAACGCCGATGCGCCTGCCGTTAAAGTCCGAAAGAGAGGTGTATGCCGGGCCCTGCTCCGCCGGGGCGCCGGTCTGGCCGGCCCCGTCGTCCTTCACCATAATTCCCTGCTTTTCCTCATAGAGGATATCGGAGTACGTCAGGGTTTCGGCGCGTTCGGGCAGGTATTGCAGGTTGGACATGATGACGTCGATCTTGCCGGACTTCGCGGCGGGAATAATCCCGTTGAAATCATAGATCCGGAAAGACACGTCCGCCCCCAGCCAGGCCGCGAAGCGATACGCCAGCTCGATATCATATCCGGTCAGTCCCCCGCCTTCAAAGTAACTGTAGGGCGGTACACTGCCGGTGGTGCCCACTGTCAGGTGGATCTCCGCTTTCTCCGGCACGGGGATCTCCGGCATGGTGTCGTTTCGCTCTATTACCCATCGGCGGTACATATCGTCCAGGGTCCCGTCCGACCGGAGCTCCGCGATGAACCGGTTGACCTTTTCCTCCAGGTCCCCGATGGCGCTGACGTCACTGATGCCCACAGCGATCTGCACCGTGTCCTCCATCGCTTCCGGCAGCAGGCGGACGCCCGTCAGGCCGTTGTTGATGGTCAGTTGCATCTGTACCCGGTCATAAACATAGGCATCCAGCTTGCCCTGCGCCACGGCGGTATATCCCAGCAGGGTGTCGGTATAATATTCGATCGTCGCTTCCGGAAATTCGGACATAACCGCCTTTTCCCCCGCGCTGCCCTGGCTGACGCCGATTCTGCGTCCGGGTTCGTTCAGCATGTCCTTCGACGAGATACCTTCTTCGGCCAGGGCGCCTCCCACGATCAGGAGGAACACCATGGCCAGCGTAATCAGGCACTTCTTCATGGCTCTTGTCCTCCCTCAGTTCAGAATGGTCAGCCGGATCCGGTTCGGCAGTTCCGCGTCCCCTGTCCATTGATACGCCATGTCCTTCGTAACGCCCAGGAGCAGGGACATGGCCAGTTTGTCGCAGCCCTGCGTCAGGTCCCACTCCTCTCCGCTGTAGTGAATCGTCCATTCCGCGGCCTGTGCCTTCTCGCTGTATTCCGCCACAGCCCGGATGCGGGGTGTTTCCAGGTGCGCCATCAGCAGCTGAACGGTTTCCTCAAAGGCGAGCTGGATTCGGTTGGTCATTCTAGGCGTGACCTGGTTCCTGCCGCACCAGGCGCCGATCTCCCCTTCCATGCCCAGGAAATCGTAATCCCGGCTTTCGATGCTCAGCTCCAGCACCTTCCGTTGCTGGATGAAGCGGCGGGTGTTTTCGCGCAGGGGATGTTCGAAGATCTGCTCCGGTGTTCCGTCCTCGTAGATGCCGCCTTCGTCCATGTAGAAAACGCGGTTGCTGATCGCGCGGGCGAAGTTCATCTCGTGGGTCACGATCATCATGGTCTTTCCGGTTTTCGCCAGTTCGCGGATGACTGCCTGCACCTCGCCCACCATCGTGGGATCCAGCGCGCTGGTCGGTTCGTCCAGCAGGATGATTTCCGGGTCCATGGCCAGGGCGCGGGCAATAGCGATGCGCTGCTTCTGGCCGCCGGACAGCTCGTCCGGGTAATTCAGCGCTTTTTCGGCCAGGCCCACCATGCGCAGCAGCCGCATTCCGTCGTCGTAAGCTTCCTGCCGGCTCTTTCTGAGCAGATCCACGGGAGAGAGCATGATGTTCTCAATCACGGTCAGATGGCCGAACAGATTGAAGTTCTGGAACACCATGCCCATCCGCTGCCGCACCTGGGGAATATTGCACTTTTTGTCTGTAATTTCCAGATCGTCCAGCCAGATCCGTCCGTCCGTGGGCTTTTCCAGCTGGTTGATGCAGCGCAGCAGCGTGCTTTTCCCCGTTCCGGAAGGACCGATGACGGAAATCACGTCGCCATCGTTGATTGTCACAGACACGTCCTTCAAAGGGGTAACGTTCGGGTATTCCTTTTTCAGATGCTCGATCCGGATCATGCTTTACCTCCCTCCGGCAGGATACGGTGGTACCGCCGTTTTTCACGAATTCCCGGCAACTTTTCGTTTTTTACCATCTTTTTCGGGACTATTTTATCATCCGGGCCGAGCAGTTCGCAAGCTAAAGATTCGCGGTACTACGCGGCGCGCGGCCGGCCATTGCTTTCAGGGGGGCATTCCGCGTCTCCCCTCCCGGGGGATTTCCCATTGTATTCCCGCGCGTAAACTGGTACAATCCTGGCAGGCCATCCGGAAGGAGATGATCAGCATGGCACGGTTTGTCCCCAGGGAAAAGCTGAGCAAGAAGGCTCTGAAGGAACTGAACCGTCAGCGTCGGGTCGCCTGGGACTTCAGTCCCGTCACCAGGACGGTTGACAGCAGGAAGGTTTATTCCCGCAAAAGAAAGACTCAGAACCGGGATGATAACGGTCTGGGTTTTTTCTTTTTCCATGGGGCGGCCGCCTTTCGGATCTGACAGAGCGGGACGCGGGAGAACGGTTTCCGCGGCGGTCCCGGAGAAAAGCCTTGACAGTGGCCGCTCGCCCGCTATGATTGTAACTGACCGGTCACCTTTTTCAGGGAGCGCGGCATGGCAAACGGCACAAGGGAAAAGATCCCCGCGGCGGCGCCGCGACTTTCCTCCGGAAACAGATATACCGGCGCCTGATCCGGAATGACGGATTGAATAAATGGGACGGACGGGCCCGGAGGAGCAGAAATGAGTATGGAATCAGAAACCACCAGCCGGCCGGTAACCACTTTGTTTATGCTGATGTCACTGGACGGGAAAATCAGCACAGGGGCGTGCGACGACCTGGACGTGGACAGGGATTTCCCGATGATCGACGGGCTGAGGGAAGGCCTGCACCAGTACTATGAGATCGAGCAGACGACCGATCTGTGGTCCTTCAATACCGGCCGCGTGCAGGAAAAGATGGGAGCCAACCGGAAGGATCCCCCGCCAAAAACGCCGGTCTCCTTCGTGATTCTGGACAACCATCACCTGACGGAGCAGGGCGTCCGCTACTTCTGTGCCCAGTCGAAAACATTCGTGCTGGTCACTTCCAACCGGTCGCATCCCGCATTTGATGTGAAGGAGGAAAACCTGCACATCATCTTTCAGGAGAAAACGGACCTTCGCGCGGCGCTTGTCCGGCTGAAAAAGGATTTCGGCTGCGACCGCCTGACCGTCCAGTCCGGCGGTACCGTCAACAGCCTTTTCCTCCGCGAGAAGCTGTTTGACTACGTGGACCTGGTGGTCGCGCCGGTCCTGGTCGGCGGGAAGAATACCTCCACGCTGATTGACGGGGCTTCCCTGATAAAGCGGGAGGAGCTGTCCGCCCTGGGCGTCCTGAAGCTGGAAGACTGTAAGGTCCTCGAGGATTCCTATATTCGCCTGCGGTACAAGGTCGTCAGCTGACCGTGGCCGGGGCGGTCCCGAATCATTCATGAACCATACGGAGGTGAATCACGCCATGAATCGTCATGCGGACGTATATCTGTTCGGACAGGTCCTGGGAACCCATTCCTTTCTGCTGAAGGACGGTTTTCTCCGGCCGGATGAATATTCGGAGATCGGGGAACAGTATTTCCTTCCCGGCGGTGAAACAGGTACCGCCGCAACCGTGCTGGACTCCCTGGGTATCTCCGTAAAGATGGACGGCACGTGGATCGGTACGGAAGTCGCGCCGATGCTGAAGGCTTTCTACGCGGATAAGAAGGTGGACCTGTCCTCGCTGTGCTTTGTGGATTCCCCCGGCGTCATGGATTATGTGGTGATTGCCGGGCTGGTACGCTCCCCCATGGGTCGGTTCCAGACGCTGTTCTCGTCCGGTGAACGCTGGTGGAGCGTCCCGAAGGAGGAGGATATCATGGGCTGCGGGGCGGCGGCCGTCGATCCGTATTTCCGCGGGGAGTCCCTGCGGGCAGCGGAACTCTGTTTGCGCCACGGCGTCCCTTATGTGACCATCGATTGCCCGCATGATTCCCCGCTGCACCGCGGAGCCGCCGTCAATGTGGTTTCCAGGGAGTGCACCGGCGAATACTACCCGGGGCTGTCCCCGGAGGAAATCATGGAGAAGCTGATGGAAGCCTCCGCCGGGCTGTCGATCCTGACCCAGGGCGGCGGCGAGATGCTCTACGGGCGAAAGGGGGAACCCGTCCGCCGGATGAAGCCTTTCGACGTGCAGGTCCGGAGCACCCTCGGCGCGGGAGACACTTTCAAGGCCGGCTGCGTTTTCGGCCTGCTGAACGGAATGGGCGACGAAGAGCTGGTGCGCTTCGCCAGCGCCTGCTCCGGGATTGCCATCTCCCGGTTTCCGCTTCCGCTGCATCCTCCGACGCTCGAAGAGGTCCGGAGGATGATCTCCTGACACCGGCTGCGAAGCAGGTGGAAAAAGGCGCCGCAGGGCAGCGGTGAAAGGAGGAGGTGCCGATGGCTTACATAATTGAAACGGAGAGGCTTGGACTGCGGGAATACACCCCGGATGATTTTGATTCGCTGTTCGGGATCCTGTCCGATCCGGAAACGATGCGCCACTATCCCGCCCCGTATGACGCGGAGGGCACATGGCGCTGGATCGGCTGGAACCTGGACAACTACCGGAAATATGGTTTCGGGCTCTGGGCAATCGAGCTGAAGGAAACCGGTGAATTCATCGGCGACTGCGGCGTCACCATCCAGAATATTGACGGGGAGCTGCTGCCGGAGATCGGGTATCATATCCATAAAAGCCACTGGCGGAAAGGCTATGCCGGTGAGGCGGCCCGGGCGGTCCGGGACTGGGCCTTCCGGAACACGGATTACAGCGTGCTTTACTCTTATATGGCCTGTACCAATACCGCCTCCCGCGCCACCGCAGCCGCCAACGGCATGCGGCAGATCCGGGAATACCCCGATCCGAAAAACGGCGTCACCTGCGTCTGTGCCATCACGCGCTCCGGGTGGGAAGCCCTGCAGTCCGGAGGCGCCGGGCGCCCGGTGGAAGAATAGCCATTGACCCGGAAAAGGAGTGAACGGAATGAACCGGCTGGAAAAAATGGACGACTTTTTTGCCGCGCGGATTGACGGCTATGATGAACATATGAAAAGGGATATCGAAGGCGCGTCCGGCTTCTATGCCTACACCGCTTCCCTGCTGCCGAAGGGCGCCGGGGATGAAGTCCTGGACCTGGGATGCGGCACCGGACTGGAACTGGAGGAATACTTCGCCCTCAATCCGGAAGCGAAAGTCACAGGAATCGACCTGTCCCCTGTCATGCTGAACGCGCTGGAGGCCAAGTTCCCGGGTAAGGACCTGACCCTGGTCCCGGGATCCTATTTCGACGTCCCCCTGGGTGAAAACCGTTTTGACGCCGCGGTCTCGGTGGAGTCCCTGCACCATTTCCCCGCGGAGATGAAGGCCGCGCTGTACGGAAAGCTCTATGCCGCGCTGAAGGAAGGCGGTGTTTTCGTGCTGACGGATTACTTCGCGGAATCGGAAGAGCTCGAAAAAGAATACTTCGACAATCTCGCGGCGCTGAAAAGCGAGCAGGGGCTGCCGGAAAATGAAATCTATCACTATGACACACCGCTGCTCGTCGCTCATGAGATGGACATCCTGCGCCGGGCGGGCTTCCGGGATGTGCGGATCATGGAACAATGGGGAGAAAGCACCTTTACGGTCCTCGCGACCGCATAACCCCTGCGCCCTCCGGAAAGGCAGAAACACCATGGTATATGAAACATCGGATATGGCAAAGGTCCGGAACCTCTTTGACGGATGGGAGGAAACGCTCATCTGGTCATGCCTGCAGCAGGTCATGGGAAAAGTATATGTCACGGATCCGGATCATCCGCGCTCCGCGTTCGCTTTTGTGGGCTGCTTCGGCTTTTTCGCCGGCACTCCCGACCGGGAACTGGTCGCCGCCAAACCGGAAGGGTTTGTGATCCTGGTTCCGCAAAACGATGCCTGGGCTTCCCTGATTGAGGAGTGCTTCCCGTCCGCGAAGAAGGTGACCCGCTACGCGATCCGGAAGGATACGCGTTTCGATACCGCCGCGCTGCGGAGGAACGTGGCCGCCCTGCCGGAAGGCTTTGAGCTGAGGGAAATCGACGCGGCGCTCCATGACCTGTGCCTGGAGGATCCGGTGACCCGGGACTTTGTCTCTCCCTTCGGAAGCCGGGAAAGATTCCTGGAGCTCGGCAGGGGTATCGTGATCCTGAAAGACGGGAAAATCGTTTCCGGCGCGTCCTCCTATACCCGCTACCGGGAGGGAATTGAAATCGAGGTGGATACCGTGGAATCTGAAAGGCGGAAGCACCTCGCGGCCGCCGCGTGCTCGGCGCTGATCCTCCGCTGCCTGGAGGAAGGCCTCTATCCCAGCTGGGACGCGCAGAATCTGAATTCCGTCCGCCTGGCGGAAACGCTCGGCTACGAATTCGATCATGAATATACAGCGTATGAAGTGGCGTCGGAACACCGGACGCATTGAGGAAAGCAGCGGCGGGCAGGAGCGTTCACGCTCCTGCCCGTCTTCTATCTGGAAAACCGGCGCCCGTTTCTGTTATTCCGGGCATGGTCTGCGTTCCTTTCCGGTCGTTCCGCGTGTACCGGTCATTCGGTACATACAGAATATAACGCATCCGGTGAAAGTAAAACAGGACCGGATGGGAAAAATACACGCCTGTATTTTCCCTTTGCCGGGGATATGACCCCCGGAAATACCGGACCGTCCCTGCCGTGCCGCTCCGCTTCGGAAAGCCGGATCCGGAAAGAATTTCGTTCCGCGATATATTTTTCTGTTGACTTAGAGGATGCTCTAATGTTTATACTGGGCGTGATCAGATTCAGCACATCCGGATAAGGAGGAGAAGGCCGCCTACTTCACGCCCGAACCGGCCGATATGCTGAACGACCTGTTCCTCGGTCTGTCCGTTGTGGCGCTGGCCCTGATCATCTGGCTGGTTATCCTGCTGATCAGGGATCCCAAAGGTGTTGTGAAAAAAGCGCTGTTCCGGAAAAAGGCGGGCTGATTTTTTCGGGCGCCCCGGTTCCGGGCCGGAAGCGTATCCTCCGGAATACCGCCCGGTCTCAGAGCGTCAGACAATCAAAGCCTGGAACCGTGACTGAACCGCGGTCCGGGCTTTTGTTTTTCCCCCGCGGATGGTATAATCATCCAAGCCGCTGTGGAAGACAGATCATAGTCATGGCCCTGAAATAACGGACGGGGCGGGAGGCTTGCGATGGATATCGAGCGTATCACCGAAATGGAAGGCTACCTGAACGAATGCGCCGCCGCGACCGGCAGTCTCTCCGCGGAACTGGACCGGATGGCGGAACTGCGGGATCACATGACGCGGCTCTTCGCGTATTACGGCAGCGAAGCCTGGTACGAGGACCGGGAGGGGGAACTTCCGAAGGATATCCCCGCCGGCGTGCTGTCGGAGGACCTGGTCTATGACCAGATTACCGCGGCCCGCGACGCGGCGTTCCGGATGCTGGAACTGGCTGCCGACATTCTGAAAAACAGGATCTGACCGCGAATCCCCGGGGAATCGCCGGTATCTGCTGCCGTCCGGGCCGGACGGAACCGTTTCAAAGGGGGATTGCCATTCATGCTGGAACTGCGCAGCATCACCAAAGTGTATCCGGCCGGTAAGGACGAGGTCGAGGCGCTGAAAGGAATTGACCTGAAATTCCGGAGCCACGAGTTCGTTTCCATCCTGGGGCCTTCCGGCTGCGGAAAAACGACGTTGCTGAACATCATCGGCGGACTGGACCGGTATACCACCGGCGACCTGCTGATCAACAGCCGCTCCACGAAGGATTTCCGCGGCAGGGACTGGGACGCCTACCGGAACCATTCCATCGGTTTCGTTTTCCAGAGCTATCATCTGATCCCCCACCAGTCCGTGCTCCAGAACGTCGAACTGGCGCTGACGCTGTCCGGCGTGTCCCGGCGGGAGCGCCGGGAACGGGCCCGGCAGGTGCTGGAGCAGGTCGGCCTGGGCGACCAGATGAAAAAGCGCCCGTCCGAGATGAGCGGCGGACAGATGCAGCGGGTAGCGATCGCCCGTGCCCTGGTCAACAATCCGGACATCATCCTGGCGGACGAGCCGACGGGAGCGCTGGATACGGAAACCAGCGTCCAGGTCATGGACATCCTCCGGGAAATCTCCCGGGACCGACTGGTGATCATGGTCACTCACAATCCGGATCTGGCCAACCGTTACTCCACCCGGATCATCAACATGCTGGACGGGAAGATCACCCATGATTCCCTGCCCCTTTCCGATGAGGAATCCGAGCAGGAAACCCTTTCCGACCGGGAACGCGCGCTGAAAAACGAGCGGAAGAAACTCCCGTCCATGTCCCTTCGGACATCCTTCGGCCTGTCCCTGAAAAACCTGATCACCAAAAAGGGCCGGACGCTGCTGACCAGCTTTGCCGGTTCCATCGGCATCATCGGCATTGCCCTGATTTACGCGGTTTCCAACGGAATGACCGCCTATATCAACACGGTGCAGGAGGAGGCGCTGTCCTCCTATCCGCTGATGCTGGAAGCCCGCCATGTGGATATCAGTTCCCTCCTGACCACCTTTATGGGAAAGGTTTCATCCGCCCCGGAACATGCGGACGACGGCGTGTACCAGAAGGAAATGCTCTATGAGATCCTGAACGCGCTGAACAGCGATATGGCCCAGGAGAACGACCTGCGGTCCTTCCGGGCGCATATGGAAGCCGTCCGGTCCGATGAGGATTCCGAAGATCCCCTGAAGACCGCCGTCAGCGGTGTCCAGTACACCTATGATATGGACATGAATATCTATGCCCGCAATCCGTCCGGGGAAATCATCATTTCCGACCTGCAGGCCCTGATGCAGGACCTGCTGGGCGACTATATGCAGACCGGGTTTCCCGCCCTCATGGCGGCGCAGAACGAAAGCGCCTCCGCCTCCCAGTCCGTGATGATGAGCTCCGCGGCGCTCTGGCGGGAAATGCTTCCCGCCGGGGACGGAAACCTGATCAATCCCCTGTATGAGAAGCAGTACAACCTGGTCTACGGATCCTGGCCCTCCCGCTATGATGAAATCCTGCTGGTCGTGGATGAGGACGGCGAGCTTCCCGACCTGACGCTCTACGCACTGGGCCTCCTGCCGAAGGAATCCATTGAGCAGGTGATGCGCGCGGCCCTGCTGCACGAGGCGGTGGAATATGAGGCCAGGAGCTGGAGCTATGAGACGGTCTGCGGTCTCCGCTTCCGGGTGGTAATGAATTCCGACTGCTTTATCCGCGACGCGGAAACCGGGCTCTGGTCGGATCTGCGCCAGACGGACGCGGGTGTCCAGTTCCTTTATGACAACGGCCTGGAACTGAAGGTTTCCGGCATCCTCCGCCCGTCCGATGACGCCATCGGCGCCCGGACCAGCGGCGGCATCTTCTATACCAGCCTCCTGACGGAGTATGTCGTGGACCACTGCAACCACTCCGATATCGTTCAGGCGCAGGCCGCCTCCCCGGATACGGATATCCTGTCCGGCCTGCCTTTCCCGGACTCCGCCGCGCAGACGGAAACGGAAAAGGCCATGGCCCTTCGCGCCCGCGTTGCCGCCATGAGTGAGGCGGAAAAAGCCGCGGCGCTCGTCAGTATACTGACCGTGCCCTCGGAAGAACAGATCCGCCAGGCGGTATCGGAGTATATCGGCAGCTATTCCCGGGAAGACCTGGAAACGTTGATGATCCAGTCCCTGACCGAACAGATGGGGATGGATGAGGCGACCATGAAGGGATATCTTGCCTCCCGTTCGGATGAGGAGCTGTTCGGGATCGTAGTGCAGATCATGGCCCCGAAGATCACCGCGGAATACGCGGAAACCGCCGGGCAGCAGATCGCCCGGATGACGCCCGCCCAGCAGGCCGCGGCCCTGGATATGTACGTGAAGAAGGCCCCGGATGACGAGTGCGCCGCCTGGTTTGACCGGGTGATGACCTTCTCCTCCTCCACCCTGGAAAAGAACCTGCGGAAGATGGGATATGTGGACCTGGATTCTCCCTCCGTCATCAACCTGTATGCTTCCACCTTCGCCGACAAGGAAAGGATTGAAAATGCCATCGCGGACTACAACGAGACGGTGGACGACCTGTCGGAGATCACCTATACGGATTATGTCGGCCTGATGATGAGCTCCGTAACGACCATCATCAACGCGATCACCTATGTCCTGATCGCCTTCGTCGCGATCTCCCTGATCGTGTCCTCCATTATGATCGGCGTCATTACCCTGATTTCCGTCCAGGAGCGCACCCACGAGATCGGCATCCTGCGGGCTATCGGCGCGTCCCGGCGCAACGTTTCCAGCATGTTTACCGCGGAGACCGTCCTCATCGGTTTCGCCTCCGGCACGCTGGGCGTGGTAATCACCTGGCTCCTGTGTATTCCCATCAACGCTGTGCTGCATCGCCTGACCGGCATCGGCAACCTGAGCGCTTTCCTGGATATCCGCGTCGCGCTGCTGCTGGTCGCGATCAGCATGCTCCTGACGCTCTTCTCCGGGGTCATCCCCTCCCGGAGCGCCGCCCGGAAAGATCCGGTGGTCGCGCTGCGGACCGAATAAACCGGACGGAAAGGAACGGTGACCGCCATGTGGTTCCGGAAATCAAAACAAAATCCTGCCTCCGGCCCTGCCTATAACCCGGAAAAGGTGACGCCCGTAATCCGCTGCAGTATCTGCACCGGCGAACAGGTGGCCGGTTTCCGGCACCTGGACACCGGCCGGTTTGAGGAGGTCGCCCTCCTGAAAAACGACGAGGATCTCCGGGCCTTCCGGGAGCGGTACGGCATTACCGGCGAAATCCGGAAAATCTACTGATCCTTCCCGCCTGTCTGTGAAAAAGATGTATGCACAAGCTGCGAATCGTGATATAATAACTTGATGCGGCACGGCATCGGGCGGATTATTGTTTTCATTATATACGTCATTATTATTGCCCTCCGTTCCGCAGACAAACGCTCATCCGAAAGGAGAAAAGCATGAGCAATATGGATGCCCTTTCTGTCAGCGCGCGTCTGGAGGCTGACAAATCTCTTGCTGCCCTGTTTGACATTCTGCGGGATTACGGGGAAACACCGGCTGCGCTCTGGCTGAAGGGAGAGGAAGAGCTTTCCCTTTCCTATGCCGAAATGACACGCCGGGCGGACGATTACGCTTCCCTCCTGTCCTCCCTGGCCTCCGACCACGGTTGGATCGCCATCGCTGTGGACACCTGCCACGACTGGCCCACGCTCTTCTGGGGTGTGATCCGCTCCGGCCATAACGCGCTCCTGCTGGACGCGTCCGCCGCGGATTCCATGATCCAGAGCCTGCTGGACGAAGCCGGCTGCAAGGTGATCATCTCCCGGAAGCCCCGCGGGCTCACCGGCGATGTGCGGCAGATCGACTTCAAAACCGTTGTCAACGCGCCGCGTACCATCGGCTTTACTCCTGTCTGGGGAAACTACGTGGCCATGTGCACCAGCGGCACCACCGGCCGCAGCCGTATTTTCGCCTATTCCGGCGAAGCGGTTTGCGAGCAGGCGCTCGCCTCCGTCCAGGTGTACCACGCCAACCAGCGCGTGATCCATTCCGACAACCGCGGCCGGAAACTGCTGGCCTTCCTGCCCTTCCACCATGTGCTGGGCTTCATGGCCAACGTGATCTGGGGCTGCTTCCTGGGTGCCGCCAACGTCTACCTGCCGGACCGGACGCCGAATTCCATCATCAACGTCTGCCGCCACTTCCCGCCGAACCTGCTGGTTGTGGTGCCGCTGGTGGGCAACAGCCTGGTCAAGTCCATGAACAAGACCCTGAAGAAGGAAACGCCGGTCAAGCGGAGCCTGTTCAAGGCCATGAACGGCCTTTCCCTCGCCATGCAGGCCGTCGCGCCGAAAGCGGGTCTCCGTCTGGCGGAAAAGCGGCTCTTTGCCTCCGTCAACAACAAGCTCCTGGGTACTGAGGTCGAGGCCATCATCCTCGGCGGCAGCCATACGCCCGTGGAAACCCTGCGTTCCCTGAACGCCCTGGGCTACTATACCATCAACGGCTACGGCATGACCGAAACCGCCGTCACCGGTTTTGAAACGTCCATGCGCCTGCGCAAGCGCCTGAACGGTTCTGTCGGCTGCTCCCTGGGCGCGGCGGAATACCGCATCGCGAACCCCGGGGAAAACGGCAACGGAGAACTGCAGATCCGCGGCGCCGGAATTCATTCCGGCCGTGTGGTCCATGGCGAAGTTCTCCCGCCTGATGTCCTGGACGGCGGCTGGTTCCCCACCGGGGACGTCGCCGGGATGGACGCCTCCGGCCGGGTCTATATCCGCGGCCGCCTGAAGGACGTCATCATCAACGAGTCCGGCGAAAACGTGTATCCGGACGACCTGGAGGATGCCTTCTCCGCCCTGTCCGGCGCGGAGCAGATCTGCGTGGTCGGGTTCCGCCGGAACAAGCGCGACAATAATGAGGACGTCGTCCTCGTCATGAATGTCGGGGAAAACTACTCCGACAACGCCTACCTGAACGCCCTGGCCGGCAAGGTGGCAGCGGTCAACGCCCGCCTGCCCCTGTATTCCCAGCTGGACCGCGCGCTGGTCACGCCGATGACCCTGCCGCTGGTCAGCGGGATCAAGGTCAAGCGGATCGAGCTCAAGCGCATGTATGATGAAGGCGAGCTCATCTACCGCGAACTGGATCTCCGCTCCCAGAGCGCCGGCGCTGAAATCGCTGCCGTGCAGAAGGCGCCCGGAAAGACCGCCGTGCGGGACGAAATCCGCCGCAAGGTCCGCGCCATGTACGCCGAGGCGCTGGATATCCCGGAAAAGGACATCACGGATTCCGCCCACTTCATCGAGGATCTTCAGGGCGACAGCCTCCAGGTGCTCAGCATCGCCCTGAAAGCGGAAGAGGAATGGGGCATCACCATTCCCGCCGAAGAGTACGGGCAGTGCGCCACCGTCGAAGGGATGGCGCGCGTGGTCGAAACTCTCCTGAACGGTCCCGTCCCGGGCGAAAAGCCCGCGGAACGCGTTCCGGTCCGCCCGATCACCCGCTTTGAGGACACGCCGGAATACCTGCATTTCCTGGAGCGCCAGAAGGCCCTGATCGGTAACGGGGACAACCCCTATTTCGTGGCGCATGAGTCTCCCCTGCTCGATACCGGCATTGTCGACGGAAAGGAAATCCTTGAGTTCGGCAGCTACAACTATGTCGGCATGAGCGGCCGGAAGGAAGTCAAAGAAGCCGCGAAGGCCGCCATCGACAAATACGGCACCAGCGCCAGCGGCAGCCGCCTGCTCGCCGGTGAAAAGATGATCCATAAGGAACTGGAAAAGGAAATCGCCGACTGGAAGCACACGGAGGACGCCATCGTCTGCGTCGGCGGCCATTCCACCAATGTCACCTTCGTCGGCAACTTCTGCGGCAAGAAGGACCTGATCCTGTATGACGCGCTCGCCCACAACTCCATTGAGCAGGGCTGCAAGCTGAGCGACGCCACGTCCCGTCCCTTCCCCCACAGCGACGTAGCCGCGCTGGAATCGATCCTGAAGAACCAGAGGGCCTATTATGAAAAGGTCCTGATCGTCATCGAGGGCGCCTACAGCATGGACGGCGATATCGCGCCCGTTCCGGATTTCGTCCGGGTCAAGAAGGAGTATGGCTGCTTCCTGATGGTGGACGAGGCCCACAGCGCCTGTGTCATCGGCCAGACCGGTGGCGGCGTGGATGAGTATTTCAACCTGGACGGCAATGATATCGACATCAAGTACGGTACGCTTTCCAAGGGTCTCGGCACCTGCGGCGGCTACCTGGCCGGCAAGAAGTGCATGATCGACTATCTGCGCTACAACATGCCCGGCTTCGTCTTCAGTGTGGGTATTTCCCCGGCCCTGGCTGCCGGTTCCCTGGCCGCCATCCGGACGCTGCGTTCCCATCCGGAGATCATGGAGCATCTGCGGACGGCCATCAAGGCCTTCTCGGACAGCGCCCGCCGCCGTCACCTGGATATCTGCCTGGCCGGTGAAACGGCCGTGCTGCCGGTCCTGGTCGGCAAGGACGAGGATGCCTGGTTCCTGTCCAACGAACTGAAAAAGCGCGGCGTCAGCGTGCCGCCCGCCATGTATCCCGCCGTCCCGAAGGGCAAAGCCCGCCTGCGCTTCTGCGTCATCAGCGAGCACAAGCCCGAACAGATTGAACGGGCCCTGGACATCCTGGAAGCCACGGCCAAGGAGTTCGGAATCGAGCTTCCCCGCCGCAATTACGACTGATCATTCAAACGGGACCGCCTTCGCGGTCCCGTTTCATATTACGTTTCTCTTACCTGTTCCTGTTTCAATCCAAATCCAGCCGCTTAGATACCGCAGCAGGTCGTGGGGCGCAGCCCCGCAGGTAAATTACTTTTCCCTCTTCTGCTTTTCCAGCCATACGGTCAGCACCGCGACGTCCGCGGGATTGACCCCGGGAATCCGTCCGGCCGCACCCAGCGAGGCCGGCTTTTGTTTTGCCAGCTTCTGCCGCGCTTCCAGCCGCAGGTGCTCAATCTGCTCATACGGAATATCCTCCGGCAGGACGGTCTCCTCCATGCGCCGCGCCTGCTCGATCAGGTGCTGCTGTTTCTCCAGGTAACCGGCGTACTTGACGGAAATCTCCGCCTGTTCCGCCGCGGCGGGCAGCACGTCCGCCAGCTCCGGCTTCAGCTCCTGCAGGTCGCGGATCCCGATCTCCGGCCGCCGGAGCAGTTCCTCCGCCGACAGGGAACCGACGCTCTCCGGCTGTCCGTGCTTTTCGAGAAAGCTGTTCAGCGCCGCTCCCGGCGCGAACCGCGTTGTATGCAGCTCCGCCATCAGTTTTTCGGTTTCCTCCCGTTTCCGGCGCGTCCGCTCCAGCCGTTCCTCCCCGGCCAGGCCGGCCGCGTATCCGATCTCCGTCAGGCGCAGGTCCGCGTTGTCCTGCCGCAGGTACAGCCGGTGCTCCGCCCGGGAGGTCATCATCCGGTACGGTTCATCCGTGCCCTTGGTGGTCAGGTCGTCGGTCATCACGCCGATATACGCCATATCCCGGGTCAGCCGGACCGGTTCCTTTCCCTGGAGCCGCAGGGCGGCGTTCATACCGGCCAGCAGGCCCTGGCACGCCGCCTCCTCATATCCGCTGGTTCCGTTGATCTGCCCGGCGAAGAGCAGCCCGCCGATCCGCAGGCTCTCCAGCGTCGGCCGCAGTTCCCGGCTGTCGATGCAGTCGTACTCGATCGCGTAACCCAGCCGGGTGAACTCGCACCGGCGCAGGCCCGGTATGGTCCGGTACATCGCCCACTGCACGTCCTCCGGCATGGAGGTGGACATGCCCTGAACATACCACTCCCGGCTTTCCTTTCCCTCCGGTTCCAGGAAAATCTGGTGCCGGTCCTTGTCGGCGAACCGGACCACCTTGTCCTCGATGCTGGGGCAGTAGCGCGGCCCGATCCCGTGGATTTTTCCGCTGTACAGCGGCGCCCGGTGCAGGTTGTCCAGGATGATCCGGTGGGTTTCCGGTGTCGTCCAGGTCAGGTAACAGCTGTAGGTGTTGTCCAGTTTCCGGTCGGTCAGGAAAGAGAACGGAACGACCGGTTCGTCGCCCTTCTGTTCCTGCATTTCGTCAAAGTCGACGGACCGGACGTCCACCCGGGCCGGCGTTCCGGTTTTGTACCGCCGGAGCTCAAAGCCCAGTTCCCGAAGTCCCGCGGAAAGCAGCGACGCGTTCAGCAGCCCCTGCGGGCCGCCGTCATGCCGGTGTTCCCCGATAATAATGCTGCCCTGCAGGTACACGCCGGTGGAAACCACCGCCGCCCGGCACGGAATCCGCATGCCGGTGGCGGTGGTCACGGCGGTTACCCGGTTGTTTTCCGTTTCGATGGAAGCGGCCTCTGCCTGCCGGACCGTCAGGTGGTCCTGGGTCATCAGGGCGCGCCGCATCCGGTTCTGGTATGCCTGTTTGTCCGCCTGCGCCCGCAGGGAGTGAACCGCCGGGCCCTTGCCCATGTTCAGCATGCGGCTCTGCAGGAAGGTATCGTCGATGGCCCGTCCCATCTCGCCGCCCAGGGCGTCCAGCTCCCGGACCAGGTGGCCCTTGGCGGAACCGCCGATCACGGGATTGCAGGCCATCAGCGCGATCCCGTCCATGTTCAGTGTCAGGAGCAGGGTATCCATTCCCAGGCGCGCGGACGCCAGCGCTGCTTCGCAGCCGGCATGTCCGGCGCCGATAATCACGACATCAGCCATTCTCCGATTCCTCGCTGGCCACCGGCGGGGTGGCGTACGGATTGAAATAGATGCTGACCGCTGGCTGGGACGGTACGCGGTATTCCTCCGGAATCGTCCAGCTCTGCCCGTTGTCAAATACGTAGCCGGTCACCGTCAGTACGACTTTCCCCAGCATGCCGTTATCGAGATACTTCCAGGCGAACTTTCCATGCTGGGTCCGGCCGTACGCGTAAAGCTCCTGCGGATAGGATCCTTCAAAGAAGGTGCTGACGCCGTCCTCGCTGACGATCATCGGCTGGTTGTAGATATCCCAGCAATCCACCCGGAAATACACTTTCTGCAGGTTATAGCTGCTCATGTTCCGGAGCACGACCCGGATCTTGTTCTGGTCGGTGATCTGGAGGCCTTCCACCATCACCGCGCTGTCGAAGTCGTCCACCCGGATCGCCGCCGACGCGGTGTATCCGCCGTCGTCTGTCACCAGGCTGACGGCCGTCGAACCGACGTACCGGCCGTACACCCGTCCGGTGGAATCACCGACGGAGCGGACGTCCGCGATGCCCGGATCGTCAATGCTCCAGTATACCTTCTGGTTGTTGGCGTTCTTCGGCTCGATCGTGGCCTTGATATCCTTGCTCCGTCCCAGCTGGACCAGGTATTCGCCCTGTTTGAGCGACACGCCCTCCACGGGCTGCGTGACAGTTATCCGGTAGGTCCCCTGGGTCCTGGACGCGTCCGCGGCGGTCGCGGTAATGGTCACGCTTCCCTTGCTGATGGCGGTGACGATACCGTTCTGGTCCACGGTAGCGACCTTCGTATTGCTGCTCTTAAAGGTGACGTCCTTGTTGGTGGTGTCCTCCGGCTCCACAGTCCAGTCAAGCGCCTGGCTGGTCCGCACCGGCATGCTCAGGCCCGAGGGATTCCGGAAGGTGATCTTCCGGACAAGCTGTTCCACGCGGACGGTCACGGAGGCGGAAACAGCGGGATTGGAATTGCTGGTACAGGTAATCTCGCACTCGCCGGCCTTGACGCCCTTGACCTCGCCGTAGCGGTACACCGCCGCGATGGAGGGATCGGAGGAAGTCCAGGTCACGCTCCGGTCGTTCGCTTCCGTGGGCAGCACGGTCGCGTTCAGCTTGACCGTCCGTCCCGTATAGACCAGGACGTCTGTCGGCTTGATGCTGACCTGGGTCACGTCCTGCGTTACCGTCACGCCGAACGATCCGTAGACTTCGGATCCGTCGGCCGCGGTCGCGATAATCGCCGTCTGTCCCTTCTTGATACCGGTGACAATGCCGTTTTCATCCACCGTGGCAATCGCGGGGTTCCGGGACGTCCAGGTCACGCGCTGGATGCTGGCGGTGTCCGGCGTGATTGCCGCGCTGAGCTGGAGGATGCTGCCGGAAGGAACGGTTTTGGAAGGCGACTCGATCGTGATCTTCTTCACCGGTTCGATCACCAGGACGTGGAACGTCTCGGTGATCTCCGGATTCTGCACGCTCTGGACAACGAGTTCGCACTCGCCCTTCTCCACGCCGCGGAGGTATTTCCCCTCCTGGATTTTCGCCACGCCGACATCCGTGGTCGAGAAGGTGATCTTCCGGTTGGTAGCGTTCTCCGGCGTGCAGACCGCGGTCAGCTGCCGGCTCTTTCCGGCGATGATCAGGATCACCGGATATTCGGGAATCTCCCGAACCAGGCCGTCCAGCGCCGGATCGTCCGGTTCGTATACGGTCAGGTTTTTCCGGCTCAGCGTGACCTTGGTCACCCGGCGCGCCACGTCCACGACGATCGACGTCTTGCCGATGACCTTGCCGTCCCGTTTCAGCTGGGCGGTAATCGTGGCCGATCCGCCGGCCTTCACCGCCGTGATCACGCCGTCTTCCCCGACGGTCGCGATCTTCGGGGCGTTGCTGCTGTAGACGATCTCTCCGCCCTCCTCGTATTTTCCTTCCACGCGGATCATCGGATCCGCGGTTTCCCCTTCAAATACCGTGATTCTCCGTTCAGAATAGGCAAACACGTCCTGCGCCAGGGCGGGCAGGGCCGTCAGCACGCACAGGAGCACCAGGACCAGGATCGCGGCAGCCGTCTTTTTCATGTCATTTTCCTCCCTTTTCCGCGGAAATCTCCGCGCCGCGGGTTATTCTCGCACACACTAAACGATTGTTCCCTCCGGTTTCTTCCCCGGAACAGAACCAAGCGGCGCCGCTTGCGGGCGCCGCTTGGACATATCAGTGCGTATCGATGTAGGATCGGACGAGCTCCTCCAGGATCTCATCCCGCTCCAGCCGGCAAATCAGGCTCCGGGCGCCGTTATGACTGGTAATGTAGGTCGGGTCCCCGGAGATGATGTATCCGACCAGCTGGGTGATCGGATCATAGCCTTTGGCCTGCAGGGCCTTGTACACGTACATGATGATATCCTGCGCCTCGTTTCCCGTTCCGACGATCGGATACTTCATGGTGTTGAATTGCTGTTCCACACCGATCCCTCCTGTTGTAAGCCATTTGTTGTATTATACTCCACTTCCGTCGCGGATGACAAGCGGTTCCGGCGGGTTTTTTCCGTGGATTTTTCGTTTTTTTCGCCTTCCCGGCTCCGTCGGAGCCTCGTGGTATAATGGAAAGAAAAGCCTTGATTCCCCTTGTGTTTTCCATGTATAATATGTCCGTTTACAGTACCTCGCGCAAAGGAGTGGGAATCGATGGAAGAGACCGGCACCCGCAGCAATTTTATCTGGGATGCGATTGAACAGGATCTGGAGGAAGGGCGCTATACCGAAGTGCACACCCGTTTTCCCCCGGAACCGAACGGATATATGCATATCGGCCACTGCAAAGCCCTGATCATGGACTTCCTGACCGCCGAAAGGTATGGCGGCAAGTGCAACCTCCGCTTTGACGACACCAACCCCGCCAAGGAGGACACTGAGTACGTCGAGGCCATCAAGCGGGATATCCACTGGCTCGGTTTCCACTGGACCGGCGGGGAATTCTATGCCTCCGATTACTACGACAAGTGCTACGAAATCGCCGAGGAGTGGATCCGGCGCGGCCTGGCGTATGTGGACGAGCTGAGCAAGGACGAGATGCGCGAGTACCGCGGCACGCTGACCGAGCCCGGGAAAAACAGCCCCTGGAGGGACCGGCCCGCTGAGGAGAGCCTGGACCTTTTCCGCCGTATGAAAAACGGCGAGTTCCCGGAAGGCAGCAAAACCCTCCGGATGAAGATCGACATGGCCTCCCCGAACATCGTCATGCGGGATCCCGCCATGTACCGGATTCTTTATAAGGAACACTGGCGCACCGGGAACAAGTGGTGCATCTATCCGATGTACGATTTCTCCCATCCCATCGGAGACGCGCTGGAAGGCATCAGGCATTCCATGTGCTACCTGGAATATGAGGTTCACCGTCCCCTGTACGACTGGGTGGTGGAAAAGAGCGCGGACATGCTGCCCGCGAAACCCCGCCAGATCGAGTTTTCCCGCCTGAACATGACCGGCACCGTCATGAGCAAGCGCTACCTGCGCCAGCTGGTGGAAGGCGGTTATGTCGCCGGGTGGGACGATCCCCGGATGCCGACCCTTTCCGCCATGCGCCGCCGCGGCTATCCTGCCATGGCCATCCGGAACTTCGTGGACACCATCGGCATGAGCAAGGCGGATTCCACGGTGGATTACGCGGTGCTGGAGCACTGTGTCCGCGACGTGCTGGGCGATACCGCCCCGCGCGCCATGGCTGTGCTGAATCCCCTGAAGGTGGTCTTCACCAACTGGCCGGAAGGCGAAACCAAAACGGTCGTCCTGGAGAACCACCCGGATCATCCGGAAATGGGCACCCGGGAAGTCTCCTTCGGCCGGGAAATCTGGATCGAGCGGGAAGACTTCATGGAAGAGCCGGTCAAAAAGTACCAGCGCATGTTCCCGGGCAATGAAGTCCGCCTGAAGGGCGCCTATATCGTCCGTTGCGACGGTTGTGAGAAAGACGCCGACGGAAACGTCACGCTGGTCCGCTGCACCGTGGACCTGGATTCCTTCTCCGGAAGCGCCGGCGCCGACCGGAAGATCAAGGGCAAGACGCTGCACTGGGTGCCCGCGGATGACTGCATCCCCTTTGAGGCCCGGCTGTATGAGCCCCTGCTGAACGACGAGATGCCCGAGGGAGAGGACGAGGAAGCCGCCGACAAAAAGGACTTCATTTCCCGCCTGAATCCCGCCAGCCTGCAGGTCATGCGCGGCTATGCCGAAAAGATCATCGCCGAAGCGGAAACCGGAACCTCCTTCCAGTTCCTGCGCACCGGCTATTTCTGCAAGGATCCGGATTCCACGGACGCGCTGCCGGTCTATAACCGCACCGTCGGCCTGAAGGATACCTTCGCCAAACAAACCAAGTAAGGAGTTAATCACCATGCAAGTTCGTACCCGTTTTGCCCCCAGCCCCACCGGCTTTATGCACCTGGGCGGCGTGCGCACGGCGCTCTATGCTTACCTGTTCGCGAAGCAGAACCAGGGTCGCTTCATCCTCCGGATCGAGGATACGGACCAGGAGCGCTTCGTGGAGGGCGCGACCGAGGTCATCTACGATACGCTCCGCGCCTGCGGACTGAACTGGGATGAGGGGCCTGACATCGGCGGCCCCTGCGGTCCCTACATCCAGTCCGAGCGGAAAGCCACCTACCTGCCCTACGCGAAGCAGCTGGTGGAGAGCGGTCATGCCTATTACTGCTTCTGCTCCAAGGAGGAACTGGATGACCGCCGGGCTAAAGTGGAAGCGGCCGGCGGTACCTGGAAATATGACAAGCACTGCCTGCGCCTGAGCAAAGAGGAGGTCCAGGCGAAACTGGACGCCGGAATTCCCTGGACCATCCGGATGAACGCCCCGACCGAAGGCGAGACCAGCTACCACGACACCGTCTTCGGGGACATGACCTTCCAGAACGCGGAGTCCATGGACGACATGGTGCTGATCAAGCAGGACGGCATGCCGACCTATAACTTCGCCAATGTGATCGACGACCACCTGATGGGAATCACCCATGTCATGCGCGGCATGGAATACCTGTCCTCCACCCCGCGCTACAACTACCTCTACACAGCGCTGGGCTGGGAGATCCCGACCTATATCCATCTGCCCACCGTCATGCGCGACGCGACCCACAAGCTTTCCAAGCGGTCCGGCGACGCCTATTATTCCGACTATATGGAGAAAGGCTACCTGACCGAGGCGCTGATCAACTACCTGGCGCTGGTGGGCTGGAACCCCGGTACGGACCAGGAGTTCTTCTCTCTGCCGGAGCTGGTGGAAGCCTTCGACGTCACCCGCATCAACAAAGCCCCCGGCATCTTCGACGTCAACAAGCTGACCTGGTTCAACGCGGAGTATATCCGCCGCATGGACAAGGAGAAGTACCTGGAGCTGGTCACGCCCTGGTTTGACAAGGTGCTGGCCGGAAAAGGCATCGATTATCCCCGCCTCGCCGAGCTCATGCAGGAGCGGACGGAGATCTTCAGTCAGGTACCGGACATGGTCGCTTTCCTGGCGGAACTGCCGGACTATGACATCGAGCTTTACACCCACAAGAAGATGAAGACGGACGCGGCGGTTTCCAGGGCGAACCTGGAGCTGATCCGCCCGGTCCTGGAGTCCATTGACAACTGGACCGAGCAGGAGATCCACGACCGGGTCATCGACGCGATTGCCGCGGCCGGCCTCAAAAACGGCGCGGTCCTCTGGCCCCTGCGGATCGCGATTTCCGGCCAGGCCAGCACGCCCGGCGGCGCCTTTGAAATCGCCTGGCTGCTCGGCAAGGCGGAAACCCTCCGCCGCGTGGACGATGGTCTCTCCCGCCTGTCCTGATTTCCCCGCTGATACAGAAAGCCCGGAACGGTTAATCCGTTCCGGGTCTCTTCGTTTGATTTTGTTTAGTCGAAGCAGTCGCCCACGTGGTTAATCGTGGTCTCGCTGCCCAACGCGGTCTCCGCCGCAGTTTCTTCCGGATCAGCAGACAGTTCGGCTGTTTCCGCGGAAATCTCTTCTTCGGTCTCTTCGGTCGGAACAGAGGATTCCTCCTGAACGGAATCCTGGATGAGCTCTTCTTCCCCTTCGCCGAGGGAAACAGAAACAAGGCCGGTCAGCATCAGGGCTGCCAGCAGAAGCGCTGCCGCTTTTCTCATCTTCCGTGTCATTTCAGGTTCCTCCATTCACTCATCAGGCATCCTTTCCATCCTGACGCCGTCATTTTACCATGCAGGTGGTTTCATATTGGTTCATTTCTGGCTTGTTTCCGACTTTTTTACGGTATTTTGAGGAGTCGTTTTTCTTTTGTGTTCAGGTGACAATGTGTGATTTGGAGCTATTTTTGCTCATATTTGAAGTTTTTAGTTCTTACACGACATATTTTTCCAGTGATTTGAAAGTAATAAACCTGAAAAACAGGCCAACCCGATCGGGCTGGCCTGTGAAAAACGTTCCGCGGTGTTATTCTTCCGCAGTTTCCTCAGCGGTTTCTTCCGGAATCTTCCAGGGTTCCCCGGCTTCCGTCCATTCGATGGTGGATCCGGCGATCCACCCGTCGATCAGGGTGTTGAAAGCCTCGTTGGCATTCTCTTCCTGAAGCGCTTCCCGGATCTCTTCCCGCATGGTATCGGTCAGCTCTGTCGCGCCGCCGGGAATATCGCGCAGGTAATACAGCAGGTGTACGCCGAACTGGGTCACGATCGGATCGCTCACGTCGCCGACCTTCTCCAGGGCTGTGGCGGCTTCGATAAAGGCCGGATCATACAGGATGCTGTCCTTATGGACCGGATAGCCCTGGGCGCGGGTGGCTTCGTCGTCCATGCCGCTGTCCGTGCCGTATTCCTTGATCAGTTCCTCAAAATCGGCGCCGTCCTTCAGCTTGGCCATGATCTCGTCCACTTTGCCCTGGACACTGTCCAGAATTGCCTTTTTCGCGGCATCCACCATTTCCTGCGTCACCGGTTCTTCGGTGGGAGCGGGGGTAGCGTCCGCTTCAGCCGTTTCCTCCGCGACCGCGTCCGTCGTCTCTTCCTCTTCGGCTCCCTGCTCCTCGAGCTTCGCCTGCAGTTCCTGCCAGTTGTTCATCAGGTCCTCGTCCACCTCCAGCAGGATGTGGGTGATTCCCCGGTATCCTTCGGGAATATACATGGATTCCTGGCCCAGGTACTGCGTATAATATTCATAGGTGGCGATATCGCCGTACATCTCTTTGTCTTCTTCCACCAGGTCCTGGAAATAGGCTTCCACCTGTTCGTCCGTCACCGGTTCCCCGCTGCCGGCCACTTCCCGGGCCCGGTCATAGGGCAGGCTGAACACGCCTTCCTCGATGAAGCTTTCCTCGGTATAGCCGTAGTAGGTCTGGATGTAGGACAGTACGTCTCCGCGCGCGGCGGTTTTGTCCTCTTCCGAGGCGTCGTCACCCACGCCGTACATATCGCTCATCATTTCCGTGATGATCTCGTCCCACTGGTTTTTCAGGGTCACCCGCTGCGTGGCGAAATCCTCGTCGGTCGGTTTCTTGCCGGCTTCATCCAGCTTCTGCATGATGATCCGGTAGGTAATCGCGTTGTCCAGGGAATACTGGCGGATCAGCGTCATGGTCTCGTCGTCCGCTTCGCCGACCTGTCCCAGGTAGTAATTGATGAAAAACTGCACCGTCTCATCCGACTCCCGCAGTTCGTCCCCGTTGACTTTCACCAGGAGCGGATCTTCCGCCGGCGCCGCGGCCGCTTCCTCAGCAGCAGGCGCTTCGGTTGCTTCTTCAGTGGCTGCTTCTTCCGCCGCAGGCGCTTCGGTCGCTTCCTCCGCGGCTGCCTCTTCCGCGGCAGGCGCTTCCGCAGCTTCCTCCGCGACAGCTTCGGTAGCTTCCTCCTGCGCTGGCACTTCGGTCACTGCCTCAGCGGCAGCTTCCTCCGCCGCGGGCGCTTCCGCAGCTTCTTCGGAAGTGGCTTCCGTCGTCTCTTCCTGCTCGTACTTGACGACAGGCGTCGCTTCCGCTTCCTGCGTGTTCTGCGAATTGTTGTTGTTTGTGATGATGATCACCGCAATCGCGGCGACGATCGCCAGAATGGCCGCGATCAGCAATACGCGTTTTTTCATGTTTCAGTCCTCCAGGCGTTATCAAAAAGTGAAAACCCGGCGATTTACGCCGGGTCCCATTATACATGAACCGAGATGGAAAAACAACGAACGGAATGTGAACGTACGGTGAATTATCCGTAGATTTCCTCGCCCTTGCTCCGGGCTTTCGCGCGCAGGGAGTGGTCCAGCTGGCGTTTCCGCATCCGGAGGTTCTTCGGGGTGATCTCCAGCAGTTCGTCGTCGTCGATAAACTCGAGGCATTCCTCCAGGGTCAGCGGATGAACGGAAATCAGCCGCATCGCGTCCTCCGATGCGGAGGCGTTGCGCATGTTCGTCACATGCTTCTGCTTGCAGACGTTGACGACCAGGTCGCCCGGGCGCGCGTTCTGCCCGCAGATCTGGCCCATATAGACGTTCTCCCCGGCGCCGATAAACAGCGTGCCGCGCTCCTGGGAATAGAACAGGCCGTAGCTGGTGGATACGCCGGTCTCAAAGCAGATCAGCGCGCCGGCGTTCCGGTGCGGAATGTCTCCCTTGACCGGCTCGTACCGTTCGAAGACCGAGGACATGATTCCCTCGCCGCGGGTATCGGTCATGAACTCGCTCCGGTAGCCGAACAGGCCCCGGGAAGGCACCAGGAATTCCAGGCGTACCCGTTCCAGGCCGCTCATATGCTCCAGGGTCCCGCGCCGGCGGCCGATTTTTTCGATGACCGCGCCGGCGTATGCCTGGGGCGTATCCACGATCAGGCGCTCCACCGGCTCGCACCGGACCCCGTCAGTTTCCTTGTAGATAACCCGGGGCTTGCTGACCGCGAACTCATAGCCCTGGCGGCGCATGTTCTCGATCAGGATGGAGAGGTGCAGTTCACCCCGGCCGCAGACCTCGAAGGAATCCGTGCTTTGGGTGTCGTTCACCCGCAGGGAAACGTCCGTCTGCAGCTCCCGCATCAGCCTCGCCCGCAGGTGGCGGCTGGTGACGTACTGGCCCTCGCGTCCGGCAAACGGGCTGTCGTTGACCGAGAAGGTCATCGTCACCGTCGGCTCGGAAATCTTGACAAAAGGCAGGCCTTCGACGCAGGCGGGATCACAGACCGTGTCGCCGATGGAAAGATCCTCCGCGCCGTACAGCGCGACAATATCCCCCATGCTGACCTCGGACGCGTTCACCCGCTTCAGCCCGTCATACTGGAAAAGGCCGCCCAGCCGCCATACCGGGCTGGTTACGCCGGTTTCCAGGTTCGTATGCACCACGTTCATGCCTTCCGTGAACGTGCCGCGGACCACACGGCCGACGCCGATCCGGCCGACATACTCGCTGTAGTCGATGGTGGAAATCAGCACCTGTGCCGGGCCTTCCGCGTCGCCTTCCGGCGCCGGGATATACTGCAGGATCGCGTCAAACAGCGGCCGCAGGTCCGTGCCCGGTTCCGCCAGGTCCAGCGTGGCCGTCCCCTTCCGGGCGGAAACGTACAGGATGGGGTTTTCGATGGTGGTTTCGTCCGCCTCCAGGTCGATCAGCAGGTCCAGGATCTCGTTCACGACCTCGTCGCAGCGGGCGTCCGGACGGTCGACCTTGTTGATCACGATCAGCACCTTCAGCTTCAGTTCCAGCGCCTTCTTCAGCACGAAACGTGTCTGGGGCATCGGTCCCTCGAAGCTGTCCACCAGCAGCAGCACGCCGTCCACCATCTTCAGCACGCGTTCCACCTCGCCGCCGAAATCGGCGTGCCCGGGGGTGTCCACGATGTTGATCTTATGGTTCATGTAGTGCACGGCGGTGTTTTTGCTCAGGATGGTGATTCCACGCTCCCGCTCCAGGTCGTTGGAGTCCATCACACGGTCCACGGTCTGCTGGTTTTCCCGGTAGACGCCGCCCTGCTTGAGCATCTGGTCCACCAGGGTCGTCTTGCCGTGGTCAACGTGCGCGATGATCGCGATATTCCGAATGTCTTCCCGAATCATATATACAGATTGCCTTCTTTCAATATTGCGTCTCTCAGCGGTCGGAGGTTTCCGTCAGCTCCAGCCCCTCGTTGTTCTCGCAGGCCAGGCGGATGCTCCAGTCGTTTTCAAACAGGAGCACGTCCCGTCCATGGCTGTCCTTCGCCCGGCCGGAGGTGGAGGTCAGTTTCAGGTTCTCCACCGGCTTCGGGGTTTTGACGATCCAGCGGACATACCGGAACGGCATTCCCTCCATCACGATCTCGGTCTGGTATTCCGTCCGCAGCCGGTGCTCCAGCACCTCGAACTGCAGCACGCCGACCACGCCGACCATGAACTCTTCCCGGCCGGTCTCCGTCCGGATAAAGGTCTGGATCGCGCCTTCCTCCGCCAGCTGGCTGATGCCCTTCTGGAACTGCTTGCGCTTCATGCTGTCCATCGGCCGCACCCGGTTGAAGAATTCCGGGGCGAATACCGGGATGTTGGCGTAGTGGATCTTCGGACCGGTGCTCAGGGTGTCCCCCAGCCGGTATATCCCGGGGTCGAACAGGCCGATGATATCGCCCGCCCAGGCTTCCTCCACGGCTTCCCGCTCGTCCGCCATGAACTGCTGGGGCTGTTTGAGCGCCACGATCTTGTTCGTGCCGCTGTGCCAGACTTCCATGCCCTTCTCGAACGCGCCGGACACGATGCGCATGAACGCCAGCCGGTCCCGGTGCGCCGGGTTCATGTTCGCCTGGATCTTGAAGATGAATCCGGAGAAGTACGGCTCCTCCGGCTGGACCATGCCCTCGTCGCTCTCCCGGGGAAGGGGCGGCGGCGTAAAGGACAGGAACCGGTCCAGGAAAGGTTCGACGCCGAAATTGGTCACCGCGGACCCAAAGAACATGGGCGTCAGCTCGCCGGCCCGGACCTTGTCCAGGTCAAACGCGTCCCCGGCCTCGTCCAGCAGTTCGATCTCGTCGTTCAGCCGGTCCCGGTAATGCTTGTCCAGCACCTTCTCCAGCTCCGGATCGTCCACGGCGATGTCCGTCTTCTCGACCATCTTCTTGCCGTGGTCTCCGCCCGTATAGAGCTCCACCATCTTCGTGTCCCGGTGGTATACGCCCTGGAAGTCCCCATCCACGCCGATCGGCCAGTTGATCGGGCATGAGCGGATGCCGAGCACCTGCTCCAGTTCCTCCATCAGGGCAAAGGGATCCTTTGCCGCGCGGTCCATCTTGTTCACGAAGGTGAAAATCGGGATATTCCGCATCCGGCAAACCTTGAACAGTTTGATCGTCTGGGCTTCCACACCCTTGGCCGCGTCCAGCAGCATGACCGCCGCGTCCGCCGCCACCAGCACGCGGTACGTATCCTCGGAGAAGTCCTGGTGTCCGGGAGTGTCCAGGATGTTGATCCGGTAGCCGTCATACTCAAACTGCATGGCGGAGCTGGTCACGGAAATGCCGCGCTGCTTTTCGATCTCCATCCAGTCGGAGGTCGCGTGTTTATCCGTCTTCCGGGCCTTGACGCTGCCGGCGCTGCGGATCGCTCCGCCGTACAGAAGCAGCTTCTCGGTCAGGGTGGTTTTGCCGGCGTCCGGGTGGGAGATGATGGCAAAGGTGCGCCGCTTCTCCACCTGCTCATGCAGCAGGGACCGGAAGGCCGGGGTATCGTTGGCAGGCAGCATGGTGTTCCTCCTGGTTTCGTTTCCGCCGTGTTTCCCGCTCCCGCGGGAAACACAACAAGATATTTTATATCGCTGTTAAATCCATTGTCAAGAAAAATCAACGCCTCCGGGGATATGGGCAAAAAAGAACGGCTCCTGGAATCAGGAGTCGTTCGTACGCAGCTCCGACGGGATTCGAATTTGTAATTTTGGGTTTTATCAGCCATCACATTTTCTCTGAAGTCCAGGAAAATCAACGTTTTTTAATAGATGATTTTATGTCATGTATCACGGTTTTATGTCTTCATTAGGGTACGGTTAGGGTACAGGCTCAGTTCCAAATAATCCACTGTAATAATGCTCATCCCTATAAGCATGATGCAAATGCTGTTTTGCACTTAGCTCACTTTCAATATCACAATTTGAACAGGCTCCATACCTTCTGGCATAAAATTCAAATCCAGCTTTCCTTCTACTGCTTCGACAATGGTTCTTAAACCATCCATATCTAATATTTCTATAGTCGAACTCATGTATTTTTCAGGTAAAGAGATAATTACATCCCCTTCCGGCTGAACAATCTCACCATTTTTCTCAAACGAAATAATCAGATACTTCTCATCATTGATTTCCAATAAGTATACCAACATATTCGCGTTTTGTGTGCCGGAATCTAAGCGAAAACCTTCTTCCCTAAGCGCAGTACCCAATCCATCATAGCGCCCACAGACTGGACAAAAACAGAGATCTTTATCTTCTTCCAGATGCAGAATCATCTTTGTACATGCCGTAGTTGAACTGGCACCACATGAACTACATCTGGCCATATGATGACTTTCTTCAGTCTGCATCCAATCTCGATACTGATGACCCAAGGCCGGTATTTCCTTCTGCTCAGCTATTACTTCTCCACAGACCGAGCAGTAAATTTCTTCGCTTAATCCCGTTTCGGTACAGGTCGCTGCTTTTCCCTCTATAATGACTTCCGTATGTGGCAATTGAGCTATTATTTCTTGTGGAGTAATTGTTTCCCCACATACTGAGCAATGACTACCCTCAGTAAATCCAGTGCTTGAGCATGTCGGCTCCACTGCTTCATCCTTTACTTCAGTATGGGGTAATTTTGCAACTGTTTCCTGAACTTGAATCACTTCTCCACATACTGAGCAGTGGCTACCCTCTGTAAGGCCAGTGCTTGAACATGTTGGCTCTACTGCTTCGTCTTTTTCTTCTGTATGCGGCAATTTGTTAATTACTTCCTGGGCTTTTATTACTTCCCCGCAGACAGAGCAATGACTTCCTTCTGACAATCCTTCTTCTATGCATGTTGGTTCTTTAGCAGAGTCCTTAACTTCCTTATGGCCAGATGCTTTAATAACTTCCTGTTGTTGTATTACTTCGCCACACACTGAACAATGTATACCATCTGAAAGTCCATCTTTTGTACACGTTGCATCATAGCCTTCATCAAATGCAAATATATGACCTGGCGAAAAAACGGTACAGGCATTTTTAGAACTTACATTAGTTGCTGCTGCATCGGAAAAATATGTGTTGCATTTCGAGCAGTACCAATAAGCGACGTTCCCGTCTTCAGTACAAGTTGGCTCCTTTGCGGATACAAACTCTAATGAGTGATCTGTAGCAGGTATGTCTATATAGTCATAGCCAACCATATGAGTACCTGCCGCATCACTAAAGCTCATCCAACATTCAGTGCAAATCCAGTACTCTTTATTCCCTTTATCATAACAAGTGGGCATTCCCACTCTCTCTACCGCAAGGGATGCGTTGGTAGCGACCACCAAAGCCTGGGGATCTGCATTACCCACGTCCTCTGAAGCACATATCATCATTCGCCTTGCA
>JAILIE010000119.1 GCA_024695415.1 Clostridiales bacterium | reverse complement strand
TGTTCCGGCCATTTTCGCCAGCAGGCTGAACACCACCGGGTCCGCCGCGTGCCGCAGGGAGCGGCCGGGAACGCCGCGCAGGTCCCCCGCGGCCGGCAGGTCCCGGATCTCCGGCGGGATGCTTGTTTCCGGATCGCCGGAGACGAGCACCGGCAGGATCCGGTCTTTTTTTCCCGCTTCAACAAACAGCCGGATCTCCCGCATGCACCATTTGGATTCGACGTATTCCGGGGAACACAGGGCGATCAGCCATTCGCTTTCCCGCAGCGCGCTGCTGATATCTTCCCCCAGGTCGGCGCTGGTGGGCAGCTCGTCCGTATCCCGGAAAACCCGGCGCTTTTTCGGCAGAGGGGTATTTTCAGGCAGGCGGCAGCCTTCCAGCCCCCTGCGCAGCAGCGCGGAGATCCGCTGGTCCCTGTCGTGATGCCTGTAACTGATGAAAGCAAGATACCGGCTCATGGATACACTCCCGCCCATTTTTCCAGTACGCCGTACAGTTCGCCGAAAGAGGCGGCGCACCGGTCTGTGCTGTATTCCCTCATTGCTTTTTTCAATATCCCCGGACGGCATTCAGCCCTTCACAAACCGGATTTCCCGCCGGTTCCAGCGTTTGAAGATCTTTTCCTTCCCGTCGGGACGGTAGCCGTTCTTTTCATAGAAATTCCGGCCCATCCCGTTTCCGTCCAGCACCCAGACGACGAATTCAGGGCAGCCTTTTTCCCGGCCTTTCTCCTCGCAGAACCGCAGCATTTCGGAGCCGATGCCCGCCCGCACATAAGCGGGATCGATATACAGGAAATGGAGCTCGAAGGCGGCGGCTTTATCGTCGTCCCCGCACATGCCGATGCCCATCATCCCTTTGACGGTTCCCGTGCCCGCGTCCTCGTATACATACAGGTCAAAAACCTTTCCGGCGATCCATCTCCGGTAAACCGGGACGCGGTTTTCGACGGTCAGGTCTTGGTACAGGATTTCATCCGAAAGGATGCCCTGATAGGCGTAGCGGCTGCTGAGGACGTCGATTTCCGCGATCCTCTCCGCGTCGTTGGCTGTTGCTTCACGAATCATTTTTTTCTTCACCCCATCCGGAATGATACCCGATTGTGCGGCGGTTTACAATGGCATTTGAATATTGCCCGCAATCCGGTATAATATGGGCCGGAAAAAGGATGAACGCGCGGGCGCGCCGGGCGGCCGGGAAAGGAAAACATGGCAAGGATGAAATATCCCTGGGGCTCTTTTCTGAAGAAGATCGCCGTGATCGCCGTTCCGGTCGCGCTGCAGAACCTGCTGGCCACGACCGGGTCCATGGTGGACACGATGATGATCGCCTCCCTGGGCCAGACGGAAGTCGGGGCCGTGGGCCTGTGCGCCCAGTTTTCCTCCCTGATGTTCGCGGGGTACTGGGGCTTTGTCGGCGGCGGCATGCTGTTCTTTTCCCAGTACTGGGGCGCGAAGGACGACGACGGCATCAACCGGTCCTACGGCCTGACGCTGACCTGCATGATGTCGGTCGGCTTCCTGTTCTGCCTGCTCGCGGTCTGCTTCCCGGAAACGGTGATGCGGCTGTATACGGACAAGGAGAGTATCCGGCGGATCGGCGCGGAGTATCTCCGGATCGCGGGGTTCGCCTATCCGCTGACGGTTTTCTCCATGGCGATGGCCGCGCTCCTGCGCTGTACGGGGAAGGTCCGGATTCCGCTGTGGGGTTCCGTCGCCGGCGTATTTACGAATATCTTCCTGAACTGGGTGCTGATCTTCGGCAACCTCGGGGCGCCTGCCCTGGGCGTGCGCGGCGCGGCCCTGGCAACGCTCATCGCGCAGGCGGTCAACTGCGCCGTGATCCTGGCTGCCGCCCGGCGGAGCGGCCACGCGTACCTGCTGGCGGTCCGCCGGCATTTCCGCTGGAGCCGCCGGTTTGTCGGGATCTACCTGAAAAAGTGTTTCCCGATCATCTGCAACGAGGTGCTGATCGGCCTGGGCAACATGGTGATCAATATCGTGCTGGGCCGCCAGCCGGAGGAAGCCATCGCGGCGCTGGCCGTTTTCCGCACGATAGAGGGCCTGGTCATCGGCTTCTTTGCCGGTTTCTCCAACGCGTCCTCCGTGCTGGTCGGCACGGAGGTGGGGGCGGGGAGGCCGGATACCGCCTTCGCCAGGGCGTGGCGGCTGGTGTACCTGTGCCAGGGCTTCATCGCGCTGCTGGGCACGGCGGTCGTTTCCCTCCATACGCCGATCCTGAACCTGATGGGCATGCGCGGGGAGAGCTTCCGCCTGGCCTTCGGCATGATTGTGATTTATCTGGCTTTCGGCATCATCCGGATGGGCAACTGGACCCAGAACGACACCTTCCGCGCCGCCGGGGACGCCACCTACGGAACGGTGCTGGAGATCGTCTTCATGTGGGTCATGGTACTGCCGCTGGTCTGCGTTTCCGGGCTGGTGCTCAAATGGCCGACGCTGCTGGTTTTCGCTTTCTGCTACGCAGATGAGCCGGTCCGGTATATCATGATGCAGGTCCACCTGCACAGCGGGAAGTGGATCCGCCCGGTCACGCCGGAAGGGTTGAAGGCCCTGAGAAACTGGAAACCGGACCACAGCCGGACCGGGGAAACTGAATAGGGGAACGAAAAGGACCGTCCCTGCCGTTCCCTTTTCTTTCGTTGTTTAAAGTGACAAATCGGCAAATATTCTCTATAATCATCTGGTAAAAATACAGGGATTCGGGGGACCGGACAGTTGTCGGATTACAAAGAGAGCAAGGACAATCCCCTGCACAGGGAATACGGCATCCGGAGCAACACGCGCTATATCATCCGGAAAATGGCGGAATACCAGCCGTCCGTGCTGTTCCTGATGACGCTCGGCCTGGCCGCCAGGTCTGTTTTGTCTTATTTCTGGGGCATCTTCGGAAAATATGTCATCGATATCATCCAGTCCGGCGAAGGCGCCTCCGGCGAGGGGGCGCTGATCCGGCTGATCCTGATCGCCGGGGGTATCGCGGCGCTGCTCACCCTGTGCACGGCCGTATCCGGTTCCAAAACCTGGTACCGGTTCATTTATGTGCGCATGAACATGATCAACGAGCGCATCGCGAAGGTGCTGGACCTCCGGTATGAGCTCCTGGAAAAGCCCGACGTCCTGGACGTCGCGGAGCGGGCGAGCCAGGCGACCGGCGGCAATGACAACGGCGTCGAGGGCATGATGCGCCTGATGTCGCAGCTGGGTGAGAGCGGACTGACGGTGATCGTCACCTTTGCCGCGGTCACGGTTCTCGATCCGCGGCTGATCGTCGCCCTGGTCGTGCTCACCGTGGTCCAGTTCCTGTATTTCCGGCATATCATCAGGGTTGACAAGGAACAGGTCTGGGATAAGCTGTCCGGTTCCTGGCGGACCCGGCACTACATGGAACGGATCACCCAGGATTTTGATTACGCCAAGGACATCAGGCTCTTTAACCTGAAGGATTTCCTGACCGAAAAATACAACAGGGTCAACGCGTTCTTCATCGAGCGGAACGATTATCACCATAAGCTGTGGCTGCGGTACAATTTTGTGACCGCCGCCGCGGGCACGGCCATCAAGGCGCTGGTCTACGCCGTGCTGTTCATCGCTGTGCTCAGGAAGGATATGAGCGTCGGCGATTTTACGATGTTCCTTTCCTTCTCGCTGGCCTTCGCGGGCGCCCTGATGAACTTCCTGCAGCGGTTCGGCGATTACAAGAAGGCCAGCCTGGAGACGGACGATTTCCGCTCCTTCATCGACCTGGAAACCGCGGACGACGAGCGGGACTGCGTCCCGCTGCCGGAGGCGGAGGCGTATGAGATTGAGTTTAAGGACGTCAGCTACAGGTACCCCAAATCTGAAAAGGAGGCCCTGTCGCACCTGAACCTGAAGATCCGCCCCGGGGAAAAGATCGCCGTGGTCGGCCTGAACGGCGCCGGCAAGACGACGATGATCAAGCTCCTCCTGCGGCTTTACGATCCCACGGAAGGGCATATCACGCTGAACGGCACGGACATCCGGAAGTTCAGGCGCGCGGAATACTACAGGCTGTTCGCGCCGGTGTTCCAGAACGTCGAGATCTTTGCTTTCCTGATGTCCGAGAACATCGCGATGCGGCGGGCGGGCGCGCTGGACGCCGATAAGGCCGGCAGGGCCGCCCGCGAGGCGGGCCTGGAGGAGCGGATCGCGTCGCTGGCGAAGGGGATTGAGACGCCGCTGACCAAGATTGTGGAGGACGACGGCGTGGATCTTTCCGGCGGCGAGAAGCAGAAGCTCGCGCTGGCCAGGGCGCTGTACAAAGGCGCGAAGATCGTCGTGCTGGACGAGCCCACGTCCGCCCTGGACGCGATCGCCGAGCAGGCGCTGTATGAGCGCTTTGACGGGATGATCGGCAGCAAGTCCGCGGTCTATATTTCCCACCGCCTGGCGTCCACCCGGTTCTGCGACCGGATCGCCATGTTCGAGGAGGGCCGGCTGGCGGAATTCGGCTCCCACGATGAGCTGATGGCGCTGGACGGCAAGTATGCCGCAATGTTCAACGTGCAGGCACAGTACTACCGCGACAACCCGGAAGGCACGGAAAGCGGGGTGGCCGCGGATGCGTAAGATTACGGAAGTCATCAAAGTGCTGTTCAGCACGGCCGGCAGGAAATATCCCGTGTTCTTCGTCCTGAAGACGGTCCGGATGCTGATCAATATCGCCATGCCGTTCATCGCGCTGTTCATCTCGCCGCGGATCGTGGACGAGATCGTCGGGGCCAGGGATGTCGGGCGGCTCATTACGCTGGCGGCGCTGCTGATCGGCGGGGAAGCCGTGTGCCAGCTGGCCAACGATCTTTGCACAAACTATATCAACCGGTACAGCAACCGGCTGGAGCGGTATTTCAGCGTCCTGATCGGCAGGCATGTGATGGAGCTGGACTTCCAGCTGACCGAGGACAAGGAAGCCCTGGAGCAGATCGAAAAGGCCCGGACAGGCATGGAGTGGTACTCCGGCGGGGTGGACGGCATCTCCGACCAGTTCTTCGGCTTCCTGGGGAACCTGTTCAAGGCGGCGGGCTTTGTGACGGTGCTCGCGCTGCACGCGCCGGTCCTGCTGGCGGTCATGGTGGTCTATACGGGACTGAACGCCCTGTTTGTATACAAGTGCAACAAAATCGGCATCGAGGCGTTCGCGAAGCTCTCAAAGGTGAACCGGCTGTTCGGCTACTTCGGCTGGAACATCGTGGATCCCCGCTACGGCAAGGATATCCGGCTGTACGAAGCCAGGGACATGATGCTGGATTCCTGGAAGGAAAACACGGACAGGAGCAACACCCACTGGAAGTGGCAGGGGGATACCTGCCTCCCGTTCAACCTCTCCAGCGATTTCCTGTCCCTGGCGAGGAGCGTTTTCGCGTATTTCTATGTGGCGCTGCTGGCGATCCGGAAGATCATCGGCGTGGGGACCTTCACCCAGCTGATCGCCGCGGAGGGCGGCCTGGACGGCGCGATCGGCGGCATGGTGCATAACGTGACCGAGCTGATCAAGCGCTGCAGCTACGCGCATGAGTATGTCGTTTTCATGGACTATCCCGAGGCGCTGGCCAAGGGCACGAAGCCCATTGAAAAGAAGCCGCATGAGATCGAGTTCCGGCATGTTTCCTTCGCCTATCCGAAGACGGACCGGAAGGTCCTGGACGACGTAAGCATCCGGATCGCCCCCGGGGAGCACCTCTCCATCGTGGGCCTGAACGGCGCCGGCAAAACCACGTTCATCAAACTGCTCTGCCGGCTGTACGATCCGACGGAGGGCGAGATCCTTGTCGACGGCACGGACATCCGGGAATACGATTACGCGCGGTATATGGAGCAGTTCGCGCCGGTATTCCAGGACTTTAAGCTCTTCGCCTTCTCCCTGAAAGAAAACATCGCGTTCTCGGATGAGGACGCGGATGTGACGGCGCTGGCGGACCGGGTGGGCCTGCACGACTTCGTCGCAAAGCTTGAGAAGGGCACGGACACGAGCATTTTCAAGTTCTTTGACGAGGAGGGCGTCGAACCTTCCGGCGGGGAACAGCAGAAGATCGCGATCGCCCGGGCGCTGGGCAAGGACGCGCCTGTGGTCATCCTGGACGAGCCCACGGCGGCCCTGGATCCGATCGCGGAATATGAGATCTACAAACAGTTCAATACCCTGGTCGGCGGAAAATCGGCCTTCTATATTTCCCACAGGCTGTCCAGCTGCCAGTTCTGCGACCGGATCGCCGTGTTCTCCGACGGGCATATCGCTGAATACGGCACCCACGCGGAGCTGGAAAAGATCGACGGCGGCATCTACGCGCGGATGTTCGAGGCCCAGGCGAAATATTACAAAGAATAGATCCGTCCGACGGCATACGCGGCGTAACGCCTGGCAAGCGCGGTGTCGTACGCCGGCCGGCCGCTGCCGGCATACTCGTCCAGGGCGTCCGCGGCCAGCGGACGGTATTCCGCGGGCAGGTGGCTGAGCGCCCATTCGCCGCCTTCCTTTTTGGAAAGAACAAGCCCTTCTTCCTGCCAGGCCAGCACCCTGGCCAGGTTCAGGGTCAGGTACATGGTGTTTTCGGCGATCGTTTCCGGCGCGTCCGCGATGTCGTTCCGGATGGAATCCATATAGTCGCCCGGCGGCACTTCCGCGAACACTTCTTCTATGGGGGCCCCGTACAGGCATTTTCCCCTTTTTCGGATGACCATGAAATGGGCGGCGAGGTCTTTGTCGTCGCCCTTCATTTTGCGGATATAATCATCCGGGTTATCCCGGTACCATTTCAGGTGCGCCGCGGAAAAATGCAGTTCAAACGGCGTCGGATAGACAAAAGGCCTGCAGGCTCCCCGGAGGACGGCGCTCATTTCGATCCCCTTCGCGGGCCCCTGCGCGTTGCAGCGGACCACCATGTCCATGTATTCCCTTTTGACAGGATCAGTCAGGGGCCGGCTGACCACGACGATCAGGTCGAGATCGCTCTTCAGGGGATTGAAGCATCCCATCACGGCGGAACCGTGCAGGTAAATCCCGGCCAGGCTGTCCCCCAGGATGCTTTGCGAACGTTCAACAAATTCGCTGATCAGGCTGTCGAACTGCTGCAGCGGCATGGATCGGCCTCCGTCCTTACTGTTCCCGCGGAAGGGTAAAGGCCTGCGCCTCCCGGTCCGGCCCGAGGATTTTGCCGGGGAGGTAGGTCATGTTGAAACGCTTTCCGTCCGCGCGCTCATATCCGTCCTTCACCTTCGCGGCGGCATAGAAGACCGGGTATCCCAGGATTCCCTTCGCTTCCACCCGGTCGTCCGTTCCGGCGATGACCCGGCCGACGGTCTCGATCGCTTCATCCACAATGGACGCGTCAAAGATCTCGTGGCCGCCGTACATTTTGTCAAACTCGCCCTGGCGCTCCTTCAGGCGGAGCAGGTTTTTCATATACGAGGCGATCGGCAGGGAGTCCGGGAACTCCAGCAGGGTATTGCCGTTGCAGGCGTCCCCGGAATATGCGATCCGGGTCAGCGGGTCGATCAGGACGATGGAGCCGGCGGTATGCCCGCCCACCTCAACCACCTCGATTTTCCGGTCGCCCAGGTCGAACACGTCGCCGCCGTACAGGGGGAGGACCTTCATCGGATCCCAGTCCGCGAAGTTGTCGTCCGGTTCAAGCAGGTCCCGGTACTCCTCCAGGGCCATGCCCTTCGCCAGGTCCACGATCTGCTGTTTCTTCACCTTCCCGACGCCGTCCTGGAAGGCGGCGATGTCCCGGTGATGCATATAGCAGGTATCGAAGAAGAAGTTCCCGCCGAAGTGATCCGAGTGCGCGTGGGTGTTCACCGGCACGATGGGTTTGTCCGTCAGGGTTTCGCAGAACGCCTTCAGGTTTCCGATGCCGAGGATGGAATCGATCAGGAGGGCGTAATCCCTGCCCTCCACCAGGTAGCACAGGGCATAGGAATGGCCGGTGAACGCGTTGCTGATCATCCGGCTGTTCTCCGCGATGACCTCCGCTTTGTAAAAAGGAATCTCCGGTTTCATTTTCAAATCCTCCGTGTTTTTTCTCCGGGAAAGGCGCGCGCCTTACAGGTAATATGCCATGTTGACCTCGTGGCAATCCGGTTCGTCCACCACGTCCGTTTCGACAAAGCCGACCTTTTCATAGACGTGTTTCGCGTGGTCGTTGCCGAAGATATAGGTGGTCGTGATCTCCTTCGCCCCGTGGCTGGTTTTCAGATAGTCGATGAACGCCGCCAGGGCCTTCGTTCCCTTGTGCCTGTTCTGGTGCTTCAGGTCGATGGCGTATTCCCACAGGAAGTATTTCTCCGGCTCAAAACGGTGCACCAGGACGAAGCCGATCAGGTCGCCGCCTTCGAGGATGTCAAAGGCCATCACCGTATCCGGATTGTCCCGGATGATGGTTTTGATGTCTTCCTTCGTGGACAGCATCTCTTCCTGCCCGGGCGCCAGGCCGACCTTCATTTCCGCGGAGGGGACAAACGTGATCGCGGGGGACGGTTCTTTTCCGCCGCCCAGCCCGAAGACCTCCGCGGCGTTGTCCCAGAAGATGCGGCGGTACTCATCCTCCGTAAGGCCCATCTCCAGCAGGCAGCTGATCTCCGGCCGCGGGTTCCACATGGGATAATCCGTGCCGAACATGACCCTGTCCGCGCCCCATTGCCGGATCAGCGCTTTGCCGATGTTCCGGTCCAGGGCATAGAAGGTGGACGAGGTGTCCACAATGATGTTGTCAAAGCCGGAAAGCGTCTTTACGGCGTCGTCCCATACGCTCCAGCCGCCGAAGTGTGCGCCGACGAACCGCAGCTTCGGAAATGCCCGCAGGACGTTCGCGACCCGGTTCGGATTGGAATAATCGAAGCGGTGGTCCCCGGTATGCACCAGCACCGGCAGGCCCGCCTCCGCGCAGAGCCCGTAGATGCGCATGGCGCTGGGCGAATCGGCCTCAAAGCGCTGGAAGTCCGGATGCAGTTTGACGCCTTTCAGCCCCAGGGAGACCAGCTCGCCGAAGTCCTGCTCCGGATGTTCGGAATCCGGGTGCAGCGTACCCAGCCCCGTAAAGGCGCCGTCCGACGCGGCCACTTCCGAGGCAATATAGCGGTTGACGCCGGATACCTGGCGGGGCGAGGTCGCGACGGAGTGAACCAGGAAATGGGAGATGCCCGCCTCCCGGCCGATTCTGTAAAGCGTGCCCGTCGTGCCGTCGTAGGGCTGGAAGGGGAGATGGTCGTAAAACCGGTCGATGCCTTCCACGGATTTCTGCGCGATCTGGTCCGGGTAAATATGGCAGTGCGCGTCAAACATCCTGTACATGGCCTGTCCTTTCGGAACGGAGGGACGGTCTTTTTCGTTCCGTTTCCGTCTCAAGCGTGTCGAGATACGGCTTATACCTGGGATACTGGATCTTCATGACCGGTTCCTCCCCGGCCATCCGGAAGAACGTCGGCACATCCACCCATTGCCAGCCGACCGTCTCTCCCTCCTGGAGGCGGATTGCGTCCTTTTCACAGGAAACGACAGCATAGTATGCGTAAAGGATTGAACGGCTCTTCGGCTTTTTTGTGATGCCGATCAGCTCCAGCCGGTCCGCGGTCAGTCCCGTTTCCTCAAACATTTCTCTTGCGGCGCCCTGCTCCGGGGTTTCCCCGGCCAGCACGGAACCGCCCGCGCTGGCCTCCCAGCAGTCCGGCCAGCTTTCCTTTTGCGGGTCGCGCAGGGTCAGGAGGAACGAGCCGTCCCGGTGGCGGATCAGGATTTCACAGACAAGGTGATACCTGCCTTCCGGAATTTCCATGGCGCGGCTGCGCTCCCAGGTCTCGCCGGTTTTCTGTACCTGCTCGTCATAAAGGTCCCAGATTTCCATCTTTCTGTCGTTCCTTTCCGTTTCTTTCTTCCCGGACCGCGGGATTACCGGATCAGTTCCCGCAGGTCATGGATCTTCAGGAAGGAGGTCTCCACGTCGGACGCGGGATTGGCGGCGATCAGGATGGGGAAGATCCCTAGGGCGGCCGCGCCTTCCAGGTTCCGCACGCTGTCGTCGATGAACACCGCGTCCTCCCCGGGCACGCCGGCCTTTGCCAGCGCGTCCTCAAACATCCGGGGATCCGGCTTGAACACGCCCAGGAAGCAGCTGAAGGTTTTGAACGAGAAATACCGCGCGATGCCGATGTACTCCAGCTGCTGTCCGATGCTGGGCCAGGTGTCGGAGATGACGCCGAGCCGGTGCGTTTTGCTCAGGGTTTCCAGCACCTCCCGGATTCCGGGGTAGGGGATATAGTTTTCCATGTTGCGGGTGCGGTCGCGGGCGATCTCCCTCCGCTGCGCTTCGGACAGGCCGAGGCCCAGTTCGTCGGAGAGGATGGAATAATACCGGTAAAACTGTTCCTCCTCCGCCTCCACTGTCGTGACCAGGTGGTTTTCCGCCAGGAAGCGCAGGGCAATGTTCCCTGCCCGGCGGACCGCTTCGTTTCCGCGCGCCTCCAGCGCGTCCCCGGCTTCCGCCAGGAATTTCTTCGTGAACATCCAGTCCCCGGACGCGGGCATGTCCAGCGTGTATCCCACGTCGAAGAAGATGACCTTCTTATCCTTCAGCTCGCTGATCATCGCTTTGGCTCCCTCCGGGGAACGGCAGGGACGGTCCTTTTCGTTCCCTTTTTTCTTTTCAGGCTGTTCCGGTCATTGCCGGGGATGGCGGGCGTAGCAGTACCAGTGGTTTCCATTTCCGTATCCGATCTTCTCATAAAAGGGATCCCCGCCCCCGGTCATGTGCGTGGCCCCGAGCGGCTTCAGGCGGCGGTAATGCTCCGTCAGCGCGGCCGCGGCCAGCCCCATCCTGCGGTACTGCGGAACCGTGCAGAGCGGCTCCATATAGGCCAGGCTGTTTTCCTTCACCCACCACATACCGGAGAAGCAGGCATACTCGCCCTGCGCGTCCGCGATCACGATCTGGTATTCATAGGTCGAATGCGGCGGCGGATTCCGGATCTCCTCCAGGATCCCCTGATAGGACGCTGCCGGCGTCCAGTCCCCGGAAGCCTCCTCCGCGTCCCAGTTCACAAACTCGCCCTTGTCCAGGTGATGGTCGAACCCGTACCAGCAGCATTTCGCCAGCTTCAGGGGATCCAGTTCCTCCCGGCTGACAAAGCGGAACCCGGCGGGAAGCTCCCGGTTCAGTTCGTTTGAGAAATCAAAGATCCTGTCCTCATAGTCGTAACGGAGGGTGAACCCCTTTTGCTTCGCGATTTCCATAATGTATTCCTGGCCGTTGAACAGCATGAACTGCTGCTCGCCGCCGTCCGGCATATGCTCCATGGCATAATCGGCCATCTCTTCCGCCAGGAATTCATATCCCGGGCGGACCTTGAAATAGATGTCCGTGACCGGGGCTTCGTGGAACACGAACCCCACGGTTTTCCCGCCGTCAAACCAGAGGCGGTCCAGGGACAGGCGGGACTTGTCCATCCAGGAGGAATACAGGGCGTATTCAAAGAACGGCGCGGCTACGCCGCCCTTTCCGCGCTCATAGATCTCCGCCAGGAAATTCCAGACCAGGTCCAGGTCCGTATCCCGGTCAAACTGTTTCGTCGTGATGTTCATTCTTTCCGATACCCCTTTTTTATTCCTCCCGTAACATTTCGACAGCGGGTAGGAAAGACCTTTTTCCGGGGATACAAAAACAGGGAACGGCGTTTCTTCCGTTCCCCGTTTCCCGTACCCCGTCAGGCTTTGTTCAGCGGGATCCAGATATAGACCTTCATCTCCCCGGAGCCTTCCTCCGGCGGCAGGTAGACCTCGATGTCGTACTCGCCCGCCAGCGTGTAGCCCTTCAGGGCCGGCAGCCATTCCGACCAGATCTTCGTGTTGGTGTCCTGCAGCGTCGCGATTGTGCAGGGGAACTGGGCCCAGCAGCTTCCGGGGATCACCCGGGTCTCGCAGCCTTCCGGGATGTCCTCCCAGGGGAAGTAGAGATCCGCGATCCAGTAGTCAAAGTCTTTGCCCTTCATGTCGATGCAGACGCCGAAGGTGCCCATGATCGGGCGGCTTTCGCCCTGCGCCGTCCATTCGTCCCAGAATTTCGGGATCTCCCGGTAACTCGTGTCCGAGTTGAACGGCCTTTTCACCCCGACGATCGTGAACGGGGCCTTCTCCACAATACGGTAATCCAGCATGTTTCCGCCCTCCAGTGATATTTTGATGTGCAGCGGAGCGAGCGACCGGAGCGGCGCTCCCGGTTCCTTTGCCTGGGACGGCGTGATGCCGTGGAAGCGCTGGAACGCTTTCGCGAAGCTGTCCGGGGAATCGTACCCGTATTTCAGGGCGGTATCGATGACCTTCGCGTCCGTCCCGGCCAGGTCCTGGGCCGCCAGCGTCATCCTGCGCGCGCGGATGTATTCGCCGACGGTCAGCCCGCACAGGGCGCCGAAGATCCGCTGGTAGTAGAACGGCGAAAGCGCCGCCTTTCCGGCAATCTCTTCGGTGTCCAGTTCGTCCGTCAGGTGCTGTTCCATGAAATCAATGGATTCCTGGAACCCTTCGATCCAGTCCTTCATCTCCGTGCCTCCCTTCGCTGCGGGATCAGTATACCGGGACTTCCGGGCGGCGTCCCGACTTTTTCTGCACTCTTTGTCGGGGTCCTTATTCCTTTTTTCCCCGGATGATCATGGAGAGGGGGAAGCCCTGCTGCTCAATCCCGCCGTAGGCGCCGCAGATGTCCCGGTCGAACTCCTGCAGCCCGGTCACGACGATCCCGTTCGCGCACATGCCGGAGACGATCTCCGACATCGGGTGGGTATAGTCGGTGAAGGTTTTGGACCGGTATGTTTTTTTCGTCATGTAGTACATGCCGCCGTTCCCGGTCCATTCATGCTCGAAATAGGAAAACACGCAGTTTGTCCGGCGGGCGGGATCGAACGGCTCGTCGCCCTCCTGGGCGAGCATGTTCGTGCAGGGATGCTGTTCGTTGATCACGATGGCCGCGCCCGGCTTCATGCACTTCGAGACCACGGCAAAGAAGCGGTCCAGGTCGTCGAACCAGCACAGCGCGCCGATGGTGATGATCACCAGGTCAAACGCTTCCCTGTACCGGTCGTCGATATCGTAGACGTTTACCGCGACAAATTCGCACGGCAGGCCCAGCTCCTTCGCTTTTTCGTTGGCGAAGGCGACCTGGTTCTCCGCGATATCGAAGCCGATCCCCTGCTTCGCCTTTCCGCATTTCACCAGGGAGAGCAGCTCGCGCCCGTTGTTGCAGCAGAACTGGCCGATCACGGCGCCTTCCGTATGGATCCGCTTCAGGACAGCCTTCGTTTCCTCGTTGAAGAACGGCCAGTCCTCTTCGCTCCGGACGCGCTCCGTGATATCCGCGCCCCAGGAGGCGTCCCGGTTGTCGAACGCCTCTTCCCAGGCGGCCTTGTTGCCTTCAATATATTTCTCCATTATTCTTCCTCTCCGACCGTCCATTCGGTCCAGTCAATATGGTTGTACTGCATCACGTCGTCCGAAAGCTTCATGCCGAGCTTCTCATAGAACGGGATCGCGTTCTCATTCGCGACCAGGTAGACCGCGATATCCTTTTCGCCGCCGGCCAGCTCATGGGCCTGTTTCATCAGCCGCGTGGCGATGCCCTGCCGCTCATAGTTCCGGTCGACGCCCAGGTCCGTCACGAACAGCCAGTAGCAGAAGTCCGTCAGAGCGAACAGCGCGCCGACGAGCAGCCCGTCCCCGTTCCGGGCGGCCAGGCTGACCGGTACGTTCCGGACGAGCTTCGGGATCCGCTCGGCAAAGCGCTCCTTCGGATACTGGGATCCGAGGTCGGTCCTTTTCAGGAATTCGATGTATTCCTCCGGGGAAACGCGTTCCTCCCGGATGGTGATCTGTTCATTCTTCATGTTCTTTTCATCCTGTCATTCCGGATTTGCTTCCGGGTTTTATGATAACACGGAACCCGCTTCAGCGAAAGAGAAAAGGGGAGTCTGAGGAGGCTTCCCCTGTTTTGCGCCGCGGCGTCAGAGAATGTAGTCTGTGATGCAGTCGTACCAGTGGACGTAGGTGGTTCCGTTCACGGTGAGCCGGTCGTTGTCCGGCAGCTGTTCGCTCCAGGGCTTTTTATACCGGTCAATCGCCCAGTCGTCCCGGTTGTACCGGCGCCAGAGCACCGTCCGGCCGTTCCTGTCCAGGAACTGTTCCGAAACGACGCCGCAGTTATAGGTTTCGATATCCATCACACAGACGGTGTCCCAGGCCTTTCCGTTGACGGTCACCGTGTACCGGCCGACGATGTCCAGCAGAAAGTCCTTGCGGGCGCTGGTCACGGTATTGCCGTTCCTTTGGATATCCCCCTTCGGGGAGAGGTTCGTTTCGTTGCCGCAGTTGTCTTCGCCGAATCCCCAGCATTCCATGAATTCCTCCCCGTCCAGGAAGGTGATATAGTTCCGGACGTCGCCGTCCGTGCGGAGGGTCGCGAGATAGCGGCAGTGGGTGTCCGTCAGCTGGGCGACAAAGGTCCGGTTGGTCACTTCTTTTTTGTTGGAATAAGGCGCTTCCCGGGCAGTCAGCTCCACGCCCTCAATGCCGTGGACCTTCGCCTTGCCGGTCACCTGCATATCGTAGATGTGGTCGCATTTCCGGGAGGGCAGGTCGTACATGCCCCAGGAGATCCTTTCCCCGAGCTTCGGGACCAGGAACCAGCCCATCAGTTCCTCCCACTTCACGCTGAAGGGTTCCCGGCTGTCCGGGACGATCGTGTATTCAGGCAGATATTCAGGCAGTTGTTTCATGTTTTCCGCTCCTTTCGTTCCGCTGTAATGGTACGGATAGTGGTCCCTGAAGTTGTTCCGGGCCGTGTGCAGCCTGCTTTTGACGGTGCCCACGGGGATGTTCAGTTTCTTCGCGATCTCGGCCTGCGGCATCTCTTTCCAGTAATAGAGCCAGATGATCTGCTTGTCCCGGCCGCCCAGCAGGTCCAGGGTTTCCCGGACCGTGCTCACCACGGAAACGCCGTGCCGGGCGTCGGACAGCCGGGCTTCCTCCAGCCGTTCGACCGGGATCTCCAGGCAGGCCGCCTTTTTCCGGAAGTAATCGTTGACCTTGTTCCGGGCAATGCTGACCAGCCAGGCTTTGAAGGATTCCTTTTTCCGCAGGCCGGGATACTTCTCGAACGCCGTCAGCCAGATGTCCTGCAGTACATCTTCCGCTTCCGTCCGGCCGTCCAGCCGGAACCTGACGTAGCGCCCCACGGAAACCCGCTCTTTTTCGAGCAGGGATTCAAACCCGTCCATACCATCACCTCCTTTTCCGTCATGGTGAAAACCGGTTTTCACATATATAGACGGCCGCCGGGTACGAAAGGTTCACCGGCGGCAGTTTTGTCTGTATTTTTTTCTGTCCTTAGGGTTCCGTAACTTCTTCCAGCAGGATTTTCTTTTCAAACCCGCCGCGCTTTTCCGCCTTCATCCTGCGGATTTCCTCCACTTCTTCCGGTGAGCTTCCCCGCGCGAAGGCGACGGCCCGCACGACCTCCAGCAGGTCGGCAAGCTCCTCCATGGATTTGCTCTCCCGGTATTCCGCCAGTTCCTCGTCCAGCTTTTCGTCCAGCATCTTCAGGTATTCATCGTCGGACAGGACGGAACAGACGCAGGCCTGTCCTGCCTGCTCAATGATCTCCGGGATCCTGTCCCGCACCAGCTTACGGTATACGGTCTTTTTCATTTCAGTTTTCCTCCCGGAAACATTTTATATCAAAATGTATCCATCAAATCAATCCCAACAGGCCGGAAGATATGGTATGATGGAAACAAAGGAGGAGGATGTACGATGATTCCCACACGGCAGGAAGCGGAAAGACTGCTGCGGGAAGCGGAAAGCTGCAACCCCGGGCCCTGGGGAAACCACAGCCGCGTCGCGGCCCGCTGCGCGGAAAAGATCGCGGAAGCCTGCGAGGGGATGGATCCCGAAAAGGCGTATGTCCTCGGCCTGCTGCACGATATCGGCCGGAAGTTCGGCGTCCGGCACCTCGGGCATGTGTCGGACGGGTATTCCTACATGATGTCCCTGGGATACGACGAGGCGGCCCGGATCTGCCTGACCCATTCCTTCAACAATTTTGACACGGATGAGTATATCGGGAAATTCGACACGACCGACGGGGAACTGAAACTGATCCGGTCTGAACTCCGGAAGGTCGTTCCGGATGATTACGACAGGCTGATCCAGCTGTGCGATTCGCTGGCGGGAAGCGAAGGCGTCATGAATATCGAGGACCGGATGAACGACGTCAAAAGGAGATACGGCCGTTATCCGCAGCCCAAATGGGATTCAAACCTGGGCCTGAAAGCATATTTTGAGGAAAAAGTACAAAAGAGTATCTACGATGTGACGGAGAAAGACACCTTCAGGCTGCCGGGGAGCGGAAGGATCATGAGCCTGCCGCTCCTGTACCGGGCCGGGCAGCAGGGCCGGTTCGGCACGCGGACCGGATTCAGCTGGGGCAGTATCACGGACGCGCTGTTCGTATACCTGGACGGCGAACCGGAACCGGAATCCGCCGCCGAAGTGGACGCGCGGTACAGGGTCCGGCCGCTGGTCTGCCTGACAGGGGCCTGGAAAGCGTATATTGAGGCGCGGTATCCCGGCGCGAAGGTGTACCGCCGGACTCAGATGAAACCCGCAAACCGTTTTACCCTGCCGGAAACCCCGGCGATCCCGGAAGGCTGCCGGCTGGCCGGAATGGACGGGGCCGCGTTCGGGAAGCATCCGTTTTCCCACGGGATCAACTATCCTTCCTGGGACGCATTCCGGGCGGAAGGTTCCGGCGCCGTCGTGTACCGCGGCAGCGAGATCGTGGCGTCCGCCTCATCCTTCCTGAGCCTGGACGGCGAACTGGAACTGGACGTATCCACAGCGGAAGGCTGCCGGGGAATGCACCTGGCCACCGCCTGCGTTTCCCGTATGCTGCGGGACTGTATGGAGCGCGGATTCACTGTCCACTGGGACGCGCAGAACGATATCTCCCGGCACCTGGCGCGGAAATTCGGCTTTGAGGCCGAAACGGAATACCCGGTGTACTGGCTGCCGGAAAAGGACTGATCCGACAGGAGGATCTCCGGTGAACCGGACTCTACTTTCCGTAGGTAGCCATTCCGCGCCGGCTGCTATACAATCCCCGCGGAGGTGAAAAGTATGAACCAGTACATCACCGGCGCGGTCATCCGTGAAATGCGCCTGCAAAAGCATATGACCCAGCTGCAGCTCGCACAGCAGCTCAGCGTCAGCGACAAGACAGTCTCCAAATGGGAGACCGGGAAAGGCTATCCGGATATCACCCTGCTCGAGCCCATCGCGAAAGCCTTCGGCGTTTCGGTCACGGAGCTGATCTCCGGCACCCGGATCAGCAACCGGAACGTATCCGCCAACATGATGCGCTCCCTGTTCTGTGTCTGCCCGGTCTGCGGGAATGTGATCCATACCATGGGCGAAGCCGTCGTCCAGTGCCACGGGATCCAGCTGCATCCGGCGGAGGAGGAACCCGCGGACGAGCGCCATATGATCTTCGTCGAACGGGTTGAGGACGAATACTATGTCCGCATCGACCACGACATGACCAAGTCGCATTATATTTCCTTTGTGGCCGCGCTCTCCCCGGACCGCATGCAGCTGGTCCGGCTGTACCCGGAGGGAAACGCCGAGGCGCGCTTCAGCATGCACGGCGTGAAAAAGTTCCTGTTCTGGTGCAACCGGGACGGCCTGTTTTCTGCCGACGCCGTGAAAGGCATCGACGGCCGGAACCGCGCGTACGACGACACCGAAGAGCGCCGCGCCCTGGAAAAAGCCGCGGATATGCTGCTCGGATAAATACGGGCGAAAGCGGGAATGTTTTGATATGCTCCCTTCATGAGAGACAGTAAAAAGAAAACTGTCGCATGAAGGGAGCATTTTTATGAGCAGAAGAACAAGGTATACTCCTGAACAAAAAGTGAAAATAGTAACTGCTTGTATAGACGGCGAGAATAGTATACG
>JAILIE010000005.1 GCA_024695415.1 Clostridiales bacterium | reverse complement strand
GGAGCTGACCGGATATGATCCGGAGGAGCTGGACGAGTGGGTGAAGGAGCGGACCATCCGCTTCGGCGGGATTCCGGAAAAGCTGCTGGAGAACAAAAGCTTCTGGCGCATGTACCTGCCGCTGTACCGGGCGGATTACGGGCTGATCGGGAAATACCGGTTTGAGGAACTGGATCTGAAGACGGATGTTCCTTTGACGGTGTTTTATTCGGAGACCGATACGCCCCGCAGGGATATGGAGGAGTGGAAGAAGTACTTCATTGGAGAATGCGATTTTATTGAATTTTCCGGGAATCACTTCTTTATCCAGGAGCATCAGGAAGAGATGGCGAGGGTGATAAAGGGGTGCTTTAGCAGCCCTGTAGCGGGTACATCGTTCCCGGGCACGGCTCGCGCCTGACTTCTCAACGCAGCGGTACTAAGCTCTGTCATCGCCTTCGGCTCGCCAGTCGCTAAGTACCGGCGTTGACCCAGATCACCCGGGTCCGATATACACCGCACGGGCTGCTCGCCAGCAACTGGGAGACTGACCGCGGGGGGAGATCCTTCGACTCCGGCTTCGCCTTCGCTCAGGATGACAATGTAAGGCAATGAAGCCCTGTTTGGTGTCATTTCGAGCGAAGCGTAAGCGAAGTCGAGAAATCTCCCTTCGGAACAGTTTACGGTTTGATCAATAAAGGGGTACTCTATGACATTTGACGATTTTCTGAACATGCCGCCGTTTTCCATGGACAAGGCGGAAAAGGAGCGGGCGCTGACCGGGCGGCTGGCGGAGCTGACAAAGCTGCACCGGGCGAACTGTCCGGAATACGCGCGGATGCTGGAGACCGTCGGATTTGATCCGGACGGCGTAACGTCGTACCGCGACCTGCCATTCCTGCCTGTGCGCCTGTTCAAGGACATGGAGCTCCGGTCCGTTCCGAAGGAAGACGTGGTGAAGACCATGACGTCCTCCGGCACCACCGGCCAGGCGGTCAGCAAAATCTACCTGGACCGGACGACTTCCGCCAACCAGCAGAAGACGATGGTCAAGATCGTCTCCGACTTCACGGGTTCCGGACGGATGCCGATGATCATCATCGACTGCCCCGGGGTGGTGAAGGACCGGGCCATGTTCAGCGCGCGGGGCGCGGGGATTCTCGGGTTCTCCATTTTCGGGGCGAAGAAGATTTATGCCCTGGACGACGACATGAAGCTGGATGTGGAAGGCGTGAAGGCGTTCCTGGAAGTGTACAGGGGGCAGAAGATCCTGCTGTTCGGCTTCACCTTCATGGTGTGGCAGCACTTCTACAAGGAACTGGCGCGGCTGAAGGAGGAAGGGATTACCTTCGACCTTTCGAACGGCATTCTGATCCACGGCGGCGGATGGAAGAAACTGATTTCCGAAGCCGTGAGCCGGGACGAGTTCCACCGGCGGATGGAAGAGGCCTGCGGCCTGAAGGACATCCACGATTATTACGGCATGGTGGAGCAGACCGGATGCATCTACATGGAATGCGAATGCGGTCACCTGCATGCCAGCAATTTCTCTGACGTGATCATCCGCCGGCCGGCGAACTTCTCGGAGGCGGACATCGGGGAGACGGGAATCATCCAGGTGGTTTCCACGATTCCGGAATCCTATCCGGGCCACAGCCTGCTGACGGAGGACGAGGGCAGTATCCTCGGCGAGGACGACTGCCCCTGCGGACGGAAAGGGAAGTATTTCAAAATCAACGGGCGGCTGAAGAATGCCGAGATCAGGGGGTGCAGCGATACCTATGCCGTTCAGTTTTAACGGATTGCAGTATGTTGTCGGCGCCCCGGAAAACGTGGAGGGGATGAAGGCGCTGAAGCCCCTGCGTCCCTTTGACGACGCGGTGATCGCCTTCCTGAACGACCTTTCCGGCGAACTGCGGAAGGTGCGGGAATACCCGGACGTGGCGACCTTCGGCTTCTGGTGCCGGAAGGCGGCGCTGCTGCAGGAAAAGGCAAAATACGACGACATCGCCGAGCGCTTCGGCAAGGGCGTCGTGTTCCATTCCACGCCCTCCAACGTGCCGGTGAACTTCGCGTTCAGCTTCGCCGCGGGCCTGCTGGCAGGCAACGCGAACGTCGTGCGGCTGCCCGGGAAGCCCTTTGAGCAGGTGGACATCATCAGCGCCGCGGTGCGGAAGCTGCTGGACGGGCAGCACGCGAACCTGGCGCCGTATATCGCCTTTGTGAAGTTCCCGCCGTCGAAGGAGATCACGGACGCTTTCTCTGCGATCTGCAGCGTGCGGGTGATCTGGGGCGGGGACCGGACGGTGGCGGAGCTGCGGCAGTCCCCGATCCCGGCAAGGACGACGGAGATCACTTTCGCCGACCGGCATTCCATCGCCGTGATCGACGCGGACGCGTACCTGGCGGCGGAGCGGAAGGATACGATTATCCAGAACTTCTGGAACGACACGTACTACACGGACCAGAACGCCTGCACCTCCCCGCGGATCATCTTCTGGACCGGGGAGAAAAAGGCGGAGGCGAAGGAGGATTTCTGGAGCCGGGTGCATGAACTGGTGAAGCAGAAATACACCCTGGCGCCGGTGCAGTCCGTTGGGAAGCTGACGGCCCTGTATTCCGTGGCGGCTGTCCGGAAGGTATCGCTGGTAAAAAGCGAAGACATGCTGGTGACGCGGCTGATACCGGAGACGGCGGACGCCGGACTGATGGACTATAAATACAACAGCGGCTTCTTCTTTGAGAAGGATATCGACCGCCTGGCGGAGATCGCGGGGGTCTGCGACCTGCGCTGCCAGACACTGACCTACTACGGCGTTCCGGAAACAGACTTCCGGACGTTCCTGGAGGAAACCCGGCCCGCGGGAATCGACCGGATCGTTCCCATGGGCAAATCCATGGACTTCGCGCTGGTCTGGGACGGATATGACCTGATCCGCCAGATGTCGAGGAGGATAGGAGGACTTTCATGAGCAAAGATGAAAAGAGCACGAGCCGGCTCAAAACAGGCCTGCTGAAGATCGGAAAGGTCACAGCCCAGAACCTCTGGACGGTGATCCTGGATATCGTGGCGGTGAACCTGGCCTATTTCATGGCGCTGATTATCCGGTTCTATATCCAGAACCAGATGACGGACGAGGCGCTGCTTTACTTCCTGCCTGCCTACGCGAACTTCGCGCCGTTCTACACGGTGGCCTGCATCATCGTGTTCATCCTGTGCCGGCTGTACGGCGGCATGTGGCAGTATGCCGGCCTGAACGACATGAACCGGATCCTCGGGGCAAACGCGATCACCGTGGTGATCATGGTGGTCGGCACCTGGGCGATCATGCCGCCGAAGGGCGGTCCCGCGCGGATGCCGGTTTCCTACTACGTGATCGGCGCGATTCTGCAGTTCTCGATGATCGCCATGATCCGGTTCGGCTACCGGATCCTGCTGGTGGAGAAGCGGAAGGTGGCCGGACGGAAGATTTCCACTGTACCCGCGATGATCATCGGCGCCGGAGAAACGGCCCGGAAAGCCATCGTCCATATGGAGGAAACGCCGTACCGGGCGATGATGGCCGTGGACGCGAAAGGCGCCGGCAAAAGCCTGAACGGTATCCCGGTGATTGCGGATTATGAAAAGGCCCTGGCCAACGTGAAGGCTGTGTTTATCGCTGACCGGAAGCTGACACCGGAAAAGCGGAAGGAAATCCGGAAACGGTGCGAGGAGGAAAACATCGAGGTCCAGGACTATACCGGCGTACTTTCCAACCTGGGCGGCCGGGTGCCGGTGGCTTCCCTGCTGTGGCTGACCCGCGGCCCGGTGACGCTGGTGAATGAATGGGGCGAGCGGACCTTCCCGGACGGAGAGGTGGCGCTGAAGGAGCTGCAGGACCGGTATGAGGTGGACAGCATCGAAGGCGCGAAGATCTTCCTGCGGAAATCCGTAACCGGCGCGTACGTCGGGTACGACGCCTGGGCGGAGCAGCATAAGGAAGCTACGGGAGAAGATGTCAGCTTTTTCTAAGCTGACATCTTCGCCAGTTACCAGTTACCAGTTTAGAGTTACCAGTTTTAGTTACTTATTCTTTATTATTGGTTCCTGGTTGTTAGCAATATTGTTCGTTTTGGAGCGTTAAGGATATGGACATGAGAACGGATCCCCGGTTCAGAGGCATCGAACCATTTGCGAACCGGGTATGGCTTTCTTCGCCGACCATGCACGGGGATGAACAGCGCTGGGTGGACGACGCCATCGCCACCAACTGGGTCAGCACCGTGGGCCGGAATATCGACGAGGCGGAGAAAGCCATCGCGGAAATCATCGGAGTCCAGTACGCGGTCGGCCTTTCCGCCGGCACGGCGGCGCTGCATCTGGCCACCAAACTGGCCGGGGAACGGCTGTACGGCCGGGCGAAACCCAACGCGGGCACGCTGGCCGGACACAAGGTGTTCTGTTCGGACGTGACCTTCGACGCGTCGGTGAACCCGGTGGCGTACGAGGACGGGGAAGCCGTCTTCATCGATACGGAGCGGGACACCTGGAACATGGATCCGAAAGCGCTGGAAGAGGCTTTCCGGCGGTATCCGGACGTGAAACTGATCGTGATGGCCCATCTGTACGGCACGCCCGGCAAGATGGAAGAACTGAAGG
>JAILIE010000130.1 GCA_024695415.1 Clostridiales bacterium | reverse complement strand
CACGGCTTGATATCCAGGATCGGGGTGCCCGGGAGCAGATCCCCGCCGTCGACCACGAGCACGCCCCCGTCGACGGAGACGATCGTGACTTCCGTGACGCCGATGCCGTTTGGCCGCCGGGGGCTGTGAGAATTGAACACGCCGGTCTCCTTCTGCCAGCCCCGGGCATACGTGATCAGGTCGTAGTCCTTCGACAGATGAAAATGGAAAAGGACCATGATCCGGTCGCCGGGGCCCAGATCCGTGAGACCTTTTACATATTCCGGACAGATCCGGATCGTCTCTCTCCGGTCGAAAAAACGCTCTTCACCGGGCGCCGGTCCCGAGGCTTCGGTGACCGCGCCGATCGGTGAAAACTCGATCTTCTCCATCATTTCGCGTCTCCGTGTATGTCTGTTTTCCGCGGGATGCGGCGCGGTATCCGTCCGGTTTTATCTGCACATGTTGAAGACCCGGAGCGCGAAATCGTGTACGATGTTCAGCACCCGCGGGGCGTAAAACTCCGGCCCGCCGTGCTCGGAGCCCTTCATCAGGAAAAGCGTGGCGTCTTTCCCGCACTCCCTGAGACGCCGGTACAGGTTGATGCTGCAGCGGCAGTTTACGACCATGTCCGCCGTGCCGTGCAGGATGAGCATCGGTACGATCCCGGTCTCCTCGGTGATGTTGCAGGCCACGGTCAGCTTCCGCATCAGGTCGGGGTTCTCGTTCAGATCCACGCCGCCCATTTCGAGGCCCTCCGGGCTGTCGGCCCTGTTATGCCTGTCCGCCGTGATCGGGTTGCTGTCCGCAAACGTGAAATCCGTGGAACCGAAGTAATTCACGATCCCCTTCACTTCTCCGGAAACGCCGGGGTACAGGTTGGTTTCCTCCTCGTCGTCGTGGAAGATCCCGGCATAGGCTGCGGTGTGGCCGCCGGAGGAACTGCCGGTGAGGATGATCCTCTCCGGGTCCACGGCGTAATCGCCGGCGTGGACCCGCAGGAAACGGACTGCGTTTCTGGCGTCGACGATCGGCGCGGGGAAGGGGGCGATGGTATAGTCCCGGTACTCCACGACCGCGACGACATAGCCCATTTCCACAAAGCGCGACAGATCTCCGATCTCGTTGTACACGTTCTGCTTGGCCCAGGCGGAGCCGGGCACATAGACGATGCAGGGGTAGTTCCAGTCGGGTGTGAAGGCGGGCATGCCGAACATCGCGCGCATCTCCGGGGACATCATCGGGCGGTTTTTGCTGTTCGGCACAAGGATCTGCAGATGCAGCTTCACATCCGCGTAGGAAGCGTATTTGACGTCCTTGATGTAGAGGACATCGGTTTCGTCTCCGGTCATCGGAAGGACCATCGCTCCCTCGACCGGCTCGCTGAATTCCTGGAAAGTCGGCATTTCAAACATACTGTTCCCCCTCCTTGATTCGGTGATTTCAGTTTAACGCAAAAAAGAGGGAAACGCAAAAGGAAAACCGGCCTCGGATGCGGTACGGCGCACGAAAAAACCGGGCCCCGACCAACGGATCGGAGCCCGGCTGAGCGATCGGATCACCGGGAAACACCGCGCGGGACGGTGCCGGCGCGATCGGAGGGCGCGCAGCCCTTTTCGCAGACGCCGCAGCCGGCGCAATTGCCCCCGCAGGCGCTTTTGCCCGATTTCCTGTCCCGGATCATGCCGCGGATCACAAGACCGGTGATCAGCACGATGACGGCGATCAGGATGATATTGACCAGATTGGCGGAAAGCCAGGTCAGCATATGGATCACTTCCTTCGGAAAAAACGGCAGGGCGCCGGGGACCGGGAGAAACGGCTCCCGGCGCCCTGCCCAACGGAGAGATGAGAAACCCGGATCACTTAACGGTAAGCGTCTGCGCTTCCCTGTAGGGCTTGAAGAGCTGCCAGCCCAGCAGGGCCAGCATCGCCAGCGCCAGGAGCAGGCCGACGATGTTCATACCGCCGGCGAACAGGCGGCCGACCTGCCAGACGATAAAGGCGATCACCCAGGCAAAGCCGCACTGATATCCGATGGCGAACCAGGTCCATTTCGGGCTGTTCATCTCCCGCTTGATGGCGCCGATGGCCGCGAAGCAGGGAGCGCACAGCAGGTTGAACACCAGGAAAGCATAGGCTGCGATACCGCTGAAGGCGGCGGCCATATTGGCGTAAGCTTCCGTGCCGCCGTACAGGATGCCCATCGTTCCCACGATGTTCTCCTTGGCGATCAGGCCGGTGAAGGAAGCCACCGTAGCCTGCCAGGTGCCGAAGCCGAGCGGGGCGAAGATCCAGGCAATCGCGTTGCCGACGGAAGCCAGGATCGAGAACTCCAGTTCCTCCTCTTCCAGCATCCGGAAGGTGCCGTCCGCTACGCCGAAGCGGCTCAGGAACCAGACCAGGATCGTGGAAAGCAGGATGATGGTGCCGGCCTTTTTGATGAAGCTCCAGCCGCGTTCCCACATGGAGCGGAGCACATTCCCCAGGGTCGGCCAGTGATAGGCGGGAAGTTCCATGACAAACGGAGCGGGTTCCCCGGCGAAGCGGCGGGTCTTCTTCAGCATGATACCGCTGACCACGATGGACGCCATTCCGATGAAATACGCGCTGGTGGACACCCAGGGGGAACCGCCGAAGATCGCCCCGGCGATCATGGCGATGAACGGCACCTTCGCCCCGCAGGGGATGAAGGTCGTGGTCATGATCGTCATCCGCCGGTCACGCTCATTCTCGATGGTCCGGGACGCCATAATCCCGGGCACGCCGCAGCCCACGCCGATCAGCATGGGTATGAAGGATTTACCGCTCAGGCCGAACTTGCGGAAGATCCGGTCCAGGACAAAGGCGATCCGGGCCATATAGCCGCATGCCTCCAGGAAGGCGAGCAGGAAGAACAGCACCAGCATCTGGGGCACAAAGCCCAGCACAGCGCCGACACCGGCTATAATACCTTTCAGAATCAGGCCTTTTACCCAGGGGGCCGCATTGGCCGCGTCCAGTCCCCGTTCCACAAGAACGGGGATGCCGGGCACCCAGGTGCCGTAGCCGTCCGCCGGATCCGGTTCACCCTGGATATACTTTTCAGCGGACTCCTCCAGGTCCGCCCGCTGGGCGGACAGGGTTTCCGTTTCCAGGGTTTCCTCATCCTGGACAATGTAGTCTGCAGCGCCGTCCGCAGGCACAGCTGCCAGCAGGGCGGTTATGGACGCTTCGGGATCTTCTTCGTCGATTTCCACTTCGTATTTTTCCGCGAACGCTTCAATAATGGCGTTCGTGTCGCCGTAGTCTTCCACCGCCTCGTCATAGGCGGCCCGGCCGTTGCCGAAGAGGAAGTATCCGTCCCCGAACAGGCCGTCGTTTGCCCAGTCGGTCGCGGGGGTTCCGACGGCGACCATGGCGATCCAGTACACCAGGAACATGATCACCGCGAAGATCGGCAGGCCCAGCCAGCGGTTGGTCACCACCTTGTCGATTTTGTCCGACGTGCTCAGGCTGCCCGCGTTATGCTTCCGGTAGCAGGATTTGATGACCTGGGCAATATACACATAGCGCTCGTTGGTGATGATGCTTTCCGCGTCGTCATCCAGTTCCTTTTCCGCGGCCGCGATGTCCGCTTCGATATGCTTCATGGTGTCCGGCGCGATCTGCAGCTGCTCCAGCACCTTGTCATCCCGCTCGAACACCTTGATGGCGTACCAGCGCTGCTGCTCCTCCGGCAGGCCGTGAACGGCCGCTTCCTCAATGTGCGCCAGCGCATGCTCCACCGGACCGGAGAAGGTATGCTGCGGGACGGTTTTCGCGGACTTCGCCGCGTCGATCGCCGCTTCCGCCGCTTCCATGACGCCGGTCCCCCTGAGGGCGGAAATCTCCACCACCCGGCAGCCCAGCTGCTTTGCCAGGTCCGCTGTATTCAGCTTATCGCCGTTTTTCTTCACGACGTCCATCATGTTGATGGCGACCACCACGGGAATTCCCAGTTCCACCAGCTGGGTGGTCAGGTACAGGTTGCGCTCCAGATTCGTACCGTCAATGATATTCAGAATCGCGTCCGGCCGTTCGCTGATCAGGTAATTCCGGGCCACGACTTCTTCCAGGGTATAGGGGGACAGGCTGTAGATACCCGGCAGGTCGGTGACCGTCACACCGTCATGCTTCTTCAGCTTGCCTTCCTTCTTTTCCACGGTGACGCCGGGCCAGTTGCCCACAAACTGGTTGGAACCCGTCAGGGCATTGAAAAGGGTCGTTTTTCCGCTGTTGGGATTCCCCGCCAGGGCGATTCGAATGTTCATCTTGTACCGCTCCTTCTGCTCATTGATTATTAGATTTAACTAACCATCCGGCAAAAAAATTATTCGACTTCGATACTCTCCGCGTCCGCTTTGCGCAGGGACAATTCATATCCGCGCACGGTGATTTCAATCGGATCGCCCAGCGGTGCAACCTTCCGTACGTAAATCTCCACACCTTTGGTGATCCCCATGTCCATGATCCGGCGTTTCACCGCGCCCTCCCCATGGATTTTGACGACCTTCGCCGTGCTGCCGACCGGTACATTCCGCAGGTTGTTCATGTTCTGCCTCCTCCAATTCCTTCTTTTAAACCTCAGATCATGATCTTCCGGGCCATCTCATCATTGATGGCCACGCGGGCTTCCTTGACCTTCACGATGACATTGCCGTCCAGCGCGGTGATTACCTTCACATTGCCTCCGACCACAAAGCCAAGGTTTTCCAGGTGCTTTTTTACCTCCGGGCTTCCGCCGACCCTGCGGATCACGTTTTCTTCTCCGGGAACCGCATAGCTCAATGGCATCATCCTGCCGCCTCCCATCCGGTAAACATTTCAGACTGACTGTTAGCCCGATCTAACCACCGGGCATATTGTAGTAAGCCTTAACTAATTTGTCAATAGCATTTTATGGAAAAACAACAGAAAAGCTTTTATTTGAATGTCATAAAACAGGATTATTCTGATTATATCAATCTAATATCAAGCGTATAAATGTGAGAACGCGCCATTCCGGACGCGGGCGGCGAAAGGCGCCGTCGGGGAATGCGCGGGGGACAGGGAGGAGTTTTGTACGGACATGTCGAAATATTATGGAACACTGACCGTACTACAGACTGACCATAGCGGGAACCCACCGCGGATACAGGAGATGCATACCGTGATTTCCGGAAAGCGCAAAACAATCGGCGTTTTTATGTGCAAGGCCTATTCACTCTTTGACAACGCGGTATATCGCAAGCTGGAAGAAGAAGCCCGAAAGCTGAATTACGACGTCGTCATCTTTACGACGGTCGGTTATTTCGCGAGCCAGAACGATTATGACAGCCAGGAACTGGGCATGTTTTCCTTTGCGCCGATCGAGGAACTGGACGGGATCCTGTACGCTCCGGATACCTATGAGATCGAGGGATTCCGCGATGCCCTGTTTGAGGCGATCCGGAAGCGGGCGCACTGCCCGATGGTGGCGATCCGCCACCTGGGGGACGAATCAGACTGCGTATACACGGACGAGAACCGGGCCATCCGTCCCCTGATGCGCCATCTGCTGGAGGACCACGGACTGAAGGATATCCGCTTCCTGGCCGGATATGAAGGCCACCCGGACAGCGAGCTGCGGCTGAACGTATACCGGGAAGAGATGGCTTCCCACGGGCTGACGGTGGACGAAAAGCGGGACATCACCCATGGCAACATGTGGCTGAACTGCGGGCTGGCGGCGTATGAGGCGTTCTTTTCGGAAGAAGGGAGACGGCCGGAAGCGATCGTATGCGCCAACGACTATATGGCGATCGGAACGATACGGACCCTGAAAGAACATGGAATCCGGGTGCCGGAGGATGTTATCGTCACCGGCTTTGACAATGTGGACAGCATCGCGCTGGATACGCCCACGATCACAACCGTGGAACAGGACTTCAGCGGGATGACGGAACTGGCCTTTGAGGAGCTGGACCGCCGGATCCGCGGGGATCATGACAAAAAGCATCATAAGATACCGATCGGCGGGAAGCTGATCCTGGGAGAGAGCTGCGGCTGCGGGTTCCGCGGGGAAAACTACTATATCCGCAACTGTATCGACAAAAACAGCCAGCTGGACCGGATGAACACGCGGGAGGTCGGCATGACCTACCTGACGATTGAGCTGAACGCCTGCGACGACCTGAAGGAACTGCACCGCGTGCTGGTCGACAAGTCGAGCGATACGCCCATGCTGCGGGATTATTACCTGTGCCTGTTTGAAAAGGGAAGAAATGAGAACGGTGAACCCCAGTTCGCGGAGGAAGTGACGGATACCGCGTGCCTGGTTCACGCGATGCGGAACCGGCAGGATCACGGGATGCCGATGATCTCATTTGAACGCAAGCGGCTGCTTCCGGAAATGGCGGAGCGCGCGGATGAACCGCAGCTGTTCTTCCTGATGCTGCAGCATCAGCGGGAGAACGCCTACGGGTATTCCATGTTCCACTTCCAGCCGGGAGAGCTGCCGTCCAACTTCTTCCAGCACTGGAACGTCATCCTGTCCGGCGCGCTGAGCAATATGCACAAACGGTACGAGCTGATGGCGCTGTATGAGGAACGCCGGCTGAGCAGCATCACGGATGTGATGACACACCTGCTGAACCGCCGCGGGCTGGAGGAACAGATCGCCCCGGTATGGCAGCGGCTGTGCGCCCGGCGGGAATACGCGGCGTTTGTCTGCTTCGACCTGGACCGGCTGAAGAGGATCAACGATTCCTATGGCCACCAGGCCGGGGATTACGCGATCCGGCTGGTCGCGGAGGCGATCCGGAGAAGCGCGCCGAAGGACGCGCTGAACACCCGGATGGGCGGCGACGAGTTCCTGTCCGTGATTCCGAAGGCGGATGAGCAGGACGCGGAGAAGTTCATGCAGGATTTCAGGGATCAGCTGGATGAACTGAACCGGCTGGAAAACCGGTCGTTCAGGGTGGAGGCGAGCTGCGGGGCCGTGGTGTTCAGACTGGGTGAGTTTTCGTCGCTGGAGGAATGTATACAGAAAAGTGACGAGAGGATGTATAGACAGAAGGAAGAGAGGCATACGCAAAGAGCAGAGTAGCGAAGACTCTGCTCTTAGGGATATTTAAGAATATTTCGATCCTGCGGGATCGACCAAAGGGCTTTCCGATCGCCCTTTGGAAACCTTCGGACGGCATCTTCCTATTGGTCGATGCCGTCTTATTTTTCTGCCTTGGTCAGGGCCGCGGAGACGAAGCCGAGGAAGAGGGGATGGGGTTTGTTCGGGCGGCTCTTGAATTCGGGATGGTACTGGACGCCGACGAAGAAGGTTTCGCCGGGAAGCTCGACGGTTTCGACGAGGCGGCCGTCCGGAGAGAGGCCGGACAGGCACAGGCCGGCGGCCTGCAGGGTGTCGCGGTACTCATTCGCGAATTCGTAGCGGTGGCGGTGGCGTTCGCTGATTTCGGTCTTTCCGTAGCAGCGGGCGATGACCGTACCTTCCTTCATGCAGCAGGGATATTTCCCAAGGCGGAGGGTGCCGCCCTTGTCGATCTCGTCGTTCTGGCCGGGCATGAAGTTGATGACCTTGTGCGGGGAATTCTCGTCGAATTCCCGGGAATTCGCCCCGGAAAGGCCGGCGCAGCTGCGGGCAAACTCGATGACGGAAATCTGCATACCCAGGCAGATGCCGAAGTAGGGGACGTGGTTTTCCCGCGCGTATTTCGCGGTGAGGATCATGCCCTCGATACCGCGGCCGCCGAAACCGCCGGGAACGATGAAGCCGTCGATCGGGGAAAGGATCTGCTCATAGTTTTCCGGCGTAATGGTTTCCGAATCGATCCATTCGATCTGCACCCGGGCGTCCAGCGCGTATCCCGCGTGGCGAAGCGCTTCTGCGACGGACAGGTAGGCGTCGTGCAGCTGGACATACTTGCCGACCAGGCCGATCTTGACCGAACGGCTCTGATGCCGGACGCGCTCCACCATCGCGCGCCATTCGGCCAGGTCCGGCGCGGGGGCGTCGATGTTCAGCTCGCGGCAGACGATGTCGGACAGGTTCGCCTCCTCCAGCATCAGCGGCGCTTCATACAGGATGGGCAGCGTCAGGTTCTCGATGACGCAGTCCGGCTTGACGTTGCAGAAGTTG
>JAILIE010000043.1 GCA_024695415.1 Clostridiales bacterium | reverse complement strand
AAAGCCCGGCAGCAGGTAATCCCCGCCCAGGTCCGCCACTTCCTCTCCCGCTTCCGGCTTCAGGCCCTCCCTGATCTCCGCCACCACGCCGTCGCGGATCCGGACATCCAGGTTCTCCCGGAAAGAGTGTCCGTCAAATACGATTCCGTTGACTAAAAGCATAACTGAATCCTTTCTGGTCACGTGGGTCCTCTCCCACTTTGCCAAAAATGAGAATGCCCCGCGAGGGGGCATTCTCATTTTTGGCGGAGCGGGTGGGATTCGAACCCACGTGACGTTGCCGTCAAACTGATTTCGAGTCAGCCCCGTTATGACCGCTTCGATACCGCTCCATGGCAACGTGCGGATTATAGCATACGCCGCCGCCGTTTGCAAGTCAGTCGAACGTGAACCGGTCGAATTCCGCCATCCCCTCCGCGCCGTCAAACACAAAATAAACCGCGTGTATTCCCGTTACCCTGACCGCCAGCTTCCCCGTCGTTTCCGCGGCGCCTGCCGGTATTTCCATCCGCGCGATCTCCGCTCCGTTATACGCGTCGATCAGCACCCGGACCGTGAACGGCGCCTGGGCGTCCGTCTTCACGGTCACCGTCTCCGGGGATTCCTCCCCGAACCGGAGGTAACGGAACCCGGCGACCGTTCCGCCGGTCATCTCCTTTACCGGCGCGGACACGTCGTCCCGCTGTTCGTATACCGGCGCGATATAGGCTTTCCCCGCGCCGCCGTGCAGGTGGCACGCGTAGCCCGCGGAGATCCATTTTCGCGCGTCCAGGCCGTTCACCTGCGCACCCTGCGACGTCATCTCCACCGGCCGGGAGGACACCGGTTCCCCGTCGCGGTACTCGATCTTTCCCAGATAAACCGCGCCGTCCTTTCCCTGGGCCGCGTCAATCGGTTCCACCATCGCCTGGCGGGAATACTCGTCCCGGCCGGTCTGGCGGTGGTAGAACACGTACCACTGCCCGTTCACCTGCATCACCGAACCATGGTTGTTTCCCCAGCGATAAGTCATGACGCCGTTCCCGTCCGGCCCCGGGATGATCTCCCCGCCGTTGAAGGAAATATCGCCGCCCCAGCGGAACCCGTCCAGCGGCCGGTCGCTCCACTTGTAGGACAGGAAGCCGTTGCAGTCCTCATACACGCCCAGTTCCGGCACCGGCTCGTTGACCCGGCGGGAGTAGATATACACATACTTTCCGAAGATCTTCCGCGGGCTGGACGCCTCGAAGAACGCGTCCTTCCCGAAACCGCCGTCCTCCGGCGACCACGGCGCCCGGCAGTGCGGAATCGGGTTCTCCCGGATGGTTCCGGGCTTAATCGTCGCCATGTCGTCGTTCAGCTCCGCGCAGTATGCCTTGCAGAATCCCCAGTAGGCGTACACCCGTCCGTCGTCGTCCACCAGGATACCCGGATCAAATCCCAGTTCCGTCTTCACCGGATCGGTGAACGGCCCCCAGGGCTTGTCCGATTTCGCCACGCGGATCACGGAACCCTTCCGCTCCGCGGCGTACATATAATACGTATCCCCTTTCTGTACCACGTCCGGCGCGTAGAGGATGCTGTCGTCCTCCGCCCGGTAGCATACGCCGTGGCAGGTCCAGGCCGTCATGTCCTCCACCGGCGCGGACCAGGCCACATAATCCTTCCCGCAGTACTGCGTCCGCTCTGTATCGTGGGAACCGTATACATACACCCGGGTTTCCCCGTTACAGGTAAATACCCGCGGCTCCCCGTCCGGCACATGCTCCCACAGGGGCATATAGGGATTCGCCCCGCGGATAAACTCCTTCTGCTGCTTCATCGTCATGACCCGCCTTTCCGCCGGTTTTCCTTTTGTTTATTAAACCTTTTCCGCCGCCTTTCTGTCAAGCGCCGATATTGTCTTTGCGGCGCCGCTTTGGTATAATGCCCCCGTATGATTTCCGGATAATAAAGGAGGGATTCCCTTGACCGCGCAGACGCCGCCCATGGGCTGGAACAGCTGGGACTGCTGGGGTGCCGCCGTGACGGAGGAAACCGTCCGCCGGAACGCGGAATACATGGCTGAAAAGCTCAGGCCCTTCGGCTGGGAATACATTGTGGTCGATATCCAGTGGGCGCAGCCCACCGCCGTCAACCACAGCTATGAGCCGTTCTCCGAACTGACCATGGACGGTTTCGGCCGCCTGACGCCCGCCCTCAACCGCTTCCCATCCGCGGCCGGCGGCGCCGGCTTCCGTCCCCTGGCGGACTACGTTCATTCCCTGGGGCTGAAGTTCGGCATCCATATCATGCGCGGTATGCCCCGCATGGCGGCGCACCGGCACCTGCCGATCGAGGGCAGCGAATACTTCTGCCACACCGCCGCGAACCCGAACTCGATCTGCGCTTGGAATCCCGATATGTACGGTCTCCGCTGCGAACGGCCGGAAGCCCGCGCGTATTATGACAGCATCTTCCGCCTCTACGCTCAGTGGGGTGTGGATTTTGTCAAGTGCGACGATATTGCCCGGGAATATCCCCATTGCCGGCGGGAGATCGAGGTGATCTCCGAAGCCTGCCGCTCCTGCGGCCGGGAAATGGTGCTCAGCCTGAGCCCCGGCCCCGCCCCGCTGGAACAGGCGGAACACCTGAAGCAATATGCAAACATGTGGCGCATCACCGACGATTTCTGGGACGACTGGCGCCTGCTGAAGGGCATGTTCGAGCGCGCCGAAAAATGGTGCGTCCACGCCGCTCCCGGCCACTGGCCGGACGCGGATATGCTTCCCGTCGGCGCCCTGCGCCAGTGTGACAATCCGGAGGACCGGACCCGGTTCACCCCGGCCGAGCAGCGGACGATGATGTCCCTGTGGGCCATGATGCGCTCCCCGCTGATGATTGGCGCCGAAATGCCGAAGAACGACGATTTCACCCTGTCCCTGCTGACCAACGGCGATATACTCGCCATACTGCGGGAAAGCAGCCACGCGCATCCCCTGCGCACCACGGACCTGGAAAGCGTCTGGGTCGCCCCGCGGACGGATGGCAAGGGACTGTATGTCGCGCTGTTTAACCTGTCGGATAAAAAGCGTGCCGTCACGGCCGAGACGGAGCTGCCGCAGGGTGTCCTGTCCGAGTGCCGGGAGCTGTGGACCGGACGGCGTGTTCTCCGGCCCGGCCGCACGCTCCGCGCTTCCCTCCCCGCGCATGACGCGGCGGTATACCTGCTGTCCTGGAACTGATAAGATAAGGATCGGTTGTCCGAATGAAGAAACTGCTTTTCACGCTGCTGGCAGCGCTGCTGATTGCCGCTGCCTCCGCCGCCTGCGCGGATGTCACGGTCACCTTTTCCCCGCAGAATCCCCGTGCGGGCGATTATGTGGACGTAACCGTCGTCTGTGACCGGGATAACCCGCAGACCGTCGCCTGGTCCCTCTCGACGCCCGAAAGCAAAGTGTTCTCCGGGGATCCGACGGAACACTTCACCGCCAGCTTCCGTCCGCGGACAGAGGCGGACTACACGCTGTCCGTTACCGTTTCCTACGGAAAGAAGGATGAGGAAACCGCCAGCGTCGTCATTCCGGTATCCGGCCAGGCTCCGGTCCAGCAGGGTCCGGACGTGGTCTACAGCCAGAAGGACGGCTGGTGGCATGACAAGGTGTATTCCTCCAGGTATCACCGTTCACTGGAAAAGGCCGGCTGCGCGATTTTCGCCCTGAGCCACGCCCTGCAGCGGATGGGGATCGACGGGGACGATGTCCTGCCGGATCAGCTCGCGGTCACCTATAAGTCCTGTTATATTGAGGGGCGCGGCACGGCGAACGAGATCCTGACGGCCCGGGCCGGCGAAAAGTACGGTTTTACCACCGCCGACGACCTGATTGAATCCGAAGCCGGGCTCACCACCTGCCTCCGCCTGGGGGACCGGTTCACCTTCAGCATCGTGATCGGCCACATCGCCTACGCGGACGGCCTGAGTGAGGACGGAACGAAGGTCCATGTGATCGACTCCGCGCCGGGAGCGACCTACGAGCGCATCAAAAACGCATGGCCCTGGTATATTGCGGAGGACGGTTCCTTTGCGGAGGCGAAAACCGCGGACGAGCTGCCCGGAATCCGCTGGTTCTTTGAAACCGGCGAATACGGCGGCGCAGAATACTGGCTGGACCTGGAATACTGTGCGAAGCGCGGCATGCGCCTGATCCGTCCCGCGTGGCTGACCCTGGAAGCCGCGGACGGAATCCTGCAGTCCGTCGCCCCGGACTACTTCGGCACGGTCTGGAGCCGCGTTACCGCCGGCGGGGAGCTGACCCGGGTGCGGACGAAGGACCTGGCATGGATCCATGACGGCACCGACGGAATGAAGATCGCCCGGATCACCAAAAAGAACACGGCGTTCGTGGACGCGGACGGAAAAAAGATTTCCGGCTTCAAGGTCCTCAATCCGGGCCTGCTGGTCCCGGTGCTGCGCGAGGAAGCAAAGCAGCTCTATGTCTGCTACCGCGGCACCTTCGGCTATATCAAAAAGGCAAACGCGGAATTCCTCAGCATCTCGGAGGAGGACTTCCCCACCGGCCTGGTTTCCATCAACGGGCGCACCTCCGGCAGCTCGACCGTCAGGATCCGCGTGGAAGCGAAGGCGAAGGGCAGCTCCTATTATGACTGGGTCGTCGGTACCCCGCTGACCCTGCTGGAGGAAAAGGGAAATTTTTACCTGGCGGAGGGTAAAGGCATCCGCGGATGGATCCAGAAGGAATATGTCACCCCGGACCAGGAAGAACCGTCAGAAAAATCATCGGAAGGAAGCGATTGAAGTGGGCAGGAGATCGACAAAGGAGAACAAATCCATCTGGCAGACCACGCGGGAGGATCTCGGGCTGACCCGGGAAAAAGCGGGCGAACTGATCCCCGGTTTCTCTCCGGAGAGGATCGAGAAAATTGAAAACGGCCGGACCCAGATCCAGCCGGAGGACGCGCTGCTGCTGGCGGAGTACTACAAGGCTCCGTCGCTGCGGAACTATTACTGTGTCAACGAGTGCCCCATCGGCCAGGTGCATGTCCTGCGGACCGAATCGAAGGAGCTCGCCCAGATCGCCGTGGAAACGCTGAATTCCCTGAACAAGCTCAGCCGCAGCCGCGACCGCCTGCTCGAGATCGTGGAGGACGGCCAGGTCTGCGCGGATGAGTATGCCGATTTCCGGGAAATCAAGCAAACCCTTGACCGGATCGCCCTGAGCGTTTCCAATCTCCAGCTGTGGGTCGACGAGCAGATCGCCGCCGGAAACCTGAAAAAGCCGGAATAAACCGAAATGAAAATACCGGCGGAAACCCGCCGGAAGACGCAGCCAGGCCGGAAGCGGGAATATCCCGCTTCCGGCCTTTGATATGTTCTCTTCCCGCTTATCCCTTGACAGCGCCGGCGGTAATGCCCGAGATGATATGTTTCTGGCACGTCAGGTAGAAAGCCAGGATCGGGATCAGCGACAGGGTAATCAGCGCCATGGTCGCTCCGAGATCCACGTGGCCATAGGAACCCTGCAGGTACTGGATATGGATCGGAATCGTCATGTATTTGTTCCGGTCCAGGACCAGGTACGGAAGCAGATAATCGTTCCATACCCACATGATTTCGAGAACACCGACGGAGATCAGCGTCGGCTTCATCATCGGAAGCACCACCCGGAAGAAAGTCCCCAGGGGGGTACATCCGTCAATGGACGCCGCTTCCTCGATACTCAGCGGAACCTGGATTATTCTTCCTTGGCTTCCTCAGCGGGCGCTTCTTCTGCGGCGGTTTCGGCGACAGCTTCGACAGCCTCGGCGACTTCCTCGGCAACGCCTTCGTCGGTCGCGACGATTTCGTACTCAGCTTCGGGAGCGGCGGCTTCTTCCTCAGCGGGAACTTCCGGCTCCAGCGCCTGGCGGATGCTCAGGCTGATGCGCTTCTTCTCAGGATCGACGCCCAGGACCTTGACGTTCACCACGTCGCCGACTTTCACAGCGTCTTCCACCTTCGCCACGCGGGTCGTGGCGCACTGGCTGATATGAACCAGTCCGTCCAGTCCGGGCTGCAGTTCGACAAACGCGCCGAAATCGGTGATCCGGACGACTTTGCCTTCCACGATCGCGCCTTCCGGATAGTTCTCCGCGGCGTTGTCCCACGGATGGGGCTGCAGCTGCTTGTAGCCCAGCTGGATCCGTTCCTTTTCGGGATCCAGGGACAGCACCTTCACGTCCACTTCCTGGTTGGGCTTGACCACTTCACTGGGATGCTTGATGCGGCCCCAGCTCAGGTCGGTGATGTGGATCAGTCCGTCCACGCCGCCCAGGTCCACGAACGCGCCGAAATCGGTCAGCCGGCGGACGATACCGTGAATCACGACGCCCTCTTCCAGCTTCTCCCAGACTTCCTTCTTCTTCGCGGCGGCTTCTTCCGCCACAACCGCCTTGCGGCTGGCGACGACGCGCTTCTTCTGCTTGTCAACCTCGATGATCTTCAGCTTCATGTCCTTGCCGACGAAATCGGCAATCTTTTCGACATAGCGCTGGCTCAGCTGGCTGGCGGGAACAAACGCGCGCACACCGCCGATGTCGGCGATCAGGCCGCCCTTGACGGCTTCCTTGCCTACAGCGTCCACATACTCGCCGGCTTCGTATTTCTCCATCAGGGCGTCCCACGCCTTGCGGTTCACGATGTTGCGCTGGCTCAGCAGCACGTTTCCTTCACCATCGTTCACCTTGACGACCTCGACTTCGATTTCGTCATCCAGTTTGACATCCTCATCCACCAGGTCCGCGCGCTTGATCAGTCCGTCCGCCTTATATCCGATGCTGACGCATACTTCATCGTCGGTGATCTGCACCACTTTTCCGGTCAGGGTCTGTCCGGGCCGGATCCTCACCATGGTAGATTCGACTTCAGCCATGAAGTCATTGCGGGTTTCTTCCTCCGCGGCAGGGGTCAGGTCCTTGTTTTCCATGTCGCTCATGCGTGTGACAACCTCCTTAAGTAACTCCGACGGCGTGGATGCGCCGGCGGTGATTCCAATCATTTCGGAATCTATATTTGCAAAGGCGGGCGGAATCTCCGCCGCACTCTCTACCAGGATTGTTCTTTCGCATCTTTCGGCGCAGACGCGAAAGAGTTTGCGCGTGTTGGCGCTGTTCCGGCCGCCGATGACGATCATCGCGTCGGCCCGGGAAGCCAGCTCTGAAGCCTCCCGCTGGCGGACCTCCGTGGCGCTGCAGATAGTGCAGTGGCTTTCCAGCCGCTTTACCTTTTCCTCCAGCACCTTCAGGACTTTGGTCCAGTCTTCCGGGGGATAAGTGGTCTGGGACACCGCGGTCGCTTCGTCCATGTCCGGAAGCTGCCGGGCTTCCTCCGGCGTCGCCACGATCCGGACCTCCCCGTGCGCCCATCCGGCTGTTCCCTGGACTTCGGGGTGGTCTTTCTCCCCGACCAGGATCACGGTTTTCCCGTCCCGGGAAGATTCCTCCACGATCCGGTGCATCCGGTCCACGAAGGGACAGGTCAGGTTCAGTATCTCGCAACCGGTTTCGCGGAGCTTCTCCAGCACGTCCGGCGATACGCCGTGGCTTCGGATCAGTACGCGCCGCCCGTCTGCCTCCTCCGGCGTGCGGATCGGACGGAGTCCTTTGTCCGCAAGGCTTCGGATGACCGCGGGATTATGAATCAGCTCCCCCAGTGAGCAGGACGGAATCCCGTCCTTGACAGCGGTCTCGGCCATTTCAACCGCCCGCCGTACACCCATGCAGAAGCCCGCGTGCGCCGCCACTTCAACAGGCATAAAAGGATCCTCTCAAGTTCATTATGCCCCTATCTATAAATATTTTCTCTTTCTCCTGTATAATTCCTGCATAAAAAACAGGAAATCAAAAAAATATTTTGGGACATGTCATTCGTGCTCCCGGATCATTGCCCGGAAGGTTTCCCGGAGGCGTTCGTTCATCTCCTCGCAGGTCTCGGTGTTGATGCCTTTTTCAAGCAGATCGTCATACGGCACCGGTTCGCCGACATAGATGTTGGTGCGCTTGAAAAACGCCAGTTTCCGGTCCAGGTAAACGGGGACGATCGGGGAACGGCTGCGCAGCGCGATCATCGCGGCGCCGCTTTCGATCTGTTCCATCTGGCCCTCGTGGTGCCGGGTTCCTTCCGGGAAGATCAGCAGGATCTTTTTCATCTTGATGGCTTTCATGCAGTTGCGCATGGCCGCCATGTCCGCGTTGTGCCGGTCCACCAGGATGCAGTGCAGCCGTGTCAGCATATTCTGCAGGAACTTGTTCGGCGCCAGTTCTTTCTTCGCCAGGAACACGATCTGCCGCTTCGGAATGAACAGCGCGATCGCCAGGGGATCCAGCGCGTGCAGGTGGTTCGCGATGATCACGAACGGAGCTTCCCCTTGCAGGCCCTCCTTGTTATGGCATTTGACCGGCATCAGGCAGTGAAAGGTGAAGATGCTCAGCAGCCGGGCGATCTCATACAGGATGCTTTTTTTCTCGGTGACCGCTTCCGGCGGTTTCTTAGCCATGGCTTTTTTCCTCCACAATCCGCAGGATTTCATCCACCACTTCGTCAAAGCCCAGGTGCGTGGAGTCCACGAGCACCGCGTCCGGAGCCTGCCGGAGCGGTTCGACGGGGCGGTTCATGTCCTGGTCGTCCCGTTTTTTCAGTTCTTCGAGCACCTGCTCATAGGTGTCGCTCATGCCCTTCGCCTGCATTTCCAGGAAACGGCGGCGGGCCCTTTCCTCCGGGGACGCTGTCAGGAAGATCTTCGCGGTCGCGTTTGGCAGCACGGTCATGCAGATATCCCGGCCGTCCAGGACCATATCGGTTTCCGACGCCAGCTGCTGCTGGATCCGAACCATTTCCTTCCGGACCTGCGCGTAGCGGCTGACCGTTGACGCGGCCATGCTGACTTCCGGCGTCCGGATCAGTCCGGTCACGTCCTCCCCGCGGACAAATGTATGCTGCCCGTCGGCTTCATGGCGCACGGACACGCCCAGGTCCCGGCAGAGGGCCACGATGGCTTCCTCGTCCTGCACGTCAATTCCCCTGCGCAGGGCGGTCAGCCCCAGCGCGCGGTACATGGCGCCGGTATCCAGGTGCAGAATGCTCAGCCGCGCGGCAACAGCGTCCGCCACGGAGGACTTTCCCGCGCCGACCGGTCCGTCGATTCCGATATTCAGTCTCATATCCGTCATCTCCCGTCCGTTTGTCCGGGTAGTATTATACACAATTATGCTTTTCCCTTCAATCCGGACCTTCCGCCGGCTTCGTTTTGCCATATTTTGGTATTATGAATTCTTTTTCCATTTTCTGGTATGGTTGACAATCGATTTTTACAATTGCTGTTTTTTTCTGCTTGACAAGCTGATTTATTGAATCTTATACTTCTTCTGAATTTGTTTCCTCTTCTGTTTAAGGAGGTTTCTTCCATGAAATCAACCGGTATGATCCGTCAGCTGGATTCGCTTGGCCGTATCGTCCTTCCGATCGAACTGCGCCGTACGCTCGATATCAATCCCAAGGATATGCTCGAAATCTGCGTGGAAGGGGAAACCATCATCCTGAGCAAGTATGAGCCGAACTGTTTTTTCTGCGGCGGAAACCACGGCCTGGTTCCCTATAAGGAAAAGCTGATCTGCAAGCACTGCCTCAAGGATCTCCGTGATCTTTGATCCATTTCCGTTTTTTCATCCGGGCGTTCCGCCCGGTTCTTTTTTATTACCTCTTTTCCGCCGGGTGGTTGAAACTTCGCCCGGCGGACGGTATAATTGTCCCTGAAAGGAGTCCTTATGGCCTACGCTTTTTTTTCTTATTTGTCCCGGCTGAAGCTGATCTCCCGCTGGAGCCTCATGCGGAACACGCAGCCGGAAAACGACGCGGAGCATTCCCTCCAGGTCGCGATGATCGCGCACGCGATCGCCGTCATCGGGCGGGACCGGTACGGCCGGGATACGGATCCCGAGCATGTGCTGTCCCTCGCCGTTTACCATGACGCGACCGAGGTCATGACCGGGGATCTGCCGACCCCCGTCAAGTATCACAACGAGGAGCTGCGCGGCGCCTACCGCCGGCTGGAGGACGTATCAGCGGACCGGCTTCTCTCCCTGCTCCCGGCGGACCTGCGGCCGGCCTTCTCCCCCTACCTGAAGCAGGCCCCGGGCTACGACCGGGACGTGGTTAAGGCGGCGGACCGGATTTCTGCCTATATCAAATGCCTCGAGGAAAAGCGGGCCGGCAACCGGGAGTTCGACTATGCGGCGGAAAACGTCCGCAAAAGTATCGACGCGATCTCCCTGCCGGAGGTGCAGGACTTCCTGCGCGACTTCCTGCCCGCCTATGAAATGACGCTGGACGAACTGAATCACCCGTCAGATAACGGAGGTGCCCTGTGAAAAAGATTCTTGCCCTGCTGCTCGCGCTGGTCCTGTTCCTGCCTGTGCTCTCCTTCGCGGAAAACACGGATGAGGATTACGAGGACGAGGATGACGAGGTCGAAATCGAGGACCTCAACGAGTTCTATTTCTCGGAGGAGGACACCAGCGCGCTGGATTCTCTCCTGCAGGAGAGCGAAGTCATCTCCTCCGTGAAAACGGACACGCTGGAGCTGAACACGAACTTGCCGGACAACGTGATCAACATCCTGCTCATCGGCCTGGACGTACACGGCACCAAGGAGGTGCAGTACCTCAAGGACCAGCTCCGCCTCAGCAACGACAGCCCGAACCAATCCATTTCCAAGCGTTCCGATGTCCTGATGATCCTTTCCATCAACACGGATACCGGATCCATCAAGCTGACCTCCATCGCCCGGAATACCTACGTCGAGCTGATCAAATGGAGCGAAAAGCGCCAGGAAACCTACCTGACCAAGAGCATCATCGCCAACGCCTTCGGCAGTGCGGTTTACAACAGCAACAACAAGTATACCGGCTGGATTGACCATCCGGACCTCTGCGTCCGCTCCGTCAACCATAATTTCCAGCTGAATATCAAATACTATGTGGCGATCAATTTCTTCGGGGTGGAAGAGATCATCGAAGCGCTGGGCGGCGTCGACGTGGACCTGACCAAGGAAGAGGCCAACGCGATCAACAGCTACCTGAATATGAAGGTCGTTTACCTGAAGGATGAGAACGGCAACTATAAGACCGACTCCAACGGCAAGCGCCTCCGGAAATACCACGGCAAGGAAATCGCCGACACCTATGACAACCATTCCGATAGTCGGGTGAAGCTGGCCTCCAAATCCGGCGTCCAGCACCTGGATGGCCTGCAGGCCCTGATTTATGCCCGCCTGCGCAAGATCGACAACGACTTCCAGCGTACCGCCCGTGTCCGCCACCTGCTGGACCGGCTGCTGAAGCCCACCGTACAGAAGATCAAGAGCGGCGAACTGGACTTTACGAACTTTGCCGTTACCTGCACCCGCTACATGTATACCAACCTGCCTGGTTCCGAAATCGTTTCGATCGCTATGAACGTGCTGAACAGCGAGCTGATGAACAGCGACCTGTCCAGCATCGATTCCCTGATCTCCGAATACCGGATTCCGGAAGACGGCCAGTATTCCTATCAGACGGTGGACGGCTCCAGCGTCACCGTCATGAAGGACAAGCAGGGCGCGATCGAGCGCCTGCACCAGTTCATCTACGGCGAATACTATCCCCCGGATTGAACCTGATTGTTGAAGGCCCGCGGACTGCTCCGCGGGCCTTCGTTTTTTATTTCCTTTTCAGCAGGAATACTCCCGTTCCGGTCAGTTTCCACCATACCAGGCACAGCGCGCCGTACACCGCCGCGCCGGCCGCGGCCATAATCCCCAGGTTCAGCCAGGTTTCCTGCGGCAGCATCGATCCGACCCACCGGACCGCTAGCAGCATGATCCCGCCGATCACGGTGTAAACGCCCACATAGCTGATATAATCCCCGTACGGCAGTTCCTTCCGCAGGATGAAGAACTGCACCAGCGGAACGGTCATCTCCGCCGCCAGCGTGCCGATCACCGCGCCCATGCTTCCCATCCGGGGGATCAGGCAGGCGTTGACGGCCAGGTTGACCGCCGCGCCGCAGCACACGCTCTTCACGAAGATATGGTCCCGCTTCCGGGGCAGCACCACCTGGGTCCGGATCACGTTCGCGAAGCCGATCATGATCAGCGTAAACGCCAGCGGCACCATCAGCGTGCCGGAATACCGGAATTCCTCCCCGTAGAACAGCGGGGCAAACCGGTCCGCGACCGCCGCCAGGCCGAATGCCATCGCGCTGACCATGCAGATGACCAGGTCCATGCTCCGGTCGATATGCCGGGCGATCCGTTCCGTCTCACCCTTCTTCTGCATATAGGCCACCTTCGGCATCATCACCGTCCCGATGGCGGATATGAACCCGCTCAGGCAGTAGATCACCTTCTCGGCGTTCTCGTACAGGCCGTTCTGGACGATCCCGTCCTCCGCCATCACGCTGACCATGACCTTGTCCATGGTCCGGTAGATATTCACCGCCATGACGGAGATGAACAGCATGGCGCAGGGTCCCAGGTGCTTCAGGCTCTCCTTCAGCGGCACCCGGCGGTATCTGACCTTTCCCTTCAGCGTCACCGCGCAGCTCAGGTTTCCGAGCAGGGTGGCCAGGCTCCATACGAACCCGTAGATCCATAGGTCCGCCTTTTCCTTCACGAACAGGAAGACGCAGCCCGCCGCGGCCAGCTTCACGAAGGTGTTCCGCAGGGCGATGGGTTTGAACTGGTCCAGCCCCATCAGGCACCAGTCGAAGCTGCACAGGCAGCTGACGCTCATCATCGTCAGGTGGAAGGCGATTTCCTTTTCCTCCCCGGCCACCAGGAATACGTAGCCGAACCATGCCAGCAGGGTCGCTCCCGCCACCATCAGCTGCATCTGCCAGATCCCGGAGAAGGTCCGGTCCAGCTGTTCCCGGTCGTCCCGCGCCTGCGCGATGGTCCGGACGCCGTAATCGTTCAGCCCCAGCATCCCGATCAGGCAGAATATATAGCTGACGCTCCAGGCCAGGGAATATAAACCGACCCCGTCCTTCCCGACGACGCGGGAAAGATACGGGGCCGTTACCAGCGGCAGGAGAACGGAGAACATCCGGTACGCGATATTGTATGCCGCGTTTTTCCTGGTGCTCATCCCGTCCCTCCTCCTGTTTGATCTGGTTTTCCTGTCTGTCTTATTGCGCGATCATCCGGATCCAGTCGAAGACCTGGGCCAGGATCGGGCTGGAGCCTGCCCGCAGGGCCGGCAGCAGCGCGCTCGCGAAGCCGAAATACACCAGCAGGGACAGCGCGTCCACAATGGTCGTGATAAACGGGCTGGCCATGACCGCCGGATCAAATCCCAGCCGTTTCGCCAGCATCGGCAGCGAACAGCCGACGATTTTCGCGCACAGCACGGTCACCGCCATCGTCAGGCAGATGACCAGCGCGACCAGCACGTCCACGCCATCGGTCTTCAGAATCAGGTGGTCCACCAGCATAACCTTACCGAAGCACAGGACGGAAAGCACGGCGCCGCATAGCACGGCCGTCCGGATTTCCTTCCAGATGACCTTTGCCAGGTCCCGGAACTCCAGTTCGTTCAGGCTCAGGGCACGGATCACCGTCACCGAGGACTGGGATCCGGAGTTGCCGCCGGTGTCCATCAGCATCGGGATGAACGCGGTCAGGCAGACCAGCGCCTCCAGTTTGTGTTCGAAATTGGAAATGATCAGGCCGGTGAACGTGGCGGAAACCATCAGCAGGGCCAGCCAGGGAATCCGGTGCTTGAACAGGTCAAACGGAGAGGACCGGAGATACGTCTTGTCGCTCGGCGTCATACCGGCCATGATCTCCATGTCCTCGGTAACCTCGTCTTCCATGACGTCCATGGCGTCGTCGAATGTGACGATACCGACCATCCGGTTGTCTCCGTCCACGACCGGAATCGCCAGCAGGTTGTACTTGCTCATCATCTTGGCGACTTCTTCCTGGTCGGTATGGGTGTTCACCGTGATCAGGTTGCTCTCCATGATGCTGTCCACGGTCTGCAGGTCGCTCGGCGCGAGCAGCAGACTCTTGACCGATACGGTGCCGACCAGCATCCGGTTTTCCAGCACGTAGCAGGTGTAGATCGTTTCCTTGTCCACGCCGGTCCGGCGGATCCGCAGGATCGCGTCCCCGACCGTCATGTTCGGGGACAGCTTCACGTACTCCGTGGTCATCACAGAGCCCGCGGAATTCTCGGGATACTGCAGGATCTCGTTGATCTCCTTGCGCATCTGCGGGTCGGACTGGGCCAGGATCCGCTGCACGACATTGGCAGGCATCTCCTCAACGATGTCCACCGCGTCGTCCACGTACAGCTCGTCCATGACTTGGCGCAGCTCGCTGTCGCTCAGTCCGCGGATCAGGGCTTCCTGCATTTCCGGATCCATTTCCACGAAGCTTTCCGCCGCCAGTTCCTTCGGAAGCAGACGGAAAAGAAGCGGCAGCTTCTCCGGCTCGACGCCGGCAAAAACCGCAGCGATATCCGCGGGATTCATGGTAACCAGAATATCCCGGATTGTGGAGTATTTCTTTTCGGCGAGTAGTGTTTGCAGTGTGTTTTCAACCGTGACAGAATGCTCCGCCATGCTTGCTCCCTCCTTGTTCAGGATGATGAAGCCAGCAGTAAGCACGCGCGCTTGCAGGCGGGCGAAAAAAGCCGTTGCCGGATTCGTCCGGGCAGCCCGATGATCAGACGGTCATATTCGGGAATGCCGCGGAGCTCATGAGACGCGAACTTCGCCCAACCGGTATGCCGCTGCTACTCCCAGCGTCCATGACATTCCCTCCTTGTTTTTTCACATGTTACAAGCCGGAGAAACTCCGGCCTGAAAGACGCGCTTATTATACGCTCTGGTGATCAGAAAAGTCAACCGCGGATTATCAGTCCGCCTGGCTGCAGTTGTTGGCCGCGAAGCAGTCCATGCACACCTTCCGGTAGCGGATTCCGAGTTTGTCCTCGATCTTTGCGTTGATCAGGTCCGTGGTCCGTCCGCAGATCTCGCACGCGCCGCGCAGGGACACGTTGCTCGCCAGGTACTGGGTATAGTTCGGCTTGGGAATCAGCTTATCCTCCAGCTTCTCCACCTTTACATGCGTATCGCCGATGCAGTAGAGAATCCAGGACGAAAGCACGCTGGCGATGATACCGCCCACGCCGGCCGCGATGCACAGCGGCCAGTCCAGGATTTTCTCGACAAACATGTATACGCCCGTTCCGATGGAACCCACCACTCCGATGAGGCACAGGGCAACCGCGAGTCCTCTCACTTTCCGGCCGATGTGCT
>JAILIE010000042.1 GCA_024695415.1 Clostridiales bacterium | reverse complement strand
GCTGCGGGGACCGGTCCGGAACCACAGGAAATAAGCCGACAGAAAATAACAGAGGGGAAACATGGCCAGACTGAAGAGGTATGAGCTCTACGAAGGGGACGGGGAGATTATTCCGGACGAGTATGTCCCCCTCCAGGAGCGGGAGAGAAAGAACGAACAGGAGAAACCGCCCCGGAAACCGGTGCAGGAGCCCCGTAACCGTTATTTTGCAAGCAGGGAAGATGACGGGCTTGGCGCGGTGTCCCCGCTGTTTGATGATTTTGACCGCTTCAGCAACCAGCAGGATCCGGACCGCCGGAAAAGGGAAAAGGCTCCGAAGCATTATAACGGCGGCTGGGTCGCAACGATTATATGCTGCCTGATCATTCTTGCAGGGCTCGGTCTTCTGATGATTCCGCAGCTGACAGGCGTGCGCTACCGTTTCCTGCCGAACATCGGGTTTATGAACGGATCCGTGGTTGTCCTGGATTCGGAAAAGGAACAGACCCATGACGCATGCAGGGATGAAATCTACACGGAACGGATTTACCAGGGAATCTATATTGACAATGTACATGTGGGCGGCATGACCCGGGAACAGGCCATTCAGGCTGTGGAAGCGGTGAATGACAAGATCGACACGCAGTTTGACCTGGTGGTCTCCGTAGGAAATGAAAGCTGGCATGTGAACAGCGAGCGCGTTCCGATCTCCCGGAATATCGCGGAAACGGTGGAAAAAGCCTGGGCCTACGGCCGAAGCAACAGGCCGGGAAACGCGGGCAGCGGAAAGACGCCATTTGAAGAAAGGGTGGAGCGGGCCTCGGAACTCCGGTCCTATCCGCAGACATATGTGACAAAACAGGATTATGATCACCAGGCGCTTCGGGCGCTGACGGACGGGATTGTGAACTATGTGGACCGGGATCCCGTGAACAGTATGGTAGAAAGCTTCAATTTCGCGTCAAAAACCTTTACCTTTACGGATGACCAGCCCGGCGCGAAGATCGACCCGGAAGATCTCTATACGCGCCTGACAACGCTGCTGGACAGCGGTGTGACGAATACGACAGTGCGCGTGGTTCCGCAACGGATCGAGGCGGAGATGACCAAGGCGGAACTGATGAACCGGTTCGGGCTTGTTTCCGCCTATACCACCAACACGACCAATAACAAGAACCGGAATACCAATATCCAGCTGAGCGCGGCGGCAATCAACGGAATCACGGTGCTGCCCGGGGAGATCTTTTCCTTCAACGGAACAACCGGGGAAAGGACCGCGGAAAAAGGGTACAAGGAAGCGGCTGCCATCGCGGGCGGCCAGAGCCGCGACGAGATCGGCGGCGGCGTATGCCAGACCAGCTCCACGCTGTTCAACGCGGTTGTCCGGGCGGATCTTGAAATTATCGAGCGGAATCCCCACGCGTGGCCTTCCAATTATGTGGAAAAAGGATTTGACGCTACGGTCAACTGGCCCGGTCTGGATTTCAAATTCAAAAACAATACGGAATGGCCGGTCTTCATTGTCGCGGGATACAGCAACCAGAAAGTGACCGTGAATATCTACGGGATGAGCCTGGGCGCAGGCGTAAAAATTGACCTTGAAAGCGAAGTAACCCGTAAAATTCCAAAGCCGGAAGGTATCAGCTATGTTGTGAACGAGAAGCTTGCAAAGGGTGAACAGAAAAAGACTGTGAGCGCCCGGGAAGGGTATGAGGTCCAGACGTGGAAGGTATGGTACCAGGGAGACCGGGAGATCAAACGGGAGGTCCTGTTCAAGACCACCTACAAGGCCTACCAGGAAACCATCGAATACAATCCGTAGGGAACCGCAGCATAAAGAAGAGCTGACCCGCAGGTCAGCTCTTCTTTTGAATTTCCTCGATCAGTTCCAGCACGCGTTCCGTGCCGTCCGCAGGCGGAGCTTTTCGGAGGGCTTCCGCCAGCTGATCCCGGTCTGCCCAGGTCTGCCGGACAGCCTCTGTCAGGGACTCCTCCGTCATGTTCTCCTGCAGCAGGACGCGGCAGAGGCCGCGCCTTTCCAGACTCTGCGCATTCAGAATCTGGTCGCCCCGGCTGGCGCCTTTCGGATAGGGGATCAGCAGCATGGGCCGGCCGAGCGCCTGGAATTCGCAGAGGGCGTTCGCGCCGGCACGGCTGAGTACCAGATCCGTACAGGCCAGGACGTCGGGCAGGTCCGCGTCCAGGAATTCAATCTGCCGGTAACCGGGAGTTCCTTCCAGCGAAGCATCCAGATTTCCCTTGCCGCAGATATGCGCCACATCGAAATCCGCCGTCAGGGCGGGGAGTGCCTTGCGCAGGCAGGCATTGACGCTCTGGGCACCGGAGGAGCCGCCTATCATCAGCAGCACGGGCTTTTTCCCGTCAAAGCCAAGCAGGGAAAGTCCTTTTTCCGCGGAACCGGTGAACAGCTCCGGACGCAGGGGCGTACCGGTCATTTCCGCTTTGGCGCCCAGCGCCTCGGCGCACTCCGGGAAGGTAGTGGCGAACCGCTTCGCGAAGGGTTTGCATAATTTGTTGGCCAGGCCCGGCGTCAGGTCGCTTTCATGGCAGAGCACCGGAATCCGGTGCAGCCAGGCGCCGAAGACGACCGGAACCGCGACGAATCCTCCCTTGGAAAAGACAACGTCAGGTTTGATCTTTCCCATCAGGCGGGCGGACTGAAAGGCACCGGCGACGACCCGGAAAGGATCGGTAAAGTTCTGCCAGGAGAAATAGCGGCGCAGCTTTCCGCTTTTGACCGCATGATATGTGATGCCGGGAACAGAACGCATTTTCGGGGCTTCCATGCCGTTCTCCGTCCCGATGTAGTGAATCTCATAACCTTTTTCCTGCAGGCGGGGGATCAGCGCCAGATGAGGCGTCACATGGCCCAGGGTACCGCCGCCGGTGAGCACGATTTTCTTCAAGCAAAGTCACTCCCTGTCATCAAAGCATCAAATTGAGCAACATTATAAAATTCTCCGGACAGCAGGCGGATTCCTTGTCAATCATACCGGATTATGATATAATCCCACCGTCGCGCCGGAGTGGCGGAATGGCAGACGCGGCGGACTCAAAATCCGTTGCCCTCAAAAGCGTATGGGTTCAAGTCCCATCTCCGGCACTATTGATTTATAAGGAATTGCGGGTTTCCGTAAAAGCACCAGGAACCATGATTCAGGTTCCTGGTGCTTTTTGTTCAGTATGCATAAA
>JAILIE010000132.1 GCA_024695415.1 Clostridiales bacterium | reverse complement strand
CGCAGCGTCTGGGACAGGTAGTACAGCATCGTTCCGTTGCCGTCATGGCATTTCTGGTGGCTTTCCATGACCCGGGAAAAGGGATTCATGTCCCGCCCGTCATGGATAAAGGTTTTCAGCGTTTCCATACTCGGAAAGGATTCAAAGCCGAATTCGGAGCAGAATCTGGGGAACCGCCGCGAGAAATCGGAGAAGGGCCGCCGCCCGTGCCAGACGGACCAGTCGTGCACGTCTCCCCGGTCCAGGTCGTTCGGCTTGTCAAATCCTCCGCCCGAGGACGGGGAGGAAGGCCAGTAAAAGAGATCCGGCGCCTCTTTCCCGCACACCTGCTTCAGCACGTTCTCAAACTGTTCCAGGTAATCCTTTTTCAGGCTTTCCGGCTGGTTCCGCACCCCTTCCCAGTCCATCCAGGCCGTTTCCATCTCGTTGTTCCCGCATATCAGGCCCAGGGACGCGTGGTGCCGGATCCGCCGGAGGTTGTCCTCCGCCTCCCGGATGATGTTCTCCCGGAATTCCGCCGTCATCCGGTAGGTATTGCAGGCGAACATCAGGTCCTGCCAGACCACCAGCCCCAGCTCGTCGCACAGGTCATAGAAGCAGTCGTCCGGGTAGACGCCGCCGCCCCATACCCGGATCGTATTGAAGTGGCAGTCCCGGCAGTCCTTCAGGAGCTTCGCCGTTTTTTCCCGGCTGGTCCGCGCAAGCAGGCTGTCTTCCGGAATATAGTCCGCCCCCATGGAAAAGAAGGGAATTCCGTTGCAGGAAAGTGCGAAGCTTTCCCCCCATTCGTCCTTTTCCCTGGAAACGGTCATGGTCCGCAGGCCCAGGCGCAGCTCCCGTTCGTCCTCCGTTTTCCCGCCGCTGACTGCCGCGGCCTTCAGGGTGTACAGCGGCTGCTCTCCCAGCCCGTTGGGCCACCACAGTCTCGGCTGCGCCACGGTCAGGATCGCCCAGCCGCCGGAGGTTTCCGCTTCCGCCGCCGTCTTTCCGTCCGGATCCAGCAGCGTCAGGCGGATCCGTTCCGCGCCGGTCCGCGCGAGGATCTCCAGCTCCGCCTCTCCCGGCCTGTGCCGCTGCCGGATCTGCAGGTCTTCGATCCGGCTGTCGTAGCATTCCAGCCTGCATTTCCGCCAGATTCCGGCGTCCGGCAGGCGGGGGCCCCAGTCCCAGCCGAACATATAGTGCGCCTTCCGGATCGCGCCGGTCCACCGCAGCTCGCTGCCGCCTTCCCAGGTGATGTCCGGGTTCTCCTCCGCCGCCTTTTCAACAGCCTGCATGGCCGGAGAGAAAACGACCGAAATCCGGTTCTCCCCGCGCTTCAGGATTTCCCCGGCGGGGATCCGCCAGGTCCGGTGCATGTTGTCGGTCCGGGCCGCGGTTTTCCCGTTCACCTGAATCTCCGCCAGGGTATCCAGCCCTTCAAACACCAGGTCCGCGCAGCGCGGCCCGAGTTCCGCCTCCGTCACCTCAAAGCTCCGCTCAAACCGCCAGGTTTTCCGCGTTTCCGCGCAGGCGCCGGCTTCGTTGATCCCGTCGAAGGGATCCGGAATCGCTCCGTTTTCAAGCAGCGTACCCAGCACGGTGCCCGGAACGGCAGCGCAAAAAGAGCGTCCGTCGCCGCAGCTCATCTCCCATGAGCCGCACAAATCCAGTATATGCATTCTTTTTGATATCCTCTCTGTATTTTACAGCGCGAAAGGCTCCAGCGGCAGTCCGTTCTCCCCGGCCAGGTTGGCCCGGTCCGACCAGTCCGTCCAGGCGTAGCGGGCCGATACCGGATGCTCCACCTGCGCCGAGTGGATGCGGAGCGCCTTTTCCGCCGTCTCGCCCTCCGCCGGCACATACCTTCCGTCTTCCCCGGCGATCTCCAGCAGCCCGGGCGCTTTCCCGTCCTTCGTGCGCACGTCCGCGCTCAGCAGTACGGTCATCACGCTGCCGCGGACAAAGCGTCCCACGGCCCGGGGGGATTCCTCCCCCGCCCCGCCGAAAACCATTTTTTCGGCCAGCTCCGCCAGCCGCTCCCCGACCGGACGCTTGTTCACGGGATGGATATTCCCGTATTCCCCTTCGTCCAGCAGGCAGATCATTCCCGTGTTCCGCACGCTGTCGCGCACAGCCGCCTGCGCAAGCCTCGTCCGGGGCCAGGTGAACGTATCCTCCGCGCCCCGGTCGATCCACATCGGAAGCTGCACAAAAAGGAAGGGCAGCTCCGCGTTCCGGAAGAGCCTCCGCCAGTACCGGATCATCGCGGCCATCAGCACGTCGTACTGGTCCGTCAGTCCCGCGTCTTCCTCTCCCTGGTAATACAGCACAGCTGTCAGCGACGCGGGAGTGATTTCCCGCAGCATGCTTTCCGCCAGTCCCGCGGGACGGTACGGCGATCCGGGCCCGGCAGGGGGATTCCATATAAACTTTCCGAGCGCTTCCTCAAGCGCTTCCCAGGACGCTCCCGGATGCTCCGCCCGATACGCGTCCGCCTTCCGGTTCCAGTCCTCCGTATAGCGCTGGAAGACGGCTTCCTCCGCCAGATACTGCTCCATGGATTTCCCCGCGCAGCGGCGCTCATACTCCCGCTCATACCGGATCCCTTCGCTCAGGGTTTCCAGCGTTTCCCGGTCCATCCAGCAGGTCACGGAGGTTCCGCCCCAGTAGCATCCGATGATTCCCACCGGGATCTCCGGATGCTTTTCCCGAATGATTTTCCCGAAAACGGAAGCTACCGCGCTGTTGGTTCCGGCCGTTTCCCGGTTCACCGGCTGCCACCGGGTTTCCCGCACCGCCCTCCGCTGCTCTTCGCAGACGAAGGCCCGGCGCGGCACATTGAAAAACCGCAGCAGCGGATCGTCCGGGACCTGGTCCGTTCCGCCCAGGCTGTTCCGCAGCTCCAGCTCCATGTTGCTCTGTCCGCCGGCCAGGAAAACGTCGCCGACGGCAATATCCGACGCTGTGATCCGTTCGCCGTCCGAAAGAACCGTCAGCGTGCATCCCGTCTGCGCGCGCTGCGGCGGCAGGGTGATTTCAAACCTGTCCTCCCGGGCTGTTCCGCTCTCTTCGGCCAGGAGGCTTCCCCGGCTGTCCTGCAGCCGTACCGTCACGGTTTTCCCGCTTTCCGCCCGTCCGAAGATCCGGATTTCGCGTTCCCGGCACAGTACCGCGCCGTCCCCGAACAGCGAAGCCGTCTCCAGCATGGTGTTACCTTCTTTCCTTCAGATACTCCAGGTTCTTCCGGATCAGCTCCGCGCGCTGCCGCACGCAGTCCGGGCTGCGCAGCGGATCCTCCGGCGTATTGAACACATAATCCTGCAGGCGTTCGATATCCGTTTCCGCCACATGCATCCGGGTATCGGAGGAGGCATAGTAGATATAGACCTTTCCGTCGTCGTCCGCGATGGCCCCGTTGGTGAAAACAACGTTGCTCACATCGCCGGTGCGTTCCCTGCCCAGCGGCCCGAGCAGCATGCCCGAGGGCTCCGCGATGATCTTCGCCGGATCCCGGAGATCCGTCGCAAAGGCATACAGCACGTACCGCAGCCCGGCCGCGGTGTTCCGCACCCCGTGGGCGATATGGATCCAGCCCCGGTCGGTTCTGATCGGCACGGCTCCGGCGCCGTTCTTCGCTTCCGTAATGGTATGGTATTTCCGACGGGAGATGATCCGTTCCTCCCCGACCACCGGGTGCGTGATATCCCCGCACAGGCCGAAACCGATTCCGCCGCCGCTGCCCGTGTCGATGAAGTCGTCCATCGGGCGGGTATAGAAAGCGTACTTCCCGTCCACAAATTCAGGATGCAGCACCACGTTCCGCTGCTGCGGGGAATGCAGCGTCACCAGGTTCGGCAGCCGTTCCCATGTTTCC
>JAILIE010000047.1 GCA_024695415.1 Clostridiales bacterium | reverse complement strand
CGGGACGGCCGGTACCTGGCCGGCGTTTCCGCGGACCGGACGGCGTGGGTGGCGGAGGCTGCGACCGGAAAGATCCTGCATTACCTTTGCCGGGACAGCAATGCCTACGGAGGAACGAACGACCGGCGGAACCGGATTGTCGGCATGTGCCTGCACCCGGACAGCCGGCGGGCCTTCGTCCTCTGGGGATATGACCGGATGCAGATTTTCGACCTTGAAACCGGAAAGGAGATCCGAAGCTATTCGGTAGCCAGTCCGCTGGTCCGGGGATGGAAATGGACGATGTGCTTCAGCCCGGACGGCGGGACACTGTACCTGGGAACAACCGCCGGAGCGGTATGCTCCCTAGACGCGGAGAGCGGCGGATACCTGTCAGTCACCGATACGCCTTCCGGGACGAATATCGGATGCGTGAAGGTGTCCGATTCCGGGGAACGGCTCTGGTGCTGCTCCACCGAGGGCACATTCTTCCTTTTCCGGACAGACGATATGGATGAATATGAGGAGCGGACGCCCCCGCAGCCCCTGTGGGATCCGTTCTGGGTCAGCGAGGACGGCTCCCGGATCCTGGGCATCGGGGACAACAGCGAACCATGGCTCTGGGATCCGGATACCGAGGAGGAGGTCCGTTCCTTCCGCAGCCTGGGATCCTCTTCTTCCATCGACGCCGCGGACGACCTGTCCATGGTCGTTCTCGGAAACGACGGGAAAGCAATTCAGTTCTGGGACGGCCGGGCGGAGCAGAAGCGGGCTCCCTGGGAAGTCAGCCGGACGAAAGACTGGCAGGAGCAGCAGGAACAGCGGAAGGATACCGACCGGTTGAAGGAGGAAATTGAAAGCCGGATCCGGGAGAACCGGATCCGGGAAGCGGTCCTGCTTCTGGAAAACGCGGAAGAAAGGTATGACCCGACGGCTTTCCTGGACCAGCGCCGGAAACTGACCCGGGTATGCAAGCCGGGAAATATCACGGAAACCCATGTGATTACCCGGTTCGAGGCGAAGTGGGGGAAATTCCTGACCACGCATCCGCGGAAGGATGTCTTCGCGGTGTACGCCTATACGGACTGCCCGACGGTTTTCCTGTACTCCGAAAAGGGCATTCTGCTTTTTACCGTTCCGCTGCCGAAGGAAACGGAGATTATCTACTCCCTGCGGTTCCTGCCTACCGGTATCCTGGCTGCCGGCTGCAAGAACTGCGCTGTATTGATTGACCCCGACAGGGGAGAGATCCTGCGCGTTCTCGGAGACCCGCAAAATGACCGGTTCAGCGGATTCGGGGAGCCGCTGTTTACCCCGGACAGCCGGATGATGCTGGCCGCGGGAAAGGACAGGAAAGGGGACGAAACCTGGGAGCTGTGGAACGTGGAGAACTGCCGGGTGCTCCGCACGCTGGAAATGCCGCCGGAAGGCTGGGCTTCCTGGCATGATTCCGCGTTCCGATTCCTGGACGGCGGGAAAAAACTGATTTCCTCCACGCGCTTCTGCGACGGTATGCCGATTCGTGACCTGGAGACCGGAAAGGTGGTTCAGCAGCTGGAGACATACGGGAGATCAGCGAGGATCATGGGGATTACCCCGGACGGCTCGCGCCTGTTCGTGCGATACAGCCCGGAGAGGCCGGTGTCCGTCATCGACATGGAAACCGGGGAGATCTGCGGGGAAATTGCCGGCTCCGGCGGGGTGCACATGGACGAACTGTGCATCAGCCCGGACGGCACCCTGATGGCGGCATACTATGACAAAACCCTGCATATCTGGACTGTTCCCGATATCCGGCTGCAGTGTGAGATTCCCGACAATGCGCAGGACAACGCGGTGAAACTGGCATTTTTCCGGGACAGCAGCCTGCTGGGCATCCGGCTGTATGACAGGATCCGGGTCATGGCGATCCGCCGTGAACTCAGGTGAAAGGAGATCCCATGGCAAACGACCGTAAAGATAAAGACATCTGGGCACAGCTGCTGAGCGCGGCGCAGACGGAAGCGGCGAAGCAGCAGGACGTTACTGCGCCCAAAGGCGAACCAGAGGATCCGTGGGAGCAGCTGCTGGGCGCGGCGGAGAAGCATATCGAAGAGCAGGAAAGCACCCCGGCTGTTTCAGACGCACCTTTCGCGAAGGGATCCATGCTGCTGGACACCTACCGGGTTGAGAGCGATCCGATCGAGGGCGGCATGGGATCTGTCTGGCGGGTCCGCCATACCGGGTGGAACGTGGACCTGGCGATGAAGAGGCCGCAGGCCAAGATGTTCGCGAATGAATCCTCCAAGCAGGGCTTCATCGACGAGTGCCAGAACTGGATCAACCTGGGCCTGCATCCGAACATCGTGTCCTGCTACTATGTTCGCGAGATTGACGGTGTTCCGACCATCTTTTCCGAGTGGATGGAGAACGGAGACCTGGAGAAGCATATCCGGGATGGAAGCTTGTATGACGGGAACGAGGAAGAAGTTCAGAAGCGCCTGCTGGACATCGCGATCCAGTACGCCCGGGGACTGCGTTACGCGCATGAGCAGGGCCTGATCCACCAGGATGTGAAACCGGCGAACCTGCTGTTGACCAATGACTGGCAGGCAAAGGCGGCGGATTTCGGCCTGGCGAACGCCCGGGCTCAGCTTACCGTGCTCGAGGGCGACACCACGCAGCAGGATCCGGGAAAGAGCCTGAACGCGGCGGCGGGCGGATACACCCCGGCCTACTGTTCCATGGAGCAGATGGACGGGAAGCAGCTGACACGGCGGACGGATATCTACAGCTGGGCGGTTTCGGTGTTGGAAATGTATTACGGCAGCCGTCCCTGGGCGAACGGTCCGGTGGCCGGTATGAGCTGCCGGGAATATATGGGGGATCCTGAATGCCGGGTTCCTATGCCGGGGAAACTTCGGGAACTGCTGGCACAGTGCATGGCGCTGAACGCGGAGGAGAGGCCGCATGATTTCGGAGCCATTGAAAATGAACTCAAAAAAATCTGGCAGGAAGCCACAGGCGGCGATTATCCGCGGCGGGAGCCGAGAAACGCGGTGGATACCGCGGCCAGCCTCAACAACCGGGCACTGAGCTACATCGACCTGGGGAAGGACGCGGAGGCCCGGCAGCTGCTGCGGCAGGCTGAGGAAAAGGACAGCAGCCAGTTCCTTTATCATCTCAATTACGCCCTGCTTCAGTGGAATAACCGGCAGTTCAGCGACGTGCAGCTGATGTCCTATCTGCATAAAAACCAGGATAAAAGCGAATTGTACGCAAAAACGATGGAAGCGTTTGAACTGGTTAGGGGCCACTATAATGATGCTCAAAAACAGTTTAATGATACTCTGAAAGTCGTATATCCTTCGAACGATAAGGAATTGAATCGGATTCCGGGGAAAGAGGGCGCCGAATCCCTTCATCCGCTTTCCGCTGCAAGCACGGACGGAAGATTCCGGGTGCAGGGGTATGTGGAATATGATGAACACCGGAGAGAGCATAACGGCTACCGGATTGAAAACCTGCAGACGGGAGAGATCCGTGATTTCCCGAACGATTTTGAGGATTACGGAGAATCCACCCCCCTCAACGCCGGCACTTACATGCATCCGCACAGGTACAAGGATGATAAAGCGTATTTCGCCGGTCCGCATTCGGAGCTTGTCATCATGGACGCGGATGCTCTCTGGATCTTTGATTCACAGAACGGCCGGCTGCTTCTCTCACTTCCGCCGGTAGTGGATGAGGACGGGGATACATTCTCCTATGAAACGATGGGATATACCGACAGCGGAATCATCCAATACTGCAATCATCGGGATCGTAATCCGTATATCCATAGGATTCAATTGCATCCGGAACTTTGCCCGACCTATGAGCTGGCCGGAATCGATACAGCGGAAGCACGGCTGGATGCGGAGGAAAGTATTGAACGGAACTATCAGGAAGCCATCAGCTGCTGGGAAAGGAAAGATATCGACGGCGCGTTCCGCTCGCTGAACCGCAGTATGGAGGATCAGGTAATCACGCAGCATGAGCCTTCCATGCGGCTTTGGTCGAAGCTTGGCGCGTATTACCGGAAAGGGAAGCTGGTGACAGTTCTTCCCACGTCGGATCCGCCTACTCCGCCGCCGGAGAGGAACGAATGTATCCCGGACCAGGAATTCAAAATGAATTCCGATTTCAAAAACGGTTCAGATAACGGGCAGACCAGCATTTCGGTATCTTATACCGAAGAAACGGAATATGACTGGTGCAACGACGCGGAAGAGTATTATCTGGCGTTTTCCCTGCGGGCAACGGATGATCGTTCCGGTATCACCTATTTCTCCATGCCTTGCTTTGAAAGCACCTGGGAAGCGGACTGGAAGGCGTTCTCAAGAGACCGGTACGTTGGACTGAAAGGCGATTATCTTCTGTGGTGGGCCCAGGAATACGCGGAACCCCAAACCATCGACCTGCGGGAAAGAGAGGTTCGATTCTCGCTTCCGGGAGCGTATTGGCTGCAAAATACCAGTGAAGGGGTCAATATCGGTGGATTCGTTTTCCCGGACAAGTTTACGGATTTCCGCCCGCTATGGAATTCGGATGTCATCGGGTGCCGTGACCACAATTACCGGCTGATATACCGATACCTTCCGAAAGAAGAAACGGAATCAACCGACGACAGTCGATGAAGGAGATTCCCATGGCGGACGATCGCAAGGACAACGACATCTGGGCACAGCTGCTGGGCGCGGCGCAGACGGAAGCCGCGAAGCAGCAGGACATTACCACGCCTAAGGACGAACCGAAGGATCCATGGGCGCAGCTGCTCAGCGCGGCGGAGAAGCATATTGCCGGGCAGGAGGGGGAAACCACTCCCGTTTCGGACATGCCTTTCGCGAAGGGATCCATGCTGCTGGATACCTACCGGATTGAAAGCGATCCGATGCACGGCGGCATGGGTGACGTATGGCGGGTCCATCACACCGGGTGGAACGTGGACCTGGCGATGAAGCGGCCACAGAAGAAAATGTTCGCAAGTGAGTCCTCCAAACAGGG
>JAILIE010000027.1 GCA_024695415.1 Clostridiales bacterium | reverse complement strand
AAAGCTCAGGGAGGCATAGACGCAGGGGCGTACCGGCGCTTTCCGCTGGGTGGACCAGATGATCAGCCCGCCGGCCCACAGCGGCAGGATCGCCAGGATATTGGCCATGCTGCCGCACAGGCCGAAGCTTACCGTCCTCAGCCCGTCAAAGATGATGCCCTGCATCCGCAGGTCCACCGCGATAAAGATCAGGACGCCCAGCGCCACCAGCGCCAGCCCGGCGATGAACCGCAGCGCGAGGGTGTCCGCCGAATAGGCCGGCGCCTGTCTCCGTTTGCTGCCCTTCTGAGCCATTCTTTCCTCCGGTTTTCTTTCTTTATTCCGTCAGCGTGATGCTGGCCAGGACCCCGTCCTCGCCGCAGTACAGCTGCAGCTGGCAGTCCCCGAATCGGTAATAGTCGCAGCCGCCCATCTCCCGCCGCATGCCTTCCGCCTTGTCCGCGTCCAGCTCCGCCGTGTGGTCCGGCTCGCCGAGCACCGCGCGCCACTCTTCCCAGATCGTCTTCCCGACGCACAGCCCTTCCGCGCATCCCCGGTCCATCCGGATCCCCTGCACGACGCTGTCGTCCCATTTCTCGCTCAGGAAGTCCGTCAGCAGGAAGACGTCGCGGAAGCACCCGCCCTCCAGGGAGAACATCCGTCCGCCCTCGTACACGTCCGGGTCGATCAGCAGGTGATACCGGTCCGTCAGCGGTTTCAGCGCTTCCCCGACCGTCACCGGCACGCCCGGCAGTCGGCCGCTTTCCGCCATCGCGCGGATCCGCTCCGCGCTCTCCTGCGTCAGGGTAATGGCCCGCAGCGCGCCGATCCGCGCGGGAATGCCGTCCTCGTCCGTGTCCAGCCATTCCGCCAGCTCGTTCCACCCGATGCGGATATCCCCCGCCCGGTCTGACAGGGTGCTCAGCTGTTGAACGGGATACAGCAGGGTGAGCCCCGCCTCGTCCAGGTAAAACTTCTCCGGCAGGGGCAGGAGCTCGCTGCTCTCCAGGTGCGCGCTCAGCTCCGGCGCGACCTCCCACTCCAGGTATTCCTCAATCGCCGCCCGGGCCGCTTCCCCGTCGGTGAACAGCTCGTCCAGGGCAATCTCGTGCCCGTCCCGCAGGTCGATGTTCGCGCTCGTCCAGGCATAGGTGCTCCGCGTGTTCTCCAGCGAGCCTTCCGCGGCCATCCGCAGGCTCAGCACGTCGCCCCGGACTCCGCCTTCCCAGTCCGTGCGGATTCCGACGCTCTCCTCGGAAATCTGCAGCGTCATCCGGTTCAGGTATCCGTCGATCCCCAGGTCCTCCTGGAGCCGGCGGTTGATCTCCAGCTGCAGGGCTTCGTCCGCCATCCCGGAAACGATCGGAACGCCGACGCGGCTGTCTCCCAGTCCCAGTCCGGCGTCCGTGACAGAAACCTCTTCCGCCGCGGCGCAGCCGAGCGCCAGGGCCATCGCGGCCCCCGCCGCCAGCAGGCTCCGGATTATCCGACGAATCTTCATTCCCGTTCCCTCCATAACAATATATTTTACAACGAATTCCACCATTGGGCAACCCATGGCCCCGGGCGCGGTTTGACAGTCATTTTCCGCCCCGGTATAATAACGAAACGGAAAGCCCCCTGCTTTCCGTGATCCATGAAAGGAGGTTCCGTGATGCCCCGCAGGATGCCCCGCTTCCTCAGCGTTCTCCTGAAAATCCTCGGCACGCTTGTGACCGTCGCGGCGCTGGCCTTCGCCTCCTTCTCCCTGATCCTGGCCCAGCCCCAGCCGGACAAGGACGCCCCGGCGGAACCGCAGCCGGTGCTCACCGCCTCCCCGGCCGTGAACATCCAGTACGAAACCGAGCTGAAAACCCTGGTCGAATCCTTCCCGGCCCCGGTCATGAGCTTCATGAGCGGCTCCGGCATGAACTTTGTCTCCGGCACCTGCGGGGATACCGCCTTTGAGGACGGCTTCGCCCGCGTCGCCACCCTGTACTGGCAGACCGCCGACGGCGAACCCCTGATCCTCCAGAGCATCTATCCCGCCCGGGCACTGTCCCTGCTGGGCTCCGGCTACCACTTCAGCAATATCGCGGGGCCGACGCTGTTTACCGCGTCCTCCGTCCGCATGGAAAATGCCGATACCGTGCGGCTGCACGCAGCCACCGATACCGGCCTGTATGTCATGATTGTTCCCAAATCCCTCTCGTCCCGGATCTCCGCCCTCAGCCGCTCCCTGCAGCTGTTCACCGTCCGCGCGGACTGACGCGTCATACCCTCAGGTATTCCGGGATATCCATTCCGACCGCGTGCATCGCGTCCTCCAGGCCGCGGATGATCTCCTCCCGGGAGAACCCGGCTTTGGCCAGGAATTCGTCGTCCTTTCCGTTCACATAATCATAGAACACGATGATGAGCGCCGCCAGCCGGCGCTCTTCCCACGCTGAGCTCTCGATCAGTTCGAACAGCCGGTTCTCCGCGGCGTTGATCTCCCCGTTGTCCACCATCCTTCGCAGGTAGTCGCACGTCTCGTCCGTGCCCTCGTCCCGGAACATGACCAGCCCGCTGTCGTCCGTCAGTTCCTTGTCGAAGAGCATCTTGGCCAGCATCCGCGCGATTCCGTGGATCAGCCGCATGATATAGTCTTTTTCGTAATAGTACATCCCCTGTTTCCCTCCGGCCTGCCGCTTTCCGGTTTCCCTTGCTTCTGAAGCGATTATATCCTCTCCGCCGGCGGAATGCAAGAAACCCCGGGCGGACCATCTGCCTCCGCCCGGGGTCGTGATGACGGTTCAGGTTGCCCTTTTCATTTGAGATCTCACGGAACGACGATCGTCACCGTTGTTCCGCCGCCTTCCCGCGGGGAAATCTCCAGCGTTCCGCCGCACATGATCTTCAGCCTTTCCCGGATATTGTCCAGGGCCACATGCGGATCGTCGTTTTCGTCCCCCTGGAAACCGGGGCCGGTGTCCTCCACGGTGATCTCATTCCCCCGCTCCGTCTTCCGTGTCCGGATCCGGATGTGAAGCGGTTCCATTTCCGGATCCATCCCGTGTTTGACCGCGTTTTCCACAATGGGTTGCAGGGTCAGCGGCGGAAGGCGGAAAGCGGTATGCGGAGTATCGGTCTCCACATACAGCGCGCCCTCAAACCGGACCTCCTCCACGGCCAGATACGCCCGGGTATGCTCCATTTCCTCAGAGAAGGGAACGTTTTCCTCCTTGGCGATCGCCGTGAAATTCCGCCGCAGGTAGGATGTAAAGTCCAGGATCACCCGCTGCGCCTTGTCCGGATCCTGCTTGCACAGGTAATAGATGCTGGTCATGGTGTTGTAGACGAAATGCGGCCGCATCTGCAGCATCATGATGCTGTTCCGCTGGCGGATGTTTTCCTCCTGCTGGCCGAGATACCGTTCCATCTGGTCCCGCAGGATAAAATTGAACATCACCATCGCCCCGACGGACGTCCCGATGACGATCATCAGCAGGCCGTAGGCCATCGCCTGCACCATCATGCAGCCGAGCGGAATCAGCAGGTACGCGAAGAACGCCTTCCGCTCCCGCGGGGAATACTTTCCGCGGTTCAGGATCAGGATCGCCAGGTTGATGACCATCAGGAGGATGGTAGGCGCCAGGAGCACCGGATACCAGGGGCCGCGCCGGTAAACGTTCTCCTCCGTCACCGTGTAAAACTCCGAGGTGAACAGCGTCGACACCAGCATCACGAAATAGACCGCCCAGAGCGTGAAAACCACCCAGGCCTCCGGGCGCTTCAGCCAGGATTCCCCCGCGCGGTGTAAAAGATATACGGTCAGAAGGGGCATCAGCAGGGAGCAGAACAGGGATTCCAAAAAGACAGCGGCGCTGGACAGGTCCCGGTATCCCGGCCCGAAAAAGATCAGTGAGACCTGGGAAAGCAGGTCCGAGGCGATGTATACGATAATCAGGCTGTAAACCGCAAGGGTAAACAGCCGGGTCCTGTGTTCCAGGTACGGTACGGAGCGGCTCAGGATCAGGCCCTGCACCGCCGTGATCAGCCCGCACATGGCAAACGCGAAGTTGACCGCGTCGACCCAGTTCATCATAGGATGTTCATCCCTTTCAGCGGACACCGGAGTTTCCGGAGCTGTTTGCGGACAGCTTCCGCCGTAATGGGCTTCAGCAGGAAGCCGCAGGCGCCGGTATCCCAGGCTTCAAAGGAATACTCCAGGTACGCCGTCAGGAAAACAACATTGGTCCGGGGATTGATCTTCTGAAGCTCCCGGCACAAATCCAGGCCGCTGACCTTGCCCATCTCCACATCCAGGAACGCCAGCGCCACGTCGTTTCCCCGGGCGTACTCGATCGCTTCGGAGCTGCGGGTAAACCCGATGACCGACGCTTCCGGCAGCACCTCCTCCAGGATCGGAAGGCCGCCGCTGAGGATAATCCGCTCGTCGTCCACCATGATCACGTTCGGGCATTCATCCGGCTCTGTCACGTCCCCCAGCAGCGTGCCGGCGTCGATGCCCAGGCACCGGGAAAGGCGCATAATCATGGCGGCGTCCGGCATCCGGCTGCCGCTCTCCCACCGGGTAATGGTGGACCGGGTGACAAACATCATCTCCGCGAGCTGGAGCTGGGAAAGGCCTTTTTCCGTTCTCAGCCGGCGCAGTTTCTCCGCAAAGGAAGGGTTCATCTGTCAGTTCTCCTTGCCTGTCTCTTTGTTCCTATCATAATGCATCCCCATTTGTTACGCAATGGTCATAAGGTTTTTTCCGGACGTGACATTCTGGAACACCGATTGAATCAGCCTTCCCCATTCTGTAATATGCTGATGTGCCGGCCGGGCGGAACGGCTTCCGGCGGCATGCCTTCCATTCTGTGGAACGCGATTTTTCGGAAGCGGGGATTACTGAATGATATCTGAACTGGGCACGCTGCTGGGGGGAGAGCACTATCTGGCCTTTATGCTGGTCGTGACCTTCTCCTGTGTCCTGCTGGGAAAAAATATCCTGTCCGGCCGGGTCAACCAGAGCAGTTTCTGGCTGACCATCCTCGCCTGCGCGCTGCTGATCGCCCAGGATGTCGTGGAAAATTATGCCCAGGCGGATCCCGCCCGGATCAATCTTCGTGTCATCACGTCGATCGTGGGGTATTCCCTGCGCCCCGTTGCCGTCCTCGGCTTCCTGCTGGCGGTCTGGCCCCGGGGAAAGATGCGCGGATTCCTCTGGATTCCGGTGATTCTGAACGCCCTCCTGTACTGTACCGCCCTGGTCCTGCCGCTCACCTTCTATATTGATTCGGAAAACGCTTTTCACCGCGGGCCGTTGGGAATCACCATGTTCGTGGTCTGCATCGTCTACCTGATCCTCGTCTTCTTCGTAATCCACAAGCGCTTCCGGGACCGCCGCGCCGGAGAAATGCTGGTCATCTACCTGTGCGCGCTCGGCTGCCTGGGCTCGATCGCGGTGGACGTGACCTTCGGGGATATTACCATCATCTCTGCCATCCTGATCAGCAGCATGACCTTCTATCAGTTCCTGCGTTCCCAGGATATCGACCACGATTCCCTGACGCACCTTTGGACCCGCCGGATTTTCTATGAGGACTGCACAAAGCACCGGAACGCGATCAACGCCGTCTGTTCCATCGATATGAACGGCCTGAAGAAAACGAATGACGAGCTCGGCCACGACGCCGGCGACCGGGCCCTGCGGCAGATCGGGCGCGGCCTGCGCGCCATTTCCAGCCGGAAAATCCTGGCCTACCGGATCGGCGGCGACGAGTTCATCCTGCTTTTCCTCCACTGTGACCAGGATGAAATCCGCCAGGCAATCCTCGCGTTCCTGGACGATATGTCCCAGGCCGGCCTGTCCGTTGCCGTCGGCCTGGCGACCCGGCTCGACAGCAACGAGTCCCTGGACGAGCTGATCCGCGTCAGCGACCAGCGGATGTACGAGGACAAGAGCCGGCATTACCGGATCCATGACCGCCGGCGCCAGAGATAACCGCCGCCCGGTAAAAAACCGCCCGGAAAATCGGGCGGTTTTTTCTGATCCGGAATCATCCATTCCGTTTATTCTTCCCCGGCAGGCATCTGCGTTTCCTTCGGCAGCTTCAGCACCAGGTTGTTCAGGTTCATGGAATAGGTATAATACGCGTCCCGGGCAATCCCCTGCACCAGCCGGATGCCCAGCGCTTCGTTCCCCGCCCCCGGCGCATAGCGCACCGGGTCGAACGCGCGGCAGTCGTCCCGGAAGCGCAGCACCCAGTGGTCCGGCTTGTTCAGGATCAGGACGGACAGATGATGCTTTTTCCCCTCCCGGAAACCGTGCTGTATTACATTTCCGGCCATTTCCTCGATGCACAGCGCGATATGGTTGCCCAGCCGGGCGTCCTGGCCGTCCCGCAGGCAGAAAGCTTCCGCCCGCTCCGCAGCGGCGGTCACGTCCTCCATGGTTTCCATGCTGATTTCCAGCGTCTGCCCCTCCGCGGCGCCGAAGTCGTCCTTCAGGAGCAGGTACGCCCCGTTCCGCCAGGGCGCCTCCCCGCTCCGGCGGTAAACCAGGATCCCGATGGTTCCCAGCGTCAGGATCTCCCCGGCGGCGAAGCCCAGCCAGGCGCCGTCCGTATTCATAAACAGGCTGAGGGTCACGGCGGCCAGCGCCGGGAACACCGCCCCTTCCAGCAGGGACAGGATCTCTGTCATCGTCTCCCGCCCGGATGCCAGGAACGCGTTTTTCAGCACGTTATTGATACAGCAGGGAATCAGCCCGGCCGCGAAAAGCCGCAGCCCCAGGATCGCCATGTTCCGGATTTCCCCTTCCTCCGGAATATAGAGGGAGATCAGTGCCGGCGCGGCGGCCAGCAGCAGCGCCCCCACGGCGGCCCCCAGCACAACTCCGCTGCGGCACAGCCTTTTCACCGTTTCCCGCAGCGCGCTCCGGTCCTCCTCGTGGAAGAAGATCCCGCAGAGCGTCAGCGAAACGCCGCCGGAACCGGTGGTGATGCAGTTTGCCGCGTTGCCGATGGACAGGAAGACCGTATAGGCAGCCACCGCCGCCTCCCCTTTCATGGATGTCAGCAGTCGGTTCATCACGAAAACCAGGATGACCGACGCCAGCATGTTGACGCCGGTGGGAATCCCGCGGCGGAACAGGTTTCCGATCATCCGCATACTGACGGATTTCCTGGAAAACCGGAACACGCTCCTTTTCGACACCAGGTAGATCGCCGCGACCGCCATGGCCGCGTAATAGCTCAGCGCGGACGCCAGCCCCATGCCGAACATTCCGCCGTTGAAGACCAGTACGTTCAGCAGGTCCAGGCCCACGTCCGCCACCGTCATCGTCAGCACCGCGGCGATCAGCAGATTGCTCTGCCCGGCCATCTGCAGGAAGGGCACCAGCACCAGGGCGCCCATGGATCCCGGCGCGCCGATGCTGAAGCCTACCAGGTAGTCCCGGGTCTTTTCGAACAGGTCGCCGCTGCTCCCGGCGCCCATCATCTCCGCCAGCGGAACGCGCAGCAGGAGCACCGCGATTGTAAACAGCAGGGATATGCCTCCCGCCGCGGCGACAGCGGACGAATATCCCTCATTCGCTTCCTCCTGGGAGCCGCGCCCCAGCGCCTTGCTGCACACCACCTGCACCCCGCCCGCCAGGAGCGTGCCGATCGCGCCGATCGCCAGCAGCAGCGGATTGGCCAGGCCGTAGGCAGCGATTGCCGTCTCCTTCAGGAAACGGCTGATCATGATGCTGTCGATCAGAAGGCACAGGGACACTGTCAGCGCGGAAAACACCTGCGCCGCCAGCATCTGCCGGATCAGTTTTTTGATCATTTTCTCCTCCTGCCCGCCCGGGATATCTTCAATTTGAACAACACCCATTATACAAAAGATGTATTTACCATACAAGAACCTTGAACGCCCTACCCTGGGGGCAGAAAAAAACCTGATCTTGCGATCAGGCTTTTTTTGCTCCCCAGGTAGGGCTCGAACCTA
>JAILIE010000015.1 GCA_024695415.1 Clostridiales bacterium | reverse complement strand
GAAAAGAACGCGGAAGTCGGCGGCAACACGCTGGTTTCCGGCGGCCAGTTCCAGTCCGTCATGAAGTATCTGGTCTGGGATCCGGCGGATCCGGATGCCACTACGGGCGAATATGCCGGCGAGACCTACAACAAGGTCAAGGCCAGCGCCAACAACATCCAAACCCTCCGCATCATCCGTGACTGGAGCGAAGAGCCCTTTGATGAAGAATTCTACAAGACCAACGATTTCGTTGCCGGCGACGACGAGGAGCTGAGCAAGCACGGTGTGCACGCCGAATATCTCCCCGTTCTGAAGGCCCTGAAGGAAGAAATCCAGGCTTATCTGGACTGGGCGGAGCCCCAGCTCGCGGCCGGTGTTCCGGAAACCAACCTGACTCTGTTCTCCACGATTAACCTGCACATCTTCCAGACCTACTACGGCGGCCTGCGCCAGACGGCGGACAAGTCCCGCTGGATCTACGGCGACATCGACCTGGTCACCCAGTTCATCGAAGGCGGCCAGGACCTGAAGCCCTGGCTCGAGGCGCAGGGTGCGAAGTTCGTCGAGGATACCCAGCCCACCCTGATCGGTGCGCTGTGGAATCGTGAAAACGAGTATCCCTCTCCCCAGGAAAGCAACTGGTCCACATACTTCGTCGGCCCGATGAAAACGATCACCGAAAAGGGCAACCAGATCATGACCCGTACCACCGCGAAGGAACTGATCGTGGAAGACGGCCGGGTCACCGGCGTCAAGGCCGTGATGTATGACGGAACTGAAGTCGTCGCTCATGCCGAAAAGGGCGTGGTGCTGGCGACCGGCGGTTATGCGGCCAACATCGAATTGGTTCTGAAAGACAACGCTTACTGGGATCAGGCCTACCTGACCACCTCCACCAAGACCACCAACCGTTCCTCCCAGGTGGGCGACGGCATCGTCATGGCGCAGGCCATCGGTGCGGATGTGACCGGTATGGACTTCACCCAGCTGATGCCCATCTCCTGGGTGGACAACGGCAACCTGGCCTTCGGCAGCGGCACCTACGCCTGCTGGGTCAGCCCGCTGACCGGCAAGCGCTTCGTGGACGAAGGTTCCGAGCGTGACGTGCTGTCCCTGGCTGAGTTTGAAAACGGCATGGTCAAGAATGGCACCCCCGGCGTCTTCATTGAGTTCTTCAATGCGGAACAGCACATCCCGGGCCCGCCCGTCGCGCAGCTGAGCAAGGACCAGTACGATGGACGGTATTATAAGATCCACTGCAACGAGGAAGAGCTGTCCGCGCTTTTGGCGGATCCCGAGTTTGCGGGCGTCCAGGTCGACGCGGCCACCATTCTGGAGACCGTAAAGGCTTATGACGCGGCTGTGATGCAGCTGGTCAACGAAGGCTCTGCCGAATTCCCGGATGTGAAAAAGCAGCAGGCTGACCGCACTGTCGGCGATGTCCAGAAGGATGAAAACAAAAAGTACATCCTGGATACCTACGATCTGGACAATACTCTGGTCGCTGTCCGTCTGATGGCCCCCTCCACCCACCATACCATGGGTGGTCTGAAGGTGGACGTCAATCGTCACGTACTGGACACTGAAGGTAACATCATCCCCGGCCTCTATGCCGCGGGCGAAGTCACCGGCGGTATTCACGGCGGCAACCGCCTGGGCGGCAACGCGATCGTTGAGATCTTCGTTTCCGGCCGGACCGCTGCCAACGCGATCGTCGAGGACAACAAGTAATCCCATAATCAAAAGGGCCGCGGGCTCCGGGTTCACACCCGGCCCGCGGCCCTCTTTTATATGCGTTTACGTTTTTCGCAGCTCATAAATCCTGTTGCACCAGGAAGTACCCGTTTCAATACGCACCAAGGCAGGCTGCGGGGCGCAGCCCCGCACACTAACTAATCCCCGTCTCAGTGCCTTTACGCCGCATTACAAATCAATAAAATGCACTGAGAAGGGGTGCAGGGGAAGAGGAGAAACGGCTCATCAGGTTCTTTTCTGTTACAGAGCCTCCGCGATATCCATCACCAGCCGCTCCGTCTTCTCCCATCCCAGACACGGATCCGTAATCGACTGCCCGAACACATCCCCGCCGACCTTCTGGTTCCCGTCGACCAGGTAGCTCTCAATCATCAGTCCTTTGACCAGCTTCTTCAGCGATTCATTATACCGCCGGCTGTTCAGCACTTCCTTCGCGATCCGGATCTGCTCCAGGTATTTCTTCCCGGAGTTCGCGTGGTTCACGTCCACCACCACCGCCGGATTCTGCAGCCCCCGCTCCTGGTAGAAATCGTTGACCAGCATCAGGTCCTCATAATGGTAGTTCGGCAGCGACTGGCCGTGCTTGTTCGTCGATCCCCGCAGGATCGCGTGGGCGTAGGGATTTCCTTCCGAATGCGCTTCCCATCCGCGGTAGATGAAGGTATGCGGATGCTGTGCCGCCTGGACCGCGTTCAGCATCACCTGGAAATCGCCGCTGGTGGGATTTTTCATGCCCACCGGCACCTCGATCCCGCTGGCGGTCAGCCGGTGCTGCTGATCCTCCACGGACCGGGCGCCGACGGCCACGTAGCCCATCAGGTCGTCCAGGTACTTGTGGTTTTCCGGATACAGCATCTCATCCGCCGCGGCCATCCCGGTCTCCTGCACCACGCGCATATGCAGCTTGCGGATCGCGATGATGCCCTTGAACATATCCGGCTTCTCATCCGGCTTCGGCTGGTGCAGCATGCCCTTGTACCCGTCGCCGGTGGTGCGCGGCTTGTTGGTATAGATCCGGGGCACGACGAAGATTTTGTCCTCCACCTTGTCCGCCAGCTTCTTCAGCCGGGTGACATACTCCATTACGCTGTCCTCCCGGTCGGCGGAGCAGGGTCCGATCACCAGCAGGAACTTGTCGGAACGGCCGTCAAAGATCATCTTCAGTTCAGCGATCCGTTTCTCCACAATCTCGCTGATGTTCCCGGTCAGGGGATACATCTCCTTGACTTCCATGGGAATGGCCAGTTTCCTTTCAAAGAGCATATTCATGTCTCATCGCCTCAATTCTTCTTTTTGTCAAACAGCGCCCGGCGCTCGGTGGACAGCCGCATCTTGGCCCGCATTCCCTCGATGTCCCCGGACTCCAGCATCTTCCGGAACCCGGCCATCTCCTCCAGGAAGACGTCCATCTGCCGCAGGAGCGGTTCGCGGTTCATCAGGAAAAGCTCGCTCCACATCGCGTCGTTGATCCGCGCGATCCGGGTCAGGTCCCGGAAGGAGTCGCCGGTGTAATCCACCAGGTGCGTGTTGTCCGAGCAGGTCATCAGCGACACCGCGATCACGTGGGTCAGCTGGGACACGAAGCCGATCATCTCGTCATGCTCCTCCGGGGACAGCTCGGCGATATGCCGGAAGCCGAGCAGCCGGCCCAGGCTCTTGCACCATTCCACGGCCTCGCGGGTGTTCTTTTCCGTCGGCACCACGATATAGTTCGCGTCCCGGAAGATCCGCTCGTCGCTGTTCCGGACGCCGTATACCTCGCGGCCGGCCATGGGATGCGCTGCGATAAACTCCACGTCCTCCCGCAGGGCCGCCTGCACGTCGTACACCACGCAGGCCTTGACGCCGGTCACGTCCGTGATCCGCAAGCCCGGCTTGAACAGGTGCTGCCAGTCCCGGATCCACTGCACGAAGACCTCCGGATACAGGGCGAAGATCGCCGCGTCCGCGTCCCGGACCGCGTCCTCGTCCACATAGTCGTATCCCCGGTCGATGATTCCCTGCTCCTCCGCCCAGCGGACAGAGTCCGTATCCTTATCGATCGCGATGATGTGGAACCCCAGCCGTTTCAGGGCCCGGGCGTAGCTGCCGCCCATCAGGCCGAGGCCCACGATCAGGATATTCCTCCTGCTGATCCATTCCATACCGGATCATCCTTCCTGTTCTGTCTCTTTTTACGCGTCCGTTTCCGCCGCCCGGATCCCCAGCTGCCTCAGCCGTTCCCAGTAATCCGGCAGGCTTTTCCGGACCGCTTCCGCCCCGTCGATCGTCCCGCCGGTCTTCACGCACATCACGGACAGCGCCATCGCGATCCGGTGGTCGTTGTGGCTTTGCAGGATCTCCTCCGGCGGCCGGATTCCGGTCCCCGGAACGACGATCTCGTTCTCCCGGTTTTCGATCCGGAGGCCGAACTTCGCCATTTCCTCCGCCATCGCGGCGCCGCGGTCGCTTTCCTTGATTTTCAGCCGCCGGGTCCCGGTCAGCTTCGCGCCGTGGCACAGCGCCGCGGCAGCCATCAGCACCGGCGCCAGGTCCGGGCAGTCCGCCACGTCCAGCTCCGCCCACCCCCCGCGGATGCGGTCCAGGCAGTCCCGGCATACCCGGTCCCCCTGAAGGCTGTCGTCCCTCAGGCCCGTCAGCTTCACGTCCCCGCCGGTTTTGTCCAGCGCCTCAAAGAACGCCGCGTTCGACCAGTCGCCCTCCACGGTAATTTCCCGGGGCCGGTAGGCCCCGTTCCCCGGAATCCGCAGGACGTTTTCGCTCTCCCATTCCGTCTTCACGCCGAAGGCCGCCATGGCCTCCTGGGTCATGTCCAGGTACGGCCGGCTTTCCACCGGCGGCAGGATACGGATCCGGCTGTCCGCCTTCTTCAGGGGCAGCGCCATCATCAATCCGGTAATAAACTGGCTGCTGATATCCCCGGGCACCGTGAACTCCCCCGCGTCCAGCGGCCCGCGCACCTTCAGGCGGCAGCCGCCGCGCTTAAACAGCAGTCCCCGTTCCCGGCAGATCTCCTCATACACGTCCAGCGGGCGGCTCATCAGCCGTTCACTGCCCTCCAGCTCCATTTCCGCCCGGCCGGCCAGGCACAGGGGAATCATGAACCGCAGCGTGCTCCCGCTTTCGCGGCAGGGCAGCGTGGCGCTTTCCGCGTTTTCCGGCCGGCATCCGTCAATGATGACGTCCCGCCCTTCCCGCTTGACGCCCGCGCCGAGCGCTTTCAGGCAGTCCGCCGTCGCGAGCATGTCCTCGGAAACGTCCACATGGCGGACGACGCTCCGCCCTTCCGCCAACGCCGCGCAGATCATCAGCCGGTGCGCCATCGACTTGGAGGGCGGCGCCTCCTGGGTCCCGGCGGGCCGTCCCGGTTCAATCCGAACGCGCATGCTCAGTTGCCTCCCGCCAGGTAATCGATCGCTTCCAGGTAGCCGTCCGTCCCGTGGCCGGAAATGGTCTTCTCACAGGCCAGCCGGACATAGCTGATCTTCCGGAACTCCTCCCGGGCGTCCACGTCGGAGATATGCACCTCCACCGCGCGGATGGAAACCGCTTTCAGCGCGTCCAGGATCGCGACGCTCGTATGCGTATATGCGCCGGGATTGATCACGATGCCGTCGGCTTTTCCGTATGCCTGCTGGATCGCGTCCACCAGGTCCCCCTCGTGGTTGGACTGGTACAGGGTCACGCCGATCTCCTTTTTCTCCGCGTGTTCCCGGATTTTCCGGCACAGGTCCGCGTAGGTTTCCCGGCCGTAGATTCCGGGTTCCCGGATCCCCAGCATGTTCAGGTTCGGCCCGTTGATCACCAGTATGTTCATCTGGATATTATCTCCTTTGCCACATTCTCCGGCGTTCCCGCCACCGGAACCACCTCGTCCGCCGACGCGCGGTACACCGGCGTCCGCTCCCGGTACAGTCTTTCGATCTTTTCCCGGGAATCCGCCAGCGGCCGGTCGTCGGTCGGCAGCAGCTCGTCCAGCGGCCGGTCCAGCAGGAACAGCCGGCCGTTCATCCGCAGGGCTTCCACGTTCTCCGCCCGGAGCACCGCGCCGCCGCCCGTGGAAATAATCCGTCCTCCGTCCGGCGCCAGTTCCCGGATGACCTCGCTCTCCAGGTCCCGGAAGTGCTTCTCCCCGAAGCGGCGGAAGATCTCCGGGATCTCCATGCCCGCCTTCTCCACGATCAGCCGGTCCGTATCCACGGCCGGGCGCCCGGTGATTTCCTCCAGCGCCGCGGACACCACGCTCTTGCCGCTGCCCGGCATCCCGGTCAGCACGATGTTCTCCTTCTCCCGGAGCAGGCTGCGGTAAATGCGCTCCGTCATCTCCGCCGGATACTCCGTATTCCGGAAGATCTCCGCGGCGCGCACCGCCTGGGCCACCAGCATATACAGCCCGCCCTCGGCGGGAATGCCGCGCCGGCGCGCCTCCAGCACCAGTTTCGTCCTCAGGGGGTTGTAAATCACGTCCACCACGCCGGCCAGCCGGTCGAATCCCTCCAGTTCCAGCGGAGCTTCCCCCGAATTCGGATACATGCCGCAGGGCGTCGTGTTGATGATGATCTCCGCGTCCCGGTGGTCCCGCAGGGCGTCCGCGTAGCTGACCGCGCCTTCCCGGGCGGTCCGGCTGACCCGGATCACAGGATCCGCGCCCAGCCGGCGCGCGGCGTATACCGCGGTCCGGCTGGTTCCGCCGGTGCCGAGGACCAGGGTCTTCCGCCCCTTCAGGTCCGGACAGACCCGGAGGATCAGCTTCGTGATCCCTTCCAGGTCCGTATTGTCGCCAACCAGCCGCCCCTCCCGGTTCACGATGGTGTTCACCGCGCCGATCTCCCGGGCGGTCTCGCTGACCTCGTCCAGGCAGGGGATCACCGCCTGCTTGTAGGGAATCGTCACGTTGATTCCCCGGAACTCCCTGTCCCGCAGGAAGGTTTCCAGCTCCTGCGGCGCCAGTTCCAGCAGCTCATAGGGTTCCCGCCCGATCTGCCCATGGATCACCGCCGAAAAGCTGTGCCCCAGATGTTCCCCGATCAGTCCGTAAATCATACGTTCCCCCGAATCCAGTCCGTTCCGAAGCGCTGGGCCAGGATATCCAGCAGCACCAGCGCGGTGACGCTGTCCGCCACCGCCCGCGCGCGGTGGACGATGGCCGGATCGTGCCGTCCGCCGATCGCCAGCGTCTCCTCCCGGCCTTCGGCGATGTTCACCGTCCGCTGCTCCTTCCGGATGGACGGCGTCGGCTTCACGGCGCAGCGGAAGCGGATCGGCATGCCGTTGCTGATGCCGCCGTTGATCCCGCCGTTATGGTTGGTCAGCGTTTCCGTCCTCCCGTTCCGGATCACGAAGGGATCGTTGGCTTCGCTTCCCCGCATGTCCGCCAGGCCGAACCCGTCGCCGAACTCGACGCCCTTCACCGCCGGAATCGAGAAAAGCGCGTGGGCCAGCTCCCCTTCGATCGTGTCAAACCAGGGTTCGCCGGCGCCGGCCGGCATGCCGGTGACGACCGTCTCCAGGACGCCGCCGACGCTGTCTCCGTCCGCCGCGGCCTGTTCCACGGCCCGGCGCATTTTCTCCCCCTGCCGCTCGTCGAGCACCGCGAAGGAAAGCGCGTTCAGCTTCCGGATATCCGCCTCCGGATCGTCGGAGAACGGCGCGTCGTCGATGCCCGCGCAGCGGGCGATATGCGTTCCGATCCGGATTTCCTTCCCTTCCAGCGCGGACAGGGCAATTGCCCCGGCCGCGGTCAGCGCCGCGGTGATCCGCCCGCTGAAATGGCCGCCGCCCCGGTAGTCCTCAAACCCCTGGTAGCGGATATGCGCGGTGTAATCCGCGTGCCCCGGCCGGACCGGTCCGCGGGCATAGTCCCCGCTGCGGGTATCGCTGTTGGGAATCAGGATCGTCAGCGGTGTGCCGGTGGTTTTTCCCTCGAATACGCCGCTCACGATCCGGAAGGGATCCGCCTCCTGCCGCGCGGTGGAAATCTTCCCCGCCGGCCGGCGCAGCGCCAGCCGCTTTCCGATGAACGCCTCGTCCACCGGGATTCCGGCCGCCAGCCCGTCCAGCACCGCGCCGATTTCCGGCCCGTGGCTCTCGCCGAACAGGGTCACCGTCACGCTGTTCCCGAATGTGTTCTTCACGCTGTCATCCTCCGCTTCTCACAGATGATACCATTCGCAGTACCGGCTCCGCAGCTCCGCCGCGGTCATCTCCCGGATCTCGCATGTGCCGATTTCCTCCACCGTCACCGCCCGGATCCGGTCTCCCGTGGCCTTCTTGTCGTGCGTGACGGCCGCCATCACCTTTTCCGGGTCCGCGCCGCACACGGTCGGCAGCCCCAGTTCCTCCAGCACCCTCTTCAGCCGCGCCCGCGCGCTGCCCGAGCACATCGGCAGCATGCCCAGCGCCACGCATTCCCCGTGGTACAGGCCGTTCTCGTCGTGCAGGCTCTCAATTCCGTGCCCCAGCGTATGGCCGAAGTTCAGCGCGCGCCGGAGCCCGTGCTCTTTCTCGTCCTCTTCCACCACCCGCTTCTTGATCCGCAGGGCCCCTTCGATGATCCGGTCCATGTTCCCCGGAATGTCGCCCTTTTCAAACAGTTCAAAGCCCTCCGCGTCGAAGCAGGCGGCCATCTTGACGGCCTCCGCCAGGCCGTTGGCAGTCTGCCGCGGCGGCAGGGTCCGCAGCGTATCCGGGTCGATCAGCACGCGCCGGGGCTGGTGGAACGCGCCGACGATATTCTTGACGCCGTTTAAATCGATCGCCGTCTTTCCGCCGATCGAGGAATCCACCTGGGAAAGCACGGTGGTCGGGATGTTGTAGAAGTCCACGCCCCGCATATATGTGGCCGCGGCGAATCCGGCCATATCTCCCGGAACGCCGCCGCCGACCGCCGCCACGCAGTCCTCCCGGCTCATTCCGAAATCCAGCATTTCCTCCATGATCCGGCGGTAGCTGTCGAAGTTCTTGTGGCTTTCCCCCTGCTCAAGGCGCAGGATCCGCGCCTCCCGGCAGGCCGAGGCGACCGTTTCCGCGTATTCCTCCGGCACGCCGTCGTCCGTCACGACCAGTACTTTCCGCTCCAGGTTCAGGAGTTCTCCCGCCCGGTCCAGGATTCCCCGCCCGAGCAGGATGTCATAGCTGTCTTTTCCCAGCTCCATCCGGATGGTCACCATGGCGTTTCCAGCTCCCTTCCCCATAAAAAAACCACCGTTCCTGTACGCAGAAGAAGCGGTGGATGTTTCAGCCCCGGCTTTCCGTCTCAGACGGAAGCGTCTCGGCGTTCATCCATCGCTCCGGTAAAATAATAGGAATAACCCTTCATCGGTCAGCGCCCCTTTCGGATATCAGCATGAGCATACATCCGGCAGGGGTCCGTGTCAATCTCCGGAAGGGGCGCGAACCGTTTTTTCTTTGTTCTGTCAGCCGTTGGCGCTGAGCTGGGGAATCCGGCTTGCCGTCTTCGCCACCAGGATTCCGATCAGGCCGCAGCTGATCAGTTCGCCCGCGCCGACCGTCAGTGCCAGGAACCACCAGGCGTCCGGCACGCCGTATACCCGCTGAAGCACGAAGGGAATAATAATGGTGTTGCTCAAAACCGGCGGGATCCACGCCCAGCCGACATGGTTCTTCATCATCCGGGTGCCCACCGCGCCGATCAGCGTCGCGACGCTGCCGAACACCACATCCCACGGAGCGCAGCCCGTCAGCAGGTTCGCCAGCACGCATCCGATGCTCAGTCCCGGGACGGCGGCAGCCGTGAAGCAGGGCAGGATCGTCAGCGCTTCGGAAAGCCGCACCTGGATGACGCCGCTCGCCATGCCGAAAGCCTGGGACACAAAGGTCAGTGCCACATACAGGGCGGCGATAATGCCGCCGGTTGCCATTGCAAGAGCCGGGTTCTTTCTCATATTCAGTTACCGTCCTTTAGTTTTGATCTGGGGAGGATTGCCCCTCCCCGGCGAGGAAGGTTTCGAACTCGCCGCGCGCGATACGCGCAATGGCAGTATAACCTACTTTCCTTCCATACGCAACGATTTACTTTTTATATATGGATATGGTATAATTCCGGACAGAAACGACATCCCCTCACCGTGCGGAAGGAGCGGATCCCATGGCGGAGAAGCGAAAACTGATCGGTATATGCCTTTCCCAGGCGCATACCTTTCTGAAAACGGATCTGGTCAGCGAGCTCGACCGGGCTGCCCGGGCGAAAGGGCTCGGCATTGTCGTGTTCAACAGTTCCCTGGACTATTACTGGTTCCAGCGGGGAAACAACGTCACCGGCTGCATCTATGACATGATCCGCTACGACCGCCTCTGCGCCCTCATCATGCTCCATGAAAACCTCTACGACTTCCCGCTGCTGGAGCGGATGGCCCGCTGCGCGAAGGAGGAGGGCATTCCCGCGTTCTACCTGGGCGGCGTCCGGGATGACTGCGTCAGCGTGGTGGACGACTATGCCGAACCCTATAAACAGATCCTCCGCCATGTCATCATGGACCACCATGTCCGGGATACATTCTATATCGCCGGCCTGCCGGACGAAGACAATTCAAAGCTCCGTCTCCGCTGCTACCGGGAGGTGCTGGAGGAGGCCGGCCTCCCCTGGAAGGAGGAAAACGTCGCCTACGGCAACTACCTCGATCCGGTCGCCGCGGAGATCGTCCGCGGCCTGATCAGCGGGCGGTCCCGGCTGCCCGGCGCCATCCTCTGCGCCAACGACAGCATGGCCGCCTCTGTCTGTGACGAGCTGAAGGCCCACGGCATCCGCGTTCCGGAGGACGTCATCGTCACCGGTTTTGACGGAACGCCCACCGCCTATCTCGTGCATCCCCAGCTGACCACCTGCAACAGCAACCCGGGCGAGCTTGCGGACCTGGTCCTGAAGCTGATCGGGGACTACCAGGCCGGCCGCGAACTTGAGGCGGTGTACCGGCATCCCTACCGGGCGGTGCTTTCCGAATCCTGCGGATGCCCCGGGGTCACCCATCCGCGCTTCAGCGCGCTGCATTCCTTCCGCCAGGCGGAAGCCCTCTTCAACCATGAAAACGTCCTGTACTACACCGTGGAGGAACTGCTGGAGCTGACGGATATCCATGAAATCCTGGAAAAGCTTTCCGCCCTGCTCCTGCCGGATTCGGTGCTGTACATGAACCGGAGCCTCCTGGAGGACGACCCGGACGCGGAATATACCGTCTCTTCCCTGGAGGAGGAATTCCTGGCCGTTCCCTACCGCGCGCCCGGGCAGCCCCTGGTCTTCCGCCGTGTCTACCGGAAGGACATGCCCATCCCGAATGAGGAAGCCGACGGCGCCACCATCCTGAATATCGTCCATTCCGACCGCCTCGTCGGCGGATACTACGCGGTCCACAGCAGCGATCTGTCCGCGGATTTCCAGATGATCAAGCGCCTGTCCGACGTGCTGAACCTGATTTTCTCGATCCAGATCGGCCGCTGCCGCCAGAACCAGCTGCTGGCCCACCTGGAAAACAACCTGTACCTGGACTCCACCGCCGGCCTGAATAACCTGAAGGGGCTGACCCGCCGCTTCGAGGCGCTTTCCGCCGATCCGGAAAACCACCGGCGCGCCATGGCCTTCTCCATCTATGCCATCTCGCGCTTCTCCTACATCTATGAACATTACGGCATGGCCGAGACCGAGGAAATCGTCCGGGCCGTCGCCGAAGCCCTCCGCGGCGCGAATCCGGAAGCGCATACGATTGCCCGGGTGAGCGAAGACCAGTTTGCCGTGCTGAACCTGGACGCGGATCCGGAAGCGCTTTCCGCCGCCGTCAGCCGGAGTTCCGCCGCGCTCCAGCGGGAAATCAACGCCTGGAACGTCGGCCATGAAAAACCGTATTTCCTGGAGGTCAGCTTCGGTTCCACCACCGTGGAGCCCGGCTGGGAAAACGCGTCCCTGGAAAACCTGGTCCGCATGGCCATGGGCGAACTGTACCTGAACCGCCTGCGGGACGGCAACCGCCTCGATATCCGGCGGGAACAGGGCACAGCCGGCATGTACAACAGTTTCAGTCTCCTGATCGACAAGAACCTCTTCCAGTATTACTTCCAGCCGATCGTGGACGCGCGCACCGGCATTATCTGCGCCTATGAGGCGCTGATGCGCACGGACAAGCTGATCAACATGTCGCCCCTGGATATCCTGGCCACCGCCCGGGAATACAACCACCTTTACGAGGTGGAGCATATCACCTTCTTCGGCATCATGGACCATTATGTCCGGAACTACGCGGATTTCCACGGCTGCAAGCTGTTCATCAACACCATTCCCGGCTACTTCCTGAACGATGCGGACTGCCGCCTCGTCAAGGAGCGCTTCGGCAGCTGGCTGGACTGTTTCGTCTTCGAGCTGACGGAAGAAAATGCGACTTCCGACGAAGAGCTCAGCCGCATCAAGCAGCTGAGCCATCCGGGCGGTCATGTCCAGATCGCCATTGACGATTACGGCACCGGCCACAGCAACATCGTCAACCTGCTCCGCTATGCCCCGAACATCATCAAGATCGACCGCGGGCTGATCTCCGGTATCTACCGGGACAGCAACCGCCAGATGTTCGTCCGGAATACCATCAATTTCGCGCACCAGAACGGTATCAAGGCGCTGGCCGAGGGCGTGGAAACGCCTGAGGAACTGCGGACGGTCATCGAATACGGTGTCGACCTGATCCAGGGCTTCTACACCGGTCGACCCGCCCCGGAACCGCTTCCCGCGCTCAACGATACCGTCCGGAATGAGATCCTGAAGGCGAACCTGCAGGCCGCCCGCTACAACAGCTCCACCGTCGTCCATACCCTGCAGGACGGCGACGTCGCGGACGTGGTGGAACTGGCCCTCCAGAAGGTCACCGTCCTCCAGGTGAATTCCGGTACCTATACCCTTTCCGGCAACAAGTCCCAGAATGTGGACATGGTCCTCCGGGTTTCCGACAACGCGCGCGCCGAGATCACGCTGGATAACGTCAGTATCCGCGGCGCGGTCGAAACCACGATCCAGCTGGGCAACAACAGCGATGTCACGCTCATCCTGAAGGGAATGAACACCCTGACCAAGGAGGGCATCCTTGTCCCGGCGACCGCGTCCCTGACCATCCGCGGGGACGGCAACCTGCTGGTCCTGAACAACCGGAACTATTCCGTCGGTATTGGCGCGAATTTCAATGATCCCTATGGCACCATCACCCTGGACTGCGCCGGGAGCGTTTCCGTCCGTTCCTCCGGAGACCGGGTCGTCTGCCTGGGCGGCGGCCGGAGCGCCGGCAGCGGCATCCACCTCCTGCGGGGGAACTGTAACCTGAACGCCAGCGGCATCAACGTCATTGGCCTGGGATCCGCCAGCGGCGACGCCGTGGCGGATGTGGCGGACGCCTCCCTCACCGTCCACGGCGAGGGCAACGAAGTCGTGCTGATCGGCACGGTATCCGGCCACGCGTTCATCCGCTCCGCCGGCCGTGTGGAGGTTTCCTCCGGCTGCGAGCGGATCACGGGCATCGGCACGCTGAACGGAACCGCGGACGTTTCCTTCGAGGGCGGCAGCCTCCAGGCCTCCGTCAACTGCGACAGCGGCGCCGCTGTCGGCACCTACGGCGGTACGGCTGACGTCTGCTTCCGGAACACACGGGTCCGCGTCCACGGCGAAGGCAACCGGGTGGTCGGCTTCGGCAGTCTGCTCGGCTCCTGCGTCACGCGGGTGGAAAGCGGCGAAATCCACGGGGATCTCCTGGCCGGGGAGCGCCTGCTCCTGGGCAACCCGGATTCCCGTTTCATCGTCACCGGCGGGAATATTCAGCTGTACAATGACGGGGAACAGTCACCGGTCGGTCCGGACGGGGAACCCCTCTTCTTCCTGAATCCCCGGAACGACCATTTTGAGCAGACCTTCAGCCGCGGCGGGGAAACCTGGACCTACCGGGCTTCCCGGAACGCCGAGGGCTTCCTGGGTGTCTGGATTCCTTCTCAGCCTTCCGCGCAGTAAGCTTTCGCGATCCCGGCGGCCAGCCGGGCGTTGTTGAACACCAGCTGGATATTGGAGTCCAGCGAATCCCCGCCGGTCAGGTCCTTGATCCTGGCCAGCAGGAAGGGCGTCGCGGCCTTGCCGTGGATGCCCTTTTCCTTTGCCTCTTCCACCGCCTGGTCAATCGCCTTGTTGATCACGGCGGCGTCCATGGAATACTCCTGCGGGATCGGATTGGTCACCAGCATGCCGCCCCGGAGCCCCATCTCGTTCTTGACGCGGAAAGCCCGCGCGATCTCCTCCGGCGCGTCCATCCGGTAATCCACCCGGAATTCCGATTCCCGGGTATAGAAGGCCGGCAGGATTTCCGTGCCGTAGCCGATTACGGGAACGCCGTGGGTTTCCAGGTATTCCAGCGTCAGCCCCAGGTCCAGGATGGACTTGCAGCCCGCGCAGACCACCATCACCGGCGTGGACGCCAGCTCCTCCAGGTCGGCGGAAATGTCCATGGTCGTCTCCGCGCCGCGGTGGACGCCGCCGACACCGCCGGTGGCGAATACATGGATCCCGGCCATATGCGCGATGATCATGGTCGTGGTCACCGTGGTCGCGCCGTCCTCCCCCCGGGCGCACAGGACCGCCAGGTCCCGCCGGGAGGCCTTGGCGATCGCCTGCCCCTTCTTTCCGAAGTACTCAATTTCCTCCGGCGTCAGGCCGGCTTTCAGCCGCCCGCCGATTACGGCGATCGTCGCGGGCACCGCGCCGCAGTCCCGGATAATCTTCTCCACCGCCAGCGCCGTTTCGACGTTCTGGGGATAGGGCATACCATGCGAGATGATCGTGGATTCCAGGGCCACCACCGGCCGGTTGGCCGCAATCGCTTCCGCTACTTCCGGTTTGATATCCAAGTATCTGTTCATGTCTCTTTACTCCTTTTCTTTCATGCGGGCCATCCGTTCGGCCACAGCCCCGGCGCTCATCGCCGGGTTAATCGTCTCTGCGCTCTCCGTCGCGACAGCCGCCGCGGCAGCCGCGGCCCGGCAGGTATCCGCCAGGTCCTTTCCTTCCATCCATGCCCAGACCAGGGCGGCCATGAACGCGTCTCCCGCGCCGGTGGTGTTCCGGACCCGGGCGGGGCAGCAGGGCTGTATCCGTTCCCCCTCCTGTCCCGCGGCGTACAGTCCGTCCTTCCCCAGGGAAATGAACACCTGTTTCAGGCCGGTGTCCAGCAGCGCCCGGGCCGCTTTCCGGAGGCTTTCCCCGTCCGTGATCCGGATGCCGGAGAGCAGCTCCGCCTCCATCCGGTTGGGCTTGAGCGTATGGATTTTCCCAAGGACGGGCTTCAGCTTCGCCGCTTTCCGGGTGGATACCGGGTCCGCGAAAACCGGCGCCCTGCAGTGCTCCGCCAGGTACGCGGCGGATGCCTCCGGAATGTTGGCGTCCGCCACCACCGCCCGCGCGCCGTTCAGGATATCGAGGTTCGCCTCCAGGTACTTTGGCGTGATCCGTTCGCAGATCTCCATGTCCGACACCGCCAGCGCCATGTCCCCGTCGCTGTCGTTCAGGTACAGGTAGGTCGGGGTCGCCTCCCCCGGAACCTTCAGGGCGCGGCTGATGTCGATGCCCAGCTCCGCGCAGGACGCCTCAATGCGCTGCGCGTAAACATCGTCCCCGAACGCCGTCAGGAAGCGGACGTCCGTGCCGAGCAGCCGCAGGTTGTGCGCGATGTTCCGCCCGACCCCGCCCAAACTGACGCAGACCGTTCCCGGGTTGGAATCCCCGGCCACCAGCTTCGCGAAGGACTGGCCGCCGATATCCATGTTCACGCCGCCGACCACGGCGACGTACCGATCCCAGATTGCCATGTTCTTCTCCTCCGGATTATTCCGGATCCTCCCGGATCCCGAACGCGATCATGCTGCCGACATTCCGGGCCTTTTTGGAGTATTCGCCCTGCAGGATCACCTTGTTGTTGAAAGCCATGACAACCGTGGCGCCGCCGTCCAGGTTCAGCGCTTCCGTGCACCCGTACTCCTGCAGTTTTTCCGCCAGCCAGAGCAGCTTCACGCCGGTATATTTTTCCTTCGGGCGGCCGGCGGCAGCGATAATGATGTAATGGTAAGGCTCCGCCATGCCGATGGCGACCCGCGGCTCGGAGGCGGGATAATAGTTCTTGTTCTGCAGGGCGGGGTTCATCTCGCCGCCCGAAATCAGCCAGGGCCCGAAGGCCAGCACGTCCACCGCGCCGTCCGCCAGGTATTCCTCCGCCGTTTTGTCACCGCTGACGAATGTCTTCATGCTGCCGTCCTGGTAAACGGCGATCGTGTCCAGGTTCGGCCAGGGGCGCTTGTCCTTCTTTCCTTCCTCCGGGCTCTTGCGCGTCTTGGTGGCCAGGACCTCCCCGTTCCGGATGATCACGCCGTGGTAATCGTACTTCGTTTGGGTCCGGCTGACGGGGCTGAGCCGCAGGCCGTACATATCGTCGGATACCGCCAGGATGGACGGATTCTGCGCGATCAGGGTGGTGGGCACTTCCTGCCGTACCCCGGGGGTCGGCGTGGAACCGTAGCGGGAATAGGGCTCCGTCATAATGGAACCCATGCGGGAATTCTCCGTGCAACGGATCTCCGCGATACAGTATTCCAGGATCTTTTTGTTCTTCCCCTTTTCCCGGGTACGGGTCACGGTGATGGCCAGGTCCCTGGACGCGTACTGCCAGATGCCCTTCTCCTCGTTCTCCAGGATGTACTCGTCCGCGGGATTGTCGTCCCCGGTCAGGAACCCGTTGTCGTCAAAATGAAAGCCGTCCTTTTCCGTGTCCGCCGCGGCCGCGGAGAACAGGAGGGACAGGAGCAGGGACAGCAGGATGAACAGGCGGAATGGATGTTTCATGGGAACCTCCGGTGTTTATTTATTCCTGATATAGTATTTTCGCAGGACCGCGGAATTGATCCGGGCGCCGAGAAAGCGGTGGACGTACACCGCCAGGTGCTGGTCCGCGCTGGCGATCCGTTTCCGGAACGGGATCCGCTTCCGGTCCAGCGTCCGGGCGATCTTCCGGCCCAGCGCGTCCGGGTCCGATCCGTTCGTCTCGTCGTGGTGGATCTTCGCGGTGGTGTCCGCGTATTCCTTCGCGTAGGGGGAGTCTTCCGACATGGCCGCGGCGTGCGGCCGGTATTTGTCGCTGCCGCTCCGGTGATCCCCGGGTTCCACCAGCATCACCTGGATCCCGAAGGGCTTTACCTCCAGCGCCAGGCATTCGGCGTATCCCTCTATCGCGTGCTTGCTGGCGGTATAGGCGCTCTGGAACGGAATGCCCATCAGCCCGTTGATCGAGGAAAACAGGACGATCTTCCCGCCGCCCCGCGCCCGCATCCGGGGCAGGACCTCCCGGTTCATCCGCACCATGCCCAGGTAGTTGGTGTCCACCACCCGGCGGAATTCCTCCACGGAGGTCTCCTCGCAGGATCCGAGCACCAGCATGCCGGCGCACTGGACCAGCGCGTCCGGCGCCGCGATCTCCGCGGCTTTTTGGCAGAACTCCCGGACGCTTTCCCCGTCCGTCACGTCCAGCTTCAGGCGGATCATGCCCTCCTCTTCCCGGGGAGAATCCGCGAAACTCCGGGCCCCGGCGATCACGCGCCATCCGTCGTCCCGCAGGGCCATGGCGGTATGCAGGCCCAGTCCGCTGGAAGCGCCGGTGACCCAAACCGTTTTTTGTGTGCTCATCCGCTGCCCTCCCCGCTTCCCCGGAAGCCTCTGATTTCAGCCTTTTTAACCTTTATATTTTAGTATACCCGCACCGAATTCGCAAGTTTCCTCCCGTCCGAAAAAAATATTACAAATTTATTAAAAAAGTGTTGACAAATGAAATATTTTGTGTAATAATGATGTCACAAAGAAGAGAGAGACGACCATAGAACGGGAGGCGATACGAAGAAGGGACATTTTCTGAAAGGATGTCAGGGATTCTGTCCGAAGCTGCGCGGGTTCTGCCGGAGGCGTTCCATGGCTGACAGGTGTCAGCGGGTTCCTTCCCCGGAACGGCAATGGCCGGCGCGTTCGCAGCGGTCCGTCCGCGATACCGGGTTCATCAGCGCGGATGTGATAACCGATAGTTGATATAGATCTTGATGGCGGTCCCTGAAAGGGCCGCCTTTCCTGTTTCCCCGCGGTTGACAGGAAGAGGGCGGAACCGTATTATATCAAAGGCCGTCCCCTCCGGGGCGCCGATATTCATGACGGAGGATTTGCCTGATGAAAAATTCCGGGAAGAAAGGAATCATCCTGGGTTTCGGCCTGATCCTGGCCTTTATCGCGTGGACGATCATGGTCCTGCGCGTGGATGTCCAGCCCCTCGGCCAGAACGGTACCAACATCGGCTTCGCCGCGCTCAACACCCGCTTCCATGAGCTGACGGGCTACCGGCAGTCGTTCTACAAGGCGACCGAATATCTCGGTTATATTCCGCTCCTGGTCTGCGCCGCCTTCGGCGTGTTCGGCGCGATGCAGCTCGTCCGCGGGAAAAGCCTGAAGAAGGTGGATCCGGACATCCTCCTGCTGGGCGTGTATTATATCGTCGTCATCGCCTTCTACCTTCTGTTCAACAAGCTGCACATCAATTACCGCCCGGAGGGCGAACTGGAGGAGTCCTATCCTTCCTCCCATACCCTGCTGGTGCTCAGCGTCATGCCGACCCTGGTTTTCCAGCTCCGGCGGCGCTTCCCGGCCTCCATGCTCCGGACCGCGGCGATTGTCCTCTGCATCGTGTTCACCGCGGTGGTGGTGATCGGCCGGCTGCTTTCCGGCGTTCACTGGCTGACGGACATCGTCGGCGGCATTCTCCTGAGCCTCGGCCTCTACCTCATCTACCGCTCCGTTGTCCACATCCTGGACCAAAGAATTCAGTAATCAAATGCCTTTTCAGACTTAGTCCCTGATGGGTATCGCTTGCCCTCTTCGGAACCTGGGCAGGCTGTGGGGGCGCAGCCCCCACCCACTGAATAATCCCCGTCTCCATGCCAGACAAGAAACAGGCTTATCCTGCTAACAGCATGGAGAAGGGGTGCAGGGGAACGAACCATGCTGACCATTGAAAAACTCCGCGCCTTCGGCGCGGATGTGGATGAAGCCCTGAACCGCTGCATGAACAACGAGGCGTTCTACCTCCGCCTGGTGGACAAGGCGATGCGTGATCCTGCCTTCGACCGGCTGAATGAGGCCGTAAACGCCGGTGACCTGGACCGCGCGTTTGAAATTGCCCACGCGCTCAAGGGCGTCATGGGCAACTTATCCCTGACTCCGCTCACCAAACCCATCGTCGAAATCACCGAGCTCCTCCGCGCCCGGACCCCCGCGGACTACACCCCGTACCTCGCCGAAATCCAGTCCCGCAAAAACGAACTCATGGAGCTTCTGAATTAAAGCCCTATTCAACCCACTTCCTGATCCATCCCGTTGCAAAGAAAAATGCCCGCTCCAATACCCGAAGCAGGCCGTGGGGCTAGCCCCTTAGGTTACCCCATAGATATCATATTGAAGTACGCGCCGGTAAACACCGCCGGCGAATTCCAGTAAATCGCAATCTCATTGGTATCGGCGGAAATCGTCTCGTCCAGGAAGCACCTGGCCGGAGGCGTGTTTTCGCCGAGTTTTTCTCTCGTCGTAGGATACGGAAAACTCCGGTTGGGCCCGCCGGAAATCAGCCCCGGTACCGGCGCCTCAATCCCGTCGGCACCCGACGGCCGGTGATGCGGATGCATCACACTCTTCTGTCCGAATCCCGTCACAAAACAGATATCCAGCGCGTTCAGCCCCAGCGCGTAGTTCCACTGCATCAGCGCCGCGTCCCGCATATCCTGCCGCCCGGTTATCATCGTGTTCATGATCATCGCCATCGCGTGGCTCATAATCGGCAGGATACTTCCCCAGATATAACGGTCCTGCGCCAGCGCCGTGCCGTATCCGGATTCCCGGCTCATCCTCAGGGCTTCCTCGCTCTGGCGCAGGAAATCCTCCCGCAGCCGGGTGTAAAGGACCTCTCCCGCTTCTTCCTTCAGGTCAAACAGGCAGCACAGCGCGCCCATGCCGCCCACGTCCGCCCAGCCGAAGGCGGTCAGGTGCTGTCCGGCGCGGTACAGTTTCTCCGCCGCTTCCCGGAATCCGTCTTCCCGTGTCGCCGCGTACAGCTCACAGGCTGCCCAGAACCGCTCGTCCGCGTCGCTCCGGTCCCCGTACCATCCGGTCCGCACGCCTTCCGGGTTCTGGAAAGGCACAAAATCAGGATGCTCTTCCAGCCATTCCCATGCCTGCCGCGCGGAGAACAGCATCCGTCCGGCAAAGGCTTCGTCAAAGGGCCGGTACACCCGGGACGCCAGCGCCAGGCACGCGCATGCCGCCGCCGTGGCGCAGTGGGATCCGGGCATCAGGTACTCCGTTTCCAGATCGTCCTGCGGCATGATGAATCCGGCAAAGTGCTTCTTGGTCAGCTTATGGTGGAACATCCCGTCGGGGCGCTGCATCTCCAGGATCCACTCCAGCTCGTACCGGGTTTCGTTCAGGATGTCCGGCACACCGTTCCCGGATTCCGGAATATTCAGCTCCGCGGAGCATCCCGGACCGAACAGCTTCCAGGCGTACATCAGGTGACCGGCCGTCACCGCGCCGGGACCCACGTATTTCCCGTAGTCCCCCGCGTCATGCCATCCGCCCGTCACCTTCCGCATCGTGGACGGATCCTCCCATACCGCGGCCAGCGCCGTGTGGCACGCGGGATGCGCGTACACCCCCGCGTGCTCCGGCAGCAGTTCGCAGCCGCAGCGCTGGTAATACAGCCCCTTGATCAGCGCGTTCGTCACCGCGTCCCACGCCCGGGCGCGCACGGCCAGCTTCCGTTTTTCCCCCGCGGCCTCCAGGGTATATTCTCCCGCTTCCAGCGCCCCCAGGTCCGCGAGATACACCTCGTCCCCGGACGCCGGATCCGGAAGCGGCCGGCCGCCGTCCAGGCGGCGGACCACTTCCCCGTCAGCGTTTTTCAGGATCACCGGTTCTCCGGTCAGGACCGCGGCGGTCACCGGCAGCCCCGTGGCATATCCCTCCTGGTTGATCCGGAACAGCGATTCCTGCTGCGTCATGTCGCGTATCCGTCCTTTCCCGTCAAAGCATCAGGCGGTAAATCTTCTCGCAATCTTCCTCGTTCAGCGTAACGAAACCGGAAATGCTTCCTTCCCGGCCGTCCCCGCGGCACAGAGCCTGTACCAGCGCGGGAACATCCTCTTCCCGGGCGCCGAGCTCCTCAAAGTTCCGCGGCATCCCGATGGATACCAGGAAGCTCCGGAGTTTCTCAATGCCCTCGCGCGCGGTCACTTCCGGATGGGCGAAGTCCATCTGGCAGCCCCACACGCGGACCGCCGCCTGGGCGAAGCGCATCACGTCATGATCCATCACATAGGTGAACACCGCGGGCATGGTCACCGCCAGCCCGGCTCCGTGCGCGCAGTCGTACAGTGCGGACAGCTCATGCTCAATATTGTGGCTGTTCCAGTCCTGGCTCCGTCCCACGCCGCAGGAGTTGTTGTGCGCCATCATCCCGGCCCACATGATATTCGCCCGGGCTTCATAGTTGTCGGGATCGGCGATCACCCGGGGCCCTTCGTGAATCATCGTCAGCAGCAGGGCCTCGATCAGCCGGTCGGTCACTTCCACTTCGGGGGTGTTGGTCAGGTAGCGCTCGTACAGGTGCGCCATGATATCGGTGATCCCGGCGGCCGTCTGATGGGGCGGCAGCGTCTGGGTCAGGGCGGGATTCAGGACAGAGAACTTCGGCCGGATGGCGTCGCCGCTGGCGCCGCGCTTGAACATGCCTTCCTCCTTGGTGATCACGCTGTCCGGGCTGCCTTCGCTGCCGGCCGCTGCGATCGTCAGCACCGTGCCGACGGGCAGCGCCTGCTCAATACGTTTTCCGCTGTAGAAATCCCAGAAGTCGCCGTCATAGATCGCTCCCGCGGCAATCGCCTTCGCGGAGTCGATGGAGCTGCCGCCGCCGACCGCCAGAATAAAGTCGATCTTTTCCTTCCGGCACAGTTCGATGCCTTCATAAACCAGTCCGCTGCGGGGATTCGGCTTCACGCCGCCCAGCCGGAAGCAGGCCAGGCCTTCCGCCTTCAGGGACGCCTCCACCCGGTCGATCAGTCCGGAACGCAGCGCGCTTCCGCCGCCGAAATGGATCAGCACCCGGCTGCCGCCGAAGCGCTTCACCAGGGCGCCCGCCTGGGTCTCCGTGTCTTTTCCGAAAACAAAGCATGTGGGGGACCAGAATGTAAAGTTATTCATTTGCGTCGTTCCTTTCTTCCCGGGTCTTTGCCCGGTCATGCGCCGTCGTTTCAGGAAGGATTGACAGATTTTCCTTTTTCCTGTACAATGATATTAATCCTTAAAGTTCACTCTAAGTCAATAGTTGCGGAGGAGAAAAATGTACTCGATTCAGGATGTCAGTCAGAAAACCGGGCTTTCCGCCCATACACTGCGTTATTATGAAAAGGAAGGCCTGATTTCCGGGGTGGAAAGAACGGCCGGCGGTTTCCGCCAGTATACGGATGAGGACCTGGAAAGGCTGGGGCTGATCTGCTGCCTGAAAAACACCGGCATGTCGATCCAGGAGATTGCCCGCTTTGTCCGGCTGACCCACGAAGGGGACCACACGCTGGAGGAACGGGTGGAACTGCTCCGCGCCCACCGGGAACTGGTGCTGGAACGAATGGCGGAGATGCAGAAGCATCTGGATAAAGTCACCTGGAAGCTCAACTTCTTCACTGAAAAACTCCGGGCCTACGAAGCCCAAAAAGCCAAAGAAAAGCAATAAAAAGTTCCGTGAAGCCTGGGGCTTCACGGAACTTTTTATTTCAGTTTCATCTCCATATACCGTCTGTAAGTCGAGAACCCCGCCGCCTCATAGAACGCCAGCGCTCCCCTGTTAAACGCCCACATATTCAGCTCCACCCGGCTGAACCCCTTTTCTTTCGCCCAATCCCGGATAAACCGGATCATTTCGCTGGCGACACCCTGCCGCCGGCTTTCCTCATCCACGCCGAACTCATCCACGTCCAGGTAATCCCGCTCGAACATGAAAGGATTCTCCGGCCGGTTGATGTGGTTCAGCACGGCAAACCCGCAGACCTTCCCTTCTCGCTCCGCGACGACGATCTCCTTGTTCGGGTCCTCCCGGATGGCGAAGACGAAATCCCGCAGCTCGTCGCAGAATCCGGGCTTGAACACCTCCGGCTTTCCTTCCACATGCAGGTCGTTGACCTGCTTCCGCAGCTCATTGACCCGTTCCAGGTCCTCCTTCCGGGCGAAACGGACGATGACCGGAACGGATTCCCTCGGCTTTTCCGCCCCCGTCCGGTCCTCCCGGAGAATCGCGTACAGCGCCATGTCACAGACGCCCTGGTTGTTCTTTCCGGCGCTTCGCGAGATTCCTTCCGGTTTCATTCCGGCCTTTTCCATCACCCGCCCGGAATTCGGGTTCCTCACGTCGTGGCCGGCGGTGATCCGGTGGATGCCGACGGTGTCAAACAGGTAGTCCTCCACCGCCCGCAGCGCCTCCGGCATGATGCCGCGGCCCCAGTATGCCCGGCCCAGGCAGTACCCGATCTCGGCGGATTCAATCTCCTCAATCAGGTTTACCACCGCGATGCTGCCGATGACGCTCCCGGTTTCCTTCCAGACGATCGCCCAGTTAAAGAAGCCGCCGTCGTCGTATTTGGAAATCCAGTCGTTCATCAGCCAGCGGGTGACATCCACCGACCCGTGGGCCGGCCAGGTCAGGTAGCGCGTGACCTCCGGATCGGACGCCCAGTTGGCGAACATGTCCTCCGCGTCCTCAATCCGGAACTGTCTCAGCGTCAGGCGGTGGGTTTCCAGTGTAATCGTCCCTGTCTTCTGCATCGTTCATTCATTCCTGTCTTTGATTATCCGTTCAGGTCCTTCCAGGCGGACACCAGTCCGTCGATAATGCCCAGGTGCTGGGGGCACGCGGCTTCGCACGCGCCGCAGCCGACACAGTTGTCCGCGCCGTTTCCCTTCTCCAGGATCATCCGGTACTGCCAGTCCGACTTCGGGTCGATTCCGTACAGCGATACGTTGTTCCATGCGGAGAAAATGCCCGGGATGTTCACCCCGTTAGGGCAGGGCATGCAGTAACGGCAGCCCGTGCATCCGATCTTTGTCCGGCTGATATAGGCCGCCCGCACGTCGTCCATCAGCTTCAGCTCTTCATCGCTCATGATGGCCGCTTCCACGGTGCCGAAGATGCGCAGGTTTTCGTCGATCTGCTCCGCTTCGTTGCAGCCGGACAGCACCACGGACACCTCCGGATGGTTGCAGAGCCACCGGAACGCCCATTCCACCGGCGTCCGCTTCACCGGAAACGCGTCATAAAGCGCCTGTACGTTATCCGGCGCATTGGCCAGGCGCCCGCCGAGCAGTCCCTCCATGATGACCACCGGGATGCCCTTGCTGCCAGCCAGCTCCAGGCCCTTCGTTCCGGCCTGGTTGTTGATGTCCATGAAGTTGTACTGGATCTGGACCATGTCCCAGTCCCAGTCGTTCAGGATGTATTCAAACTGGTCATACGGGCCGTGGAAGGAGAAGCACTTATAGCGGATCTTCCCTTCCCGCTTCATGTCGTCAAAGAACTGCGGGGCGCCGATAGACTTGAAATACTCCCACTTTTCCTTGTTGATGCCGTGCATCAGGTAGAAGTCGATATGGTCGGTCTGCAGCTTTTTCAGTTCCTCCGCCAGCAGCGCCTCCATGCTCGCGCGGTCCTTCACAGCCTCCGCCGGCATCTTCGTCGCGATGGTCACCTTTTCCCGGTACCCGTCCCGGAGCGCTTTGCCCAGCACGATCTCCGAGGTTTTGTTCAGATAAACATACGCGGTGTCGATATAGGTCACGCCGCCGTCAATCGCCCTGCGGATCAGGGAAATCGCCTTCTGTTCGTCGATCACGCTGTCCCCGGACGCCGCGCCGTTGAAGCGCATACATCCCAGGCCGAAAGCGGAAGCCTGGATCCCCAGCTTGCCCATGGTACGGTAATTCATATGCGGTTCCTCCTTTTCACCGGTTCATATCCTGTTTCATTACGCTCTGGAAAGATTGTATTCCTTAAAGCCTGCTCTAAGTCAACAAAAGGATATCCGGTTATTCCCCAAGGCGCATATACCGCGCCGGGATATGGCAGTAGCCGCCCGGGTTTTTGTCCAGGTACTTCTGGTGGTATTCCTCCGCGGAGAAGAAGTTCCGTAGCGGCTGAAGTTCCACCGCCAGCTTCGCCCCGGCTTTTTTCTCCTCCGCACCGTAAACCGCCTCGATCTCCGGCCGCGTCGTTTCGTCGGTATAGTAGATGCCGGTCCGGTACTGAATTCCCTCGTCGTGCCCCTGCCGGTTCACCGCCAGCGGATCAATCACCATAAAGTAATACCGCAGCAGTTCTGCCAGTGAAATCTTCCCCTCGTCGTAATCGATCCGGAGCGTCTCGGCGTGTCCGCTGTCCGCGCAGACCTCCTCGTAGGAAGGCGCCCTGTCCGGCCCGTTCGCGTACCCGACCTCCGTGGAAAGAACTCCTTCAAACTGGTCAAAAAACTTCTGCATGCCCCAGAAGCATCCGCCCGCCAGGTAAATGGTTTTCATTGTGATTCCTCCCCCGTCGTCCTGTTCCTGCCGCCTGTCACGGGCAGGCGCACCCGTTCATCTTCGCCAGGCGCTGTACCGCCCCGTCGATCGCTCCGCTCAGCTTGCGGGTCTGCCGGACGCCCGGCTCCAGCCAGATTTGACTGACCGTCAGCGTTCCTGCCTTCCGGTCCGCCTTCGGCTCGATCCGTCCGATAAACCGGTCCCCGTAAAGTACGGGCAGCACGTAATATCCGTACTGCCGTTTGGATACCGGCGTATAGATTTCCCAGGAATACCGGAATTCCCAGATCGCCTCGATCAGCTTCCGGTCCCACATCATCGGGTCCAGGGGCGCCAGGAATTCCAGCCGCGCCCGGGTATCCGCCTGCCCGGCAATCACTTGTTCCATCAGGGGCATGTCCCCGCTCTTCATGTACAGCGGGAACCGCAGTCCTTCCACCTGAACCGGCATAATAAGGTTCTTCTTTTCCAGCCGTTCAAACGCCCGGTCCCTCTCCTCCGTCGTCATATTGATCCGCAGCCAGGCGTCCGAGCGCCGGTTCCACATCAGCCCGATCGCGCCGATGCGCCGCAGGATCCGCCAGTCCCGGAGCGCCTCCTCGTCCGCGCAGGGATTCGGGGCGTTCAGCAGTTCCGCCGGCAGGTATTTGTCCGCCAGGTCGTAGAACTTCCGGGATCCGCTCTTGTGGTGGATCAGCAATGTGCCGTCCGTATAGAGCTGTTCCAGCACGGACCGCGCGGCCTGGGATTCCTTTTCCCAGTGCCCGCTCCAGTGCATGGAGGAATGCCAGTAGATCGTTCCCTCAATCGGGAGCGTATCGCTGCTGACGGGACCTTTTTCCCGGATATAATCGACGGCCTGTTCCTCCAGCTCCGCGATTCCGGGGAACTGTTTCGCGTGCTCGCGGCTTCTTTCCCGGTATCCGGAAAAATACGGCCAGTCCTCGCTGGGCAGGATGGAAAGCTCCTTGTCCAGGTAATCCACCAGCAGGCGGTCCCGGTACAGAAGGTCCTCCAGCGTCTTCCGCCGGAACCCCTTCACGCGGGACTGCAGCGTCAGCTCCGCGTTTTTGCCGCAGACGTCCACCGGATCATACTGGATGCATCCGGCCTGGCGCACGAAACGGTACGCGCCCTCCTTGCCGGTAAACACGTGTTTTCCCATCAGGCCCTGCCGGACCAGGATGAACTGGCGGGCCTGCTCGTTTGTAATCGTCAGCATGGGTCCTCTCCTGTACGGGAATCAGTTCCCGGATACGGTTCGATTGTAACGGATTCCGGGGCGTGAATCAAGGGCGCCGCGGCAGTTTCTGCCCGCCGTCCGGATCATTGACAGATCCGCGTTCACCGGATACGATATATCCATCAATAATTCGCGGGCCGCGGAGGAAACCCGGCCGGCGCTGAACGGAGAAAAAGAATATGAAAAGAATCCTGTCATGCCTCTGCGTCCTGGTGTTTCTTTCCGTTGCCGCGGCGGTGCCGGCCATGGCGGATACCTACGCGGAAGTAACCGCTCCCCTTCCGGATCAGGAAGTGTATACCGGGCCCTGGCCGGCGGCTTATGAGCAGATCCTGACCACATACTGCGACGGAATCCTGAATTACCAGGAGACGCTGTACGAAGCGTATATCGACGGAGAGTACGCGGAGGTTCCGTGCCGCCCGGTCGCCCTGGAGGACCTGGACAGAGACGGGATTCCGGAGCTGGTTTTCCTGGAATTCCTGGAGGACGAGTGCCTGGGTAACCTGTACGTCTTTACGTCAGACGCGGATTCCGCCCGCTGCGCGCTGTTTATCCCCGGGGTCACCCTGCTGGGATACGACGACTGGCTGGAGTTCCGGATCTATATGACCGAGGATCACGGCGAGGCGCTGGCGGTCGAGTTTTACCAGTATGAGACACCCTGGATCCTGACCTTCGCCCGGAACGCGGAAAACCGGTACGAACTGGTCACCTGCCTGACGTACCGGGTGGATAATTCCGGCGAGGACGAGGACAACGAATTCTTCCGGAACGGCGAAAACATTACGGAGACGGAATACTGGGCTCTGCTGGATGAAATCCGGAGCGGACAGACCCGGGTCATCACCGCCCTGCGGGAGGATTGTGCCTGGTACGGGCTCGGCCTGACGCTGGACGAGGCGTTTACCGCCCTGGGCGAAGAATTTACCGGAAACAGCGCGCAGGCGCAGGGGCCCGTCTACGGGCTGGCGATTCAGCGCCTGGCCACCCGCAAGGGACCCGGCACCCAATACGCCGGGGGCGGAACCTACAACGTCAAGGGGCAGTATATCCAGATCCTGTCCCGGGCATATGATAAAAAGAACGGCACCTGGTGGGTCAAATGCGTCATTCCCTACCGCGGGAAGGAACGCGTCCTCTGGACCGGATACAAGCGGTTTGACCAGGACCAGCTCCCGCTGGAAAGCATTCCCCTGGACGAGGAATATTGATCCCGGGCCATACGCAGAAAGGAGGATGCGGGATGATCCGCCTGAAGAAAGCGAACAGAGAAGATGTTGAAAAGGAATGGCTGTTCGTCCGCGATATGCCGGAGGACGAGAACGGCCTGACCAACGCCTGGCACGGCGTCTCCCGGGAGGATTTCGAAAACAAAGCCCTTCCTTCCATGCTGGACTTTGCGGAAGGAAAAGGCCTTCCGGAAGGATTTGTTCCGGAAACCTTCTTCTATCTGTGGCGGGATGATGAGATCGTCGGTGAGTTCCGGATCCGACATTACCTGTGTGAATCCCTGCGTACCGGTGCCGGGCACATCGGTTATTTTATCGCGAAGCCTTTCCGCGGGCAGGGGCTCGGAACCGAGGGCTTGCGCCTGACCCTGGAGGAAGCGTTCCGCATCGTTCCGGAGGAGGAAATCTACCTGCGGGTGAACCTTGACAATCCGGCTTCCCTGCATGTGATGCTCAACAACGGCGGCCGGATCGCCGGGCAGGATGAAGGCCATTACTTTGTGCGGATCCCGAACCGCGGCAAAACGAAGCAGGGAGGAAACTGATCGATGGATTACAGCCGGAAGATTTCGGAGCGGCAGTGGAACCTGCCGGAAAAAGGAGAACTGGAAAGCCGCCGCGAGGCGACCTATATCGACGATATTATCCAGAAGGATCATATCCAGCGGAAACTGCTGGAAAACCTGGATGGAATCAAAACCGTGTTTGACGGCGGGGCCGGCAGCGGACGGTTTTCGATCCTGCTGGCGAAGCATGGCTGCCGGGTGACGCACTTCGATATTTCGCAGCCGATGATCGACAAGGCGAAGGAGCTCGCCGCGCGGGAGGGCGTCCTGGACAGGATTACCTTCGTGAAAGGCGCGCTGGAAGACCTGGGCGCCTACCGGGACCGGGAATTCGACCTGGTCATGTCCTTCGATGCGCCGGTATCCTATACCTGGCCCAACCAGAACCGGGTCATCGGAGAACTGGTGCGGATTGCGGGAAAGCGGATCGCAGTCAGCGTTTCCAGCCGCCTGGGTTCCCTGCCGTACCTGGCCAACCCGATCCAGAAAAACCAGTTCTTCCTCGACGAACAGGCGGACGATCCCTTTGTGCGGTGGTGCGTCGCCAACCGGGAGCGGATGATCGACGGATTCTCCTTCAGCCGGGACGCCGCCGAAAAGCTGCTGTACGACGGCCTGATGGGCGGCGAGGATGAAATCGCGCAGTATGAGCAGGGCGGTACACCCTGGTGCATTACCTATGCCTTCATGCCGGACGAACTGGAGCGGATCCTTTCCGCCTGCGGCGTGAAAAACATCCGGCTTTCCGGCCCCGGCGCCTACGGCCGGACGATCCCGCGGGATATCCTGGTGAAAATCATGAACGACCCGAAACAGAAAAAGGATTTCCTGGATTTCTGCTACCGGTACGATTCCAGCCCGTATGTATGCGGCATGGGCAAGGATAACCTGCTGGCAACCGGAGAGGTATAAAAGGAAACAGGCGGTGCCAGCGTACAGGGCAGAAAAAAAGTGACTTTCCGGAACCACCCCCTTGTATCCATATAAAAGAATATATTATACTGAATGTGCTGAAAGGCCGGCGAAATGACTGTGCCGGCTCTTTGGCGTGTTCTTCTGGACGATTCGGGTTCCTCCCTTTTGCGGGTCGGGAACCATACCATAAACGCCGAAACGAGGATAACAGGGCATGTATTATTCTGCGATTGGCCTGCTCTCGATCATCGTCCTGCTGATCGTCAATCACGATATCCTGCTGAATCGCGGCAACGCTTTCCAGGCGCCGGCGTGGAAAGTATACCGGAGATTCCTGTTTGCTGTGCTGGTTTATTATGTCACGGACGTCATGTGGGGAATCCTGGAGGACCGCAAGCTGGCGCTGCTGCTGTTCGCGGACACGACGGTTTATTTCGTTGCCATGGCCGCGGGCGTCCTGTTCTGGGCGCAGTATACCATCACCTATCTGGAGGATGACACTCCCTTCGGCAGGCTGCTCGTATTTGCCGGGCGGATCATCGCTGGCCTGATCACAGTCGCCGCTGTCGCCAATATCTTCGTGCCGGTTCTCTTTACGGTGGACGGCGACTGCGTTTACCTCGCCCTCCCCGTCCGGTACGGGCTGCTTGCCAGCCAGATCTTTTTCCTGCTCCTGATTTCGGTTTACGCAACCGTCTCCATTATGCGGCGGGGGACGGAAAAGCGGCTGAAATACCGTACCCTGGCGTTCTTCGGACTGATCATGGCCATATTCCTCACCATCCAGCTGTGGTTCCCGTATCTTCCGCTCTATGCGGTTGCGTACCTGCTTGGCACCTGCCTTCTCCATACCTTCGTCATCAACGACGAGAAAGAGGACTACCGTCAGCAGCTGGAAAAAGCCTACGAGAAGGAACGGAGCGCCGGCACGATTTTCGCGCATATTGCGATGTCCCTGGCCCGGGACTATACGGACCTGTTCTATGTCAACGTGGTGACCGATGAATATACTGAATACCATACCGACGAGGAGAACGGCGTGCTCTCCGAGGCGCGTCACGGCACCGATTTCTTTGAAAGCTGCAAGCGGGAGGTCAAACTGTTCGTTCATCCGGATGACAATGAGGCGTTTGTAAACGCCATGGACCCCCGTTTCCTCACGGACACCCTGGACCGGATGGGCGTGTTTGAGATGACCTACCGCAGGATCAAGGGAGGCGCTCCGTTCTATGTGCGGATGAAAGTCACCCGCATGAAGGATGACAACCGTTTCATCGTAATCGGCGTCACGGATATCGACGAACAGATGAAACAGCGCCAGGCGCAGGAGCGGATGAAAGAGGAGCGCGCTGCCTATGGCCGCATCCACGCCCTGACGGGCAACTATATCGCCGTCTATATGGTGGATCCCGAAACCGACCGCTATCGTGAATTCGGCGCCGCGGATGATTTCAAGCGACTGGGGCAGGCGAATGAAGGCGAGAACTTCTTTGAAACGTCCCGGAAAGAGGCGCACGTCCATAATTATTCCGAGGATGTCGGACTGTTCCTTTCGGTCTTCACCAAAGAGAACGTCCTGGCGGAAATCGAACGCAGCGGCCTTTTCTCCCTGACCTACCGGCTGAACCTGGACGGAAAGCCCAACTATGTCCAGCTGAAAGCCGTCATGGTCCGGGAGCCGGAAGGAGAACGCCTGATTGTCGGTATCAATGATATCGACGTGCAGGTCCGGCAGGAAAAGGAATACGCGGAGCGTCTCACGCTGGCCCGGAAGCAGGCCAATGTCGACGCCCTGACGGGCGTGAAGAACCGGCACGCTTACCTGGAGGCCGAAACCCGGATAGACAGCGGAATCCGGGAGCACAGCCAGGAACCCTTTGCCCTCGTCATCCTGGACGTCAACGACCTGAAGACAGTCAACGACAGCGTCGGCCATCAGGCGGGAGACCAGTGTCTCCGGGATGCCTGCACAACCATCTGCGACATCTTTAAACACAGCCCGGTCTTCCGGATCGGCGGCGACGAGTTCGCGGTGATCGTTCAGGGTCGGGACTATATGTGTATTGAGGAACTCCTTGGGAAAATGTGCGAATATAACTCCGACGCCCGCCGTTCCGGCGGGGTCATGATCGCCTGTGGAATGGCCCGGTTTGAGGATGATGAATGCGTGGCTTCCGTGTTTGACCGGGCGGACCGCGTCATGTATGAAAACAAGAAAGCCCTGAAGGCTGTCAACTGAATATCCGTAAAACTCCCGGAGGAGGCCGGAAAGCGATGAAAAGCAGCAATGGAAACCGGATGATTTTTGCGTTCCTCGCCTGGGTGCTGGCACTGGCGCTGCCCTTCTGCGGCGCGGCGGCGGAAACCACTGCCGCGGACAGTCCTCGCGCAGGCCGGGAGATCATTGAGGAACTGGCGGTATACTATGGAACCTACGGCGATGAAGCGGACGGAAAAACCGCGGAGCTCCTGGATGAGCTGTCCGCCGCGGATCCGGCGGCCGGAGCCAAATGGCGGAGCATCATGGATCTCTGGAAAGCCGTGGGCGGGGATCTGGAAATCAACGAAAATATCCTTCCGGACGGATTGCCGGAAACAGACGAACTGTGCCTGGTCGTGCTCGGCTTCCAGCTGAATCCCGACGGCAGTATGAAGGACGAGCTGATCGAAAGGCTGAAGGTGGCAAAGGCCAGCGCTGAAAAGTATCCCAATGCCCTCATCGTATGCACCGGCGGCGGAACCGCGGCGGAAAACCCGGATGCCACGGAAGCCGGGGAGATGGCAAAATGGCTGGTCGAAAACGGCCTGGACGCGCAGCGGGTCATCGTGGAGGACCAGTCGCTGACAACCGCGCAGAACGCGATTTATACCTGGCAGACCCTGACCGGACAGTACCCGCAGGTGAAACAGCTGGCGATCATCTCCAGCGACTATCATATCGCGACCGGTGCCCTGCTCTTTGGCGCGGAGGCGTCCCTGCAGGCGGGGGAAGCCGGAAAGGAAACCATCACGGTCGTTTCCAACGCCGCCTGGCACGCGCCTTCCGGTACGCTTTCCGCGATGTTCCAGGCCGGCGCGCTGATCGAACTGTCCGGCGACGTCGAAACCGCCTTTGATATCTATTATGAAACCTACGACATCCATGAGCTTCCCGCGCTGAACAAAGGGGAGTAACGGGGATCAGTCAACAGATAGTCACGGAGCAAAACAAAACGTTCTCGATTCAGCATACCGGTCGCTCAAAACGACCCGGTACGTTTTTCTGTGTCGCTTTGTTATCGGGCTGTCAGGGCTGGAAACAACAAAACAGGCATTCTGCCGAATGCCTGCATGCTTTACCGATATCCGATATAGTTTTCACCGCCGAACAGGATGTCTTTCCGGTACTGTTCCATAAAGCGGTCCGTACTCTCTGTTTTTTCGTTCCAAAGCGCGTTTGCCTCCGGCGTGACCAGCGGGCAATCATGCTGCATCGGATGCGTATAGCGTTCATAATGGTTATAGCAGTCGTAGAATGTCGCCTCCGCCTTTCGGGCCCGGACGATCATCGTATCCATCACAATGCCCAGGAGCCCCATATCATCCAGGAGATCCGCTTCCATCAGCATCAGGAGGTTCCGGTCGATCTCCGGATCACGCATACGCCATTTTTCAGAGTGAGAGCCGACCATGCCCGCGATATACTCTGCCCGGGGCGGATCATATCCGTTTTCCAGCAGCCAGTTCCTGGTTAGCGACACCCCGGCTTTCGCGTGGTCTTCTCCGGTCTGTTCGGAAACCGCCCTGCCGATATCGTGGAAGATCGTCGCGATCATCAGGTCCTCATACCGAAGTCCTTCTTTATCCGGAGTCATATCGTAGAGCCGTTTTGCCCAGCCGAGCACGCGCTTGGTATGCTCGTAGCGCGTATATCCGAACTCCAGCTTATGCATTCCGATTCCGCTCACGCCTTCGGTCCGGGCGTCCTCCAGGGTATGCTTCACAAAAGAAAGCATGCCTGTGTAATCCGCGTCTCCCAATGTCCGGATGGCCGCTTCCTCCGTTCGCTCCCAGCTCTGTTTCCGGAGTTCCTCGTCCGCCATGTCCATCACGCGCATTTCCCGCTGCATAAACGGCTCGCCGATCCGCTCAAAGGCTTTGCGGTTCCGATAGATCGGAGTCGCCAGCGAATCGACCCAGACCGGCTCGGCGCCCTCCACAATCTCATGCTCGTCCGGCTTTCTCGGGACGGTTTCCTCCGTCACATCACACAGGTAGTAGTAATTCAACTGTTCGAAGATGCCGTCCGGATCCTTGCTGTCCCGCTGCCTTCTGATGACGATACCGAATTCCCGGATGGATTCCGGAACCACAATCTGGCCCGTCTCCTCGGTGACTTCACGCTGCAAAGCCTCCTCCGGCGTTTCCCCGGCCTCAATTCCGCCGCCCGGAAACTCATAGCAATCGTGCACCGCAATATGATTGAGGAGCACTTTCCCGTCCTTCAGGATAATCGCCCTTGCGGAGGGCCGCTCATACACTTTCCCTGCCGGATTGTAATCCTGCCGGTCCATCTGAAACAGTTCTTTCATTGTGGCCTCCATCATCGTCAGAAGCAGCTTTCCTTTTTTTATTTTCGACGTTTTAGTCAGGCTGTCAAGACACATGTGAAATACAACTTTTTCTTTTGAGTGGGATATGGTATCATATACCCACGAAAGCAATGATATGGCGGCAGCGTTTGAGAAAACAGACTTGATCGTGACGATGGAGGTCTGACAGGTGATTGAATTCAGGGTTGATCCTGACGGATCGCTGTGGAGCTATGAGGAGGGCGTTCGCATCGCCCGGATTGTGCCGGCGGAAGACCTCCTGTCGGACGACGTCCGTCCGCTGCGCACGCAGCTTACGGTTGCCCACCTGATCGAAGGCGCGAAGCAGGCGGAAGGCCTGGTAGTCGTGATCGACGTGTTCCGCGCGTTTTCCTTGGAGTGCTGGCTGTATGCCATGGGCGCCCGGGAGATCCGGCCGGTCGGGGCGGTTGCGGAAGCGCTGGCCTGGCGGGAAAAGGATCCCGGATGTGTGCTGATCGGTGAGCGGCACGGGAGAAAGCTGGACGGGTTTGACTTCGGCAATTCACCTTCCACGGTGGACCCGGAAGCGATCAGGGGCAAGCGGATTATCCACACGACCAGCGCGGGAACGCAGGGCGTGACAAACGCCGTCCGCGCAGAGGAGATCCTGACCGGCAGCTTTCTGAACGCCAGGGCGGTCGCGGACTATATCCGCCGGAAGAATCCGGAGAAGGCCACGTTCGTCTGCATGGGGAAGGAAGGCCTGGCCCCGGCGGAGGAGGACGAGCTCTGCGCGCTGTACATGGCAAGCCTGGTCAATGGCAGCGGAATGCCGGACATTGATGAAAGGCTGCAGGCGCTCCGGACGGGCGGCGGCAGGCACTTCTTTGATCCGGACCTGCGGGACGTTTTTCCTGAAAAAGATTTCCGGATGTGCACGGAAAGAGATCGGTTCGATTTCGTGATCCGGATCGAAAAAGATGAGGACGGGCTGATCGCGAAGCGGGTGTAGCTTATGTTTTATGTATCGTGGTGTTCTGATTTCACTGATTGTCCATGAAACATGGGCTATCAGATTTTCTGTTGCCAAAATGTTGCCACGCCCGGATCACATGGCTGCTGCTGCATAGGGCTTGATCGTAGTGGAAATATCGTGTAAGGGTCTTATGTAATCGCATTAAATGATTGCCTCATTATTTTATCTGTTCCAGAATCGTCAGCCCGTGTTCCAGTTCCTCCCCGAGAACCTCCTGGATCTTCTGAAAATGATATTGTTGGTGCAGTCTGTCAAGAACCGCAGCCAGTTCTTTTTTGCCATGCTTCCGGATAAACAGCGCCATAGCTTTTATCGCATTGATATCATCATATGCATAGAATCCCTTGCGGCAGCCGGTTAAGTCCTCACATTCCCAGCATCCATCTATGCCTTTCTCTCTGCAGCAGGCTGTGTTCGGGCGTATGCCGTCCGGAGAACTTTTTGCATCGGAACAGGCATTGTATGTCGTCCTGCATCCTCCGCACCAGTCCTTCAGAAAACAGTGATTACAGGACAGGCCGCAGTATGCAATGGGATCCGCACCCTTCCTGGCCTTCTGGCACAGTTTCTCCTTGATGCGGCACATTGCTTCGATATGCATGATCCAGTGCCGGCTGAACGGCATCTGGATTAGACCGCGGATATCCTTTCTGCACCAGTAGTCAATCAGCCAGAATGCATCTTCATCAGTACTGACACATTGACTGCCGGTCAGTCTTTCCCTGTCCGTGTCTGTAAACTTCCGTTTCAGATCCCTGTATTCCAGCTTCTGCAGCAATCCGTTTGTGGCGTTCATAACAGCCCTGCAGTATTCACATACCGCTTTTACATCCAGATGCTCCGAGAAAGTGACTATCTCCGTTCCTTTCAGTTCGTTGCCGGTGGTGATGATTGTACTCTTCGTTTTTTCAAGCCATCCATCTGTAAACAGGACCTGATCATCCTGTGTGATTAGTGTATGAGCGACAATATCCTCGATCCGGAAGATATGCCACATGGAATAGGCCAGCGTTTTACTGTGGTACCCTACAGCCCCAGGAAAAGGCATCTGGTAAAAAGCTTCCACCGGAAAAGTATTCACAATGGATGATATCAGCCCGAACAGTTCGTCTCTTAACTCAAACAGAACAGTTAATCCTTCCCGGAAGGTTGCTTCTTTCGCGATCAGGGACTGCATTTTTTTATTCTTTTCTGCCCAGTCTTTATTCATCTGTTATCCTCCGCCACACATGCGCCTTTTAGAACAATGGTATTTGGCATATTGTTCCATCTTCTTCATTGTGCCAGACACTGTCTGGCAAATCATACGTAAATTATTCCTGAGATGTAGTAATATTCTATCATGAGTAAATGAATACTGAAAGCGAACAAAAATGATATTTCCATCAACAGTGTTATCAGTGATAACAAAAAAGCAGGACACTCTGTAGAATGCCTGCAAAACAAAGCAACTGAGGATATTATAGAATATCTGTGATAACAGGAATCGCCTGCCTGAATACTGTCCCGGCCTTTTTATGCGATTTTCCAGGAAGCTGCTTCCTGCCGGCCTTCAACAAAAGTCTTATAGATGCCGTTTACCCTGATCAGTTCCTGATGTGTTCCATGCTGAACGATCTTTCCGTTGTCGATCACAAAGATCTGATCCGCGTGACGGACTGTCTTGAGCCGATGGGCGATCATGATGATCGTCTTTTCCTTTGTCAGTTCCTCAATTGCCGCAGTCAGTTCCGCTTCACTTTCCGGGTCCACATTCGCCGTGGCCTCATCCAGGATGATGACCGGCGCGTCCTTCATGATAGCCCGGGCGATGGATATGCGCTGTTTTTCCCCGCCGGAAAGGCTTGCCCCGCCTTCTCCGATAATGGTCTGGTAACCATCCGGCAGCGCCATGATAAAGTCATGGCAGCGGGCCTTCTTTGCGGCCTCAATGACCTTGTCCATGGAAGCCTCCGGTTCGCCGAAACGGATGTTGTTGGCAATCGTGTCCTCAAAAAGATAGACGCTCTGGAAAACAAAACTGAAATTCTTCATCAGGGAATCAAAACTGTAATCCTTCACATTCCGGCCGCCCAGCATCACCTGCCCGTTCTGCGTGTCCCAGAACCGGGCCATCAGGTGGCACAGGGTGGTCTTGCCGCCGCCGGAGGGGCCGACGAATGCTGTGGTGGTTTTCTCCGGAATGGTCAGGCTCACGTTGTCGATGATCTTGCGCCGGTCATAGGAGAAGTCAACGTTCTTCAGTTCGATATCCCGCCTGGCTGGGGTGATCTCCGCCCCGTCAATGTCCATGGGTGGCATGTCCATAATCTCTTTGGTTTTTGTTACGGCGATGTTGATGTTCCGCAACAGGGCGGTAAATGCGCTCATGGAATCCAGGCTCTCATAGATCAGGAAGGCGGAAACCATCATCATGATGCAGTACAGCAGCTCCATGCTGCCGTCAAAATAGAATTTCAGGGACATGACAGACATGACCACCCCGGTGAGTTTGGTGGCAATGTTCTGCAGGGTAACCCCGGGAATCGCGGCGTACTCCAGCTTGGTATCAGCAATCTGCTT